>NZ_JBQQBV010000004.1:0-414564 GCF_052246355.1 Streptomyces sp. 3N207 | reverse complement strand
CCATGAAGAGGCAGGCATCGGCCACCCGATGAGCCACCCCCGCCCCGTCCTCGTAGCTCCAGCAGTCCAGATACGGCACCGAGGCGTGATAGCCGAGCCGGCGGTACAGCGCGTCGGCGCGCGGATTGTTCTTCTCGACCCCGAGACCGATGATTGGGCACCCCCGGTCCGCGGCAAGCCGCTCGGCCTCACGGATGAGGGCGGTGCCGATGCCCTGCGAGCGCAGCGTCTCGGGCCAGATGCCGAGCCCGTTCACCTCGGGGCAGTCAGGGTGTACCGCCCGCACTTCCGGCGCCGCGCACCCCTCCCAGCGGACCTCGCAGCTTCCGACCGGGCGGCGGTCCCGCCAGGCGACGAGAAAGGTGGCGCTGCCCTCCCGGTGCCGCGCGTAACGGGCCTCATGATGCGAGGTAACCCCGCGGGAAGGCATGTGCTGGTCGAGCAGGTCGAGGTCTTCTTCCCGGCACTGACTGATCCGCATGTCAGTAGCCTACGAGCCGGTCCAGACCACAGCGCCGGGCTTCACAACACGTTTCCCGTCCGACACCTCACCCTGCACCTGACCCGCCACCAACCCCCGGCAGCGGGTCACCCACCCCGCTCACCCACCCCTCTCACCCACCCCGCGCCGGCCGGCTCACCCGAAGCGCACCGGCAGACTCGTCACCCCACGCAGCACCGTTCCTTCCCGCCACTCCAGCGCCGCGGGGTGGGCGTCGAGTTCCAGCGAGGCGGTACGTTCCAGCAGCATCTCGAAGGCGATCCGCGCCTCCAGGCGGGCCAGCGGGGCGCCCAGGCAGAAGTGGATGCCGTGGCCGAAGGCGAGGTGGCCACGTGCCTCGCGGCGGATGTCGAAGCGGTCGCCGTCGGGGAAGCGCTCCGGATCGCGGTCGGCGTCACCCAGAACCGGCAGTACGAGCTGACCGCCTCCGGGTATCAGGGTGCCGCCGATCTCGACGGGCTCCAGCGTGAAGCGGAAGGTGGACACCTCGACCGGACCGTCGTAGCGCAGCATCTCCTCGACGGCCCCCGGCAGCAGCGTCGGGTCGGCGCGCAGCGCGGCGAGCTGGTCGGGGTGGCGCAGCAGCGCGAGGGTGCCGTTGGCGATGAGCCCCACGGTCGTCTCGTACCCGGCGATCAGCAACAGCCAGGCCATGCCGAGCAGTTCGTCGGTGGAGAGCCGGTCCCCGTCCTCGTCGCTGGTGCGGATCAGGGTGCTCAGCAGGTCGTCGCC
Source organism: Streptomyces sp. 3N207 (assembly GCF_052246355.1). Taxonomy (NCBI): domain Bacteria; kingdom Bacillati; phylum Actinomycetota; class Actinomycetes; order Kitasatosporales; family Streptomycetaceae; genus Streptomyces; species Streptomyces sp. 3N207. The sequence goes on along the minus strand of NZ_JBQQBV010000004.1, from coordinate 413,330 downwards.
CGGCTGCGCGCGCTGCCGCTCCAGCAGCTGGGCCAGATAGCCGGCCAGCGCCTGTACGGATTCCCTTCTCTCCTCCTCCGGCGCGGCGCTCAGCACGTGGTCGGACCAGGCGCCGAAGCGCTCCCGATCCAGGTCGGGCACGCCCAGCAGTTCGCAGATCACCGCGATCGGGAGCGGGAAGGCCAGGGATGCGACCAGGTCGGCCCGCCCGTCGGGGCTCGCCAGCATGGCGTCCAGCAGTCCGGCGGTCAGCTCCCGGATTCGCGGTTCCAGCGCGGCGATACGGCGCGGGGTGAACTCCCTGGAGACCAGCTTGCGCAGCCGGGTGTGGTCGGGCGGATCGCTGATCAGCATGTGGGTGCCGGGAGCGACCACGAGGCCCCCGGCGTCCGGGGAGGCGTTCGCCCAGCTCTTGGAGAGGCGTTCGTCGGTGAGCGCAGCGCGCGCCGCCTCGTGGCCGACCACCAGCCAGGCGAGCGCCCCTTCCGGGGTCCGGACGTGGTGTACGGGGCCGCGTCGGCGCAGCGCGGCGTAGACGGGGTAGGGGTCGCGGACGAAGTCGTCCCCCAGCGCGACGAGATCGACGATTCCGTCGGTGTCCGGACTCGGTTCCAGCACGCTCTGGTCAGCCATACGGTGAGCGTAGGAGCCGGTGCCCGGTACTTCACCGGTGCGTTTTCGGCCAGGGCGGGAACCCCTGCGCTCCCTGCTCAGCCGTGGCTGCCCTTGCTCTCCGCCGGCACCGCATCCTCCAGCCGCTGGAGCAGGTCGGTGACCCGCTTGGCGACCGTCTCCCGGTCCTCGCCCTCGGTGAGCGCGGAACCCATACCGCAGGCGACGGCACCCGCCGCGATCCACTCGGGTGCTGCCTCGACGGTGACTCCGCCGGTGGGCAGCACGGGGGCCTGCGGCAGCGCAGCGCGTACGTCCCGCAGCCAGCCGGGCCCGTACTGCGAGGCGGGGAAGAGCTTGAGCCCGTCGGCGCCCAGCTCCAAAGCGCGGACCATCTCGGTGGGGGTGGTGATTCCGGGGAAGACGGGCACGCCGTAGCGGTGTCCGGTGCGTATGACCTCCTCGTCGAGGCTGGGTGAGACGAGGAAGCGGGCGCCCGCGTCGACGGCGAGCCGGGCCGAGGCGCTGTCGAGCACGGTGCCCGCGCCGATCACCGAGTCGTCGCCGGTCTCGCGGCGCAGCGTGCTGATCGCATCCAGTGCGTACGGTGTGGTCAGCGAGATCTCCAGGCTGGTGAGCCCCGCGCCGAGCAGGATGTCGGCCGTCGCGGTGGCCTTCTCGTAGCTGTCCGCGCGGACGATGGCGAAGACGCGCTGTTCCAGCGCCGCCCTGGTGATCTCCCAGCGGTACACGGCAGTTCGCCGCCTCTCTTGATCTGTCGGATGGGGCCGGGGGCCCTCGCCGTACCGGGCCGTACCGGGTGCGGTCAGTGCGGTCAGCGGTGCACCGGGTCGATGCCCCGGGTGAACGCCTGGAGTGCGCGGTCGCGCGCTGCGGCCGTGGGAAGTCCGTCGATGTCGCCGGGGGCCTGGATGACGAGCGCGGCCACGCAGGCCGCCTCGGCGAGCGCCTGCTGGTGGTCGAGTCCGCGCAGCCGCGCGGAGAGCCAGCCCGCGGCGAACGCGTCGCCGGCGCCCACCGGGTCGACGACGGGCACCTCGAACGGCTGCTGCCGCCACCGGCCTTCGGCGGTGTGTGCAACGGCGCTGTGGTCGCGGTGCTTGACGACGACCGTGCTGGCTCGGCCGAGCGTCAGCAGGGCTTTGGCTCCCTCGTCGGGGCCCGCGCCCAGCAGCAGTTCCAGCTCGTCCTCGCCCGCGAGCACGAGATCGGCCTCGCGCAGCAGCGGGCCGACGCGCCGGATCCACTCGTGCTCGGTGCCCAGTTTGCGGCGGACGTTGGGGTCGAAGGAGACGGTGGCGCCGGTCTGCCGGGCGCCTTCGATGAGGGCGCGGGTGGCCTGCTCGGCGTCGTCGGAGAGCATCGCGGTGATGCCGGTGACGTGTACGAGCCGTACTCCCGCGAGGGCTTCGGGGGTGATCTGCGCGGGGCTGAGCAGGGAGGCGGCCGAACCGGCGCGGTAGTACTGCACATCGATGGCGCGGTGCGGATGGCTGTCGCGCAGCAGGAGACCGGTCGGCGATTCGGGGTCCATCTCGGCGCAGGAGACATCGACGCCGTCGGCACGGAGCTCCCGCAGCACGGCCTCACCGGCCGGGTCGTCCCCGACGCGGCCGATCCAGCGGGCCCAGTGGCCCAGCCTGGCAAGCCCCGCCGCCACATTGGACTCGGCACCCGCCACGGAACGTCTGAACTGCGTCGCACGTTCCAGTGGGAGACCGGGCTCGGCGAGCATCAACAGCATGGCCTCACCGCAGGTAACCGCTTCCGGGCCGTTTCTCACCGGTAACTCCCCATATCTACCGCCCACGCATCACTCTCTGTGGGGAAACGTTACCCGTTTACGCCCGGTAAGCCACCCCCGGGTGGCGGGACACCTGGGGTAAGGGCTGAACGTTACCCGCAAAGCGGCGACCGTCGTCCCATTACGGGACAACCGCTGCCTGATCGTTCTCAGTTGCGGGGGATGGCGCGCAGGCGGCGCCGGATCGCGGTGGACGGCGGGCCGGCGGCCGGTCCCGTACCGGAGCGGAAGAACCACACCTCGAACGGGAACCCCGCGAAGGGAGCAACCAGACGCAAGCGTGCTCCGCGGCTTTGCCGCGGAGCACGCTTGGTGGGGGGCTCGGGCTGTCGCCCGGTCGGAGGCCCGGTCAGCAGGTGTAGTCGATCAGGTCGAAGGACTCGTAGTGGTCGGCCGTGTAGTAGTCCTCCTGGTCCTTCTCGCCGGTGACGATGCGGCGCGCGCCGCGGTCGTCGGAGCCCGGGGTCTTGACGGTGTACTCGTGGTAGTAGCCCTGCTCCTGGTCCGGCAGGATGCCTTCGCGGTTCTGGAAGACGGTGCCGTCCTGGGGGTAGGGGTAGGGACCGCCCTGCTCGATGAGGTCGAGGGTGTCGTGGGCTTCGGCCGGGAGCTTCGACTCACAGATGTCGCCGACCGCGGTGATCTGCGGGGCCGCGACCACGGACTGCGCCACCGGCGCTGCGGTCGCGGGGGCGGCGGTGAGCGCTGGACCACCGACGAACATCGCGGCGGCGAGGGCTCCGACGGCACCGATACGGCTAAGACGTGGGGGGAATCTCATGCCACCCTATGGTGACGCGCGTAGATGGCATGTCAATGCCAAGTCGCGGAATTTTGCCGGTCGTTCACGCCTCCGTGAACCGTGAACCGGGGACCGGGACCGGGACCGGGACCGGGACCGGGGACCGGGACCGGGGACCGGGACCGGGACCGGGGACCGGGGAGCCGGAGGGCCGGAGGGGCCGCGGGTGCAGCTCGGCCCCTCCGGAACCGATGACGTCAGCTCAACTCCGCGTGGCGGGCCCGCAGTCGGCGGGAGCCCTCTTCGGTCAGGGAGCCGTGCAGGCGCAGGCGGGCGATGGCACCGTCCGGGAAGATGTCCATCCGCACATGGGTGACCGGCGGTGCGTCGGTCAGCAGGAAGCGGTGGACGGTGTCGGGCTGGAGCCGGGTGCGGGGCAGGAGTTCGGTCCACTCCCCCGTCTCGCCGTCCTTCCCCACGAGGGCCACCCAGCCCGCGGCGTTGCCCCGGTAGCAGGCGGTGTCGACCTCGACGGCGCGGATGCGGCCCTGCCCGGCGAGTACGTAGCTGACCCAGTCGTGGCCCTTGTCGCGGCGGCGGCGGGTCTCCCAGCCCTCGTCCATCTTCTGCGAACGGCCCGGCAGGATGCTGTTGACCGGCGGCGAGAAGAAGCGGTCCGAGGCGTCCTCGGCCAGTCCGCCGTTCTCCAGCGCCACCAGGTCGAAGGTGCCCAGCGCCGTCAGCCACTCGGGGTCGGCCACCACCTCGCCGTACACCCGCAGCCGGGCGATGCCGCCGTCGGGGTACTGGCGCAGCCGCAGATGCGTGAAGCGGCGCTCCTCGGTGACGACGAAGCCGTTGGCCGCGTGGCCGCCGACGGGGGTACGGGGGACGAGCGTCGTCCACTTCACGTCGTCGGCCAGCAGCTCCTCGGGGGAGGGTGCGCCGGGTACGGAGGTGGCCTCGACGGAGACGTACGGCGGGTAGTTGCCGCGGAAGTGTGCGGTGTCCACGACCAGGCCGCGGATCACGCCGGGGGCGCCGAGCTTGACCAGCGCCCAGTCGTGCTCGTCGTCGGTCGGGTGCGGGGTCTCGCCGGATGCCCCGCGGCGGCGGCGGGTCTCCCAGCCGTCCATGACCTTGCCCTTGTGCTGGAAGGCGTGCGGGTCGAACTCGGCACGCTCCGGGTTGAGCAGGTTCTCCCGCTCGGCGAAGAACTCGTCGTTGGCAGCGATGACAGTGGCGCCCAGCCTGCGGTCGGCCAGATCCGGGAGGTGGGCGAAGGGGAACCCGGCCTGCGGCGTGCGGTAGTCGGCGTAGGTGTCGCCACCCTGGTAGGGCGCGGCGTCTCCGGTGTAGCCGGTGTAGCCGGTGTAGCCGGGTATACCTGCGGTCTGCGCCGCTGTCATGCGGTCTTCCTTTCGATGAGTCGTCCGGTCTTTCCGGTGGGAACTCCGTGGTCGGCGACGCGTTCGCCGCGCAGCCACGCGGAGCGGACGACGCCGTGCAGGGTCTTGCCCGCGTAGGCGGTCACCTGGTTGCGGTGGTGGAGGCGGGCCGGGTCCACGGTGAAGGTCTCCTCGGGAGCGAGAACCGCGAAGTCGGCGTCGAAGCCCGGCGCGATGGCGCCCTTGCCCTGGAGCCCGGCCAGCCGCGCCGGCGCCCCCGCCATCCAGCGGGCGACGTCGGTGAGGGGCAGCCCGCGGCGGCGGGCCTCGGTCCAGACGGCGGGCAGGCCGAGCTGGAGGGAGGAGATCCCGCCCCATGCGGTGCCGAAGTCGGGGGTCTTCAGGTCGGTGGTGCAGGGCGAGTGGTCGGAGACGACGCAGTCGAGGGTGCCGTCGGCCAGGCCCTGCCACAGCGCGTCCTGGTTCTCCTGCTCCCGGATGGGCGGGCAGCATTTGAACTCGGTGGCACCGTCGGGGACTTCCTCGGCAGTGAGGGTGAGGAAGTGCGGGCAGGTCTCGGCGGTGATACGGAGCCCGTCGGCGCGGGCCTTGGCCAGTACCGGCAGCGCGTCGCTGGAGGAGAGGTGCAGTACGTGCACTCGGGTGCCGTGCCTGGCGGCGAGCTCGATCAGCAGGGCGATGGCGTCGTTCTCGGCCGAACGGGGGCGGGAGGCCAGGAAGTCGGCGTAGGCGGGGCCGCCCCTCTGCGGCGCCGCGGCGAGCCGCCCCGGGTCCTCGGCATGCACGATCAGCAGTCCGTCGAAGGAGGCGATCTCCGCCATGGCGGCGGACAGCTGCGCACGGTCGAGCTCGGGGAACTCGTCCACCCCGGAAGGGGAGAGGAAGCACTTGAAGCCGAAGACGCCCGCCTCGTGCAGGGGCCGCAGCTCGGCGACGTTCCCGGGTACGGCGCCGCCCCAGAAGCCGACGTCCACGTGTGCCTTGGGCCCGGCGACCTCGCGCTTGATCCGCAGATTGTCGGCGGTGGTGGTCGGCGGGAGGGAGTTGAGCGGCATGTCGACGAGCGTGGTGATACCGCCCGCCGCCGCGGCCCGGGTGGCTGTCCAGAAGCCCTCCCACTCGGCGCGGCCCGGATCGTTGACGTGAACGTGGGTGTCGACCAGGCCAGGCAGCAGCGCGTCCTCGCCGACATCCTCCAGCGCCGCCCCGGGTGGCAGCTCGGCGTCGTACGCCAGCACCGCCTCGATCCGGCCTGCACCGTCGACCGTGACGGTTGCCGGTCGCTCTCCCTCGGGGGTGAGGACGCGCCGTGAGCGCAGAACGAGCCGCACGTCGGACAAACCGACCTCCTTCAGCTCTGCGAGCTTTTCAGCTCCATCAGCCCCTTCAACTTTCTGTTGAAAGGTTCGGCTGCATCGAATCCTGGTGCGCCGGGGAGAGCCAGTCAAGGGTTCACCCCTGGAGAACTCCACAAAATGAAACTAAGCTTTCGCCATACAGAAGAAAACCGGCGCGACACAGAGCGCCTCGCAAGGCGCACGACGCAGCAGGAAACCGGCGTCCGCGCCGGGGCGTGTACGAGTAGGGCGAACTCTCGGGAGACAGTCCCCCGGCCCCCCGCCCTCGATACCATGCGCCTGACCGCAGGCCAGGAAAGGAACGCGACGTGCCGCCGTCCGCAGAGCACACAACCACCCCCCAGGCTGCCACAGCCCCTGCCGCATCCGGCGGGGTGCAGTCCCTCGAGCGGGCCTTCGACCTGCTGGAGCGGATGGCCGACGCCGGGGGCGAGGTCGGGCTCAGCGAGCTCTCGGCCGCCAGCGGGCTGCCGCTGCCCACCATCCACCGGCTGATGCGCACCCTCGTCTCCTGCGGTTACGTACGCCAGCAGCCCAACCGCCGCTACGCCCTCGGTCCCCGCCTCATCCGGCTCGGCGAGAGCGCCGCCCGGCTGCTGGGCACCTGGGCCCGCCCCTACCTGGCCAGGCTCGTCGAGGAAACAGGCGAGACGGCGAACATGGCGCTGCTCGACGGCGACGAGATCGTCTACGTCGCGCAGGTGCCCTCCCGGCACTCGATGCGGATGTTCACCGAGGTCGGCCGCCGGGTGCTGCCGCACTCCACGGGAGTGGGCAAGGCGCTGCTCGCGCATACCCCGGACGACCAGGTCCGCGCGCTGCTCAGCCGGACCGGTATGCCCGCCGCCACCGAGAAGACGATCACCACCGCGGAGGGCTTCCTGGAGGCGCTCGCACGCGTACGCGAGGCGGGGTACGCCACCGACGACAACGAGCAGGAGATCGGCGTGCGCTGCATCGCCGTCTCCGTGCCCGACTCCCCCACCGCCGCCGCGATCTCCATCTCCGGCCCGGCCGGCCGCGTCACCGATGCGGCCACGGACAAGTTCGTCCCCCTCATGCACGAGGTCGCCGCCGACCTGTCGGCGGCTCTTGCCACCGGCGCCCAGTAGGACCCGAACGCGGTCGTTGCGGCGGAGTTCCCGACGGGCTCAGCCGCAACGTTCGACTACCCCTCGCGGGCAGCGATCGCGTTGCGCCAGACCGTGACGTCGAGCTTGACGTAGTCGCTGGGGTCTCCCTCCGGAGCGTGGCCGCGGTAGGTGACCAGGGCGAGGTGCCCGGAGCTCGTCCGGAGACAGAGCTGGGAGCCGGGGGCGAGCCGGCTCAGTTTGACCTCATCGGTGAACCGCGTCTCGGTACGGCACGTCTTGAGTGAGCCCTTCTGGGAGTTGTTGAGGAGGGCGAGCTTGCCGTTGGGCTCGTCGATGCCGAGGTGCCCACCGCCGACGTTGATGTTCTGGTACGTCAACTCCGAGACGACCCCGCCGCTTCCCAGCTTCCGGGGCTTGAGCGGCTTGTCGGCCATGGCCAGGAAGTAGCCCTCCGGCAGGTTGATGCCCTTGTACGCCGCGGGCTTGGGGCGCGGCTTCTTCCCGCCCTTGCCCGCCGCCTGGGGGCCGCCCGAGGAGCGGTCGGAGCCGGAGTCCTCGTCGCTTCCGACCAGGTAGGCGCTGCCCCAGAAGAGCACGATCACGCCCACCACAACGGCCGCGATCGTCTTGCCCCGGTCCCATCTGCGGCGCGGCGGCAGCGGGCGCTGGTGGGGCGGTCCGTACGGGCCGACCGGGCCCGCCGGGCCGGACTGGAAGTGTCCGACTGGTCGGTATGCGCCCCCGGGTGGCGGCGTGGGGTGCTGCGGGCCCACCGGCTGGGCCGCCATGGTGGGCGCTGCGGCGAGCGGCGGCGCCGGTGGCGGGGTCTGCGGCCCGACCGACTGGGGCGAGGGCGGCACCTGAGCGGTCAGCGGAGCCGTTCCGCCGCCGCCCTCGGGCCCCGAGACCTGGGTCGCAGGCCGGGTCGGGTCCTGTCCTCCAGCGGTCTGAGTGGGGGTCTGCGTCGGCGCGGGTGCCGCTGCTCGGTGGGAGATGTCCGCGGCCACGGCGGACGGCAGCCAGTCGCCGGGCCGTCGCAGCTGGGTGTCGCCGGAGGCTGTCTGGCACATCCGCAGGATGTCATCGAGCCCCGGCCGGTCCTCCGGCTTCTTGGCCAGGCAGCGGGTGACCAGCTCCCGCAGCTCGTCCGGGAGGCCGTCCAGCGCGGGCTCGGCGTGGACGATGCGGTAGAGCACACCGTGCGAGGTGCCCTCGCCGAACGCCGGGGTGCCCAGCGCGGCGTACGCGGCGATCTGGCCCAGCGCGAAAATGTCGGTGGCCCCGGTGATCCGCTGCCCCTCGGCCTGTTCGGGCGCCATGAACGAGGGGGTGCCGACGGTGACCCCGGTACTGGTGAGCGACGTGGCGTCGGCGGCGCGGGCGATACCGAAGTCGATGACGCGCGGCCCGTCGTCCGCGAGCAGCACATTGGAGGGCTTCAGATCCCGGTGGACGATGCCCGCCTTGTGGATGACCTGGAGCGCCTCCGCGACCCCCGCGACCAGGAACAGCACCGTGGACACCGGCAGCGGTCCGTGCGCCACCACCGCCTCGGCGACCGAGGGGCCAGGGACATAGGCAGTGGCCAGCCAGGGATGCGGACCCTCGGTATCGCTGTCGATCACCGGCGCGGTGAAGAGACCCTGCACCCGCTCGGCAGCCCGCACCTCCTGCTGGAAACGGCGCCGGAACTCCGCGTCCTCACCGAACTCGGGACGGATCACCTTGATGGCGACCGGGCGCCCGCCAGGGGTGTAGGAGAGATAGACCTTGCCCATGCCACCCGCGCCGAGCCGGGCGGCCAGCCGGTACCCGGCAACCGAGTCCGGATCGTCCTCCCCGAGCGGCGTGAAGATCTCTGCTGCTCCGTCAGTCATGAAGCCGCGGCCCCCGATATCGTCGTTCTCCGTCAGGACGACGACAGTATCGGGCAGCGATCAACTCGTCGGGCGCGGGCCGCTGCCGAAGAGTTCGACGGCCTCGCGGACGCCGACGAGCGGCAGCGCGAGGGCGCTCACCGAGCCGACGGCGGCGGCGAGCAGCAACAGCGAGTGCCGCAGCTCTTCCGCAGCGGGTGCTCCGGAGCGGACCGATGCGGCAAGTGCCTCCAACTCCCGCTCGGCCTCGCGGCGGTCATGCAGCTCGGCGGGGTGCGCGTCGAGCGCTCGCCGCATCCGGTACACAGCGCGGCCCAGCGCTTCGATGCGCGGGTCGGCACCGGTGTCGTGCCCGGCGGCCACCGTCCGCCGTTGCCCCACAGTCTCGCTTCGCACGTTCTCCCCCCACATGGGATGTCCCGCGCCGCGGAGCGCGGGATTACCGCTTTCCTCCAAGGAGTTGGCAGCTCCTGTCGGAGATTCCGACAGTAAACGCCACTCTACGCGTGTGGCGCCACACGGAATGCGAGATTTCAGGGTGCCTTTACGATGATCATCCCCAAGGATGACGGTTGGCCTCCCCCTTACGTGCGATATCCATGGACGTATGGCGCAGAGGGAACAGACATCCGACAACCGCGCGAGCGGTACGGCCCCGCGTGTGGCCGGGCTGCTGCTGGCCGCCGGCGGCGGGCGGCGACTGGGGGGCCGCCCCAAGGCACTGCTGCGGTATGCGGAGCGACCATTGGTGGAGCACGCGGTACGCATCCTGCGGGAGGGCGGATGCGCGCCGGTGTACGTCGTCCTGGGCGCGGCTGCCGAGCAGGTACGGGAGACCGCGCGGCTGCCCGGCTGCGTACTGGTCGACAACCCGGACTGGACCGCGGGGATGGGGAGTTCGCTGCGCGCCGGACTGGAGGCCGTCTCCGGTGCGGAGGCCGTCCTGGTGTCCCTGGTGGACCAGCCCGGCATCGGTGCGGAAGCCGTGGCCAGGGTGCGGACGGCGTACCGCTCCCCCGCCACCCTCGCCGCCGCGACGTACGACGGGCGCCGCGGCCACCCCGTACTGCTGGGCGCCGCGCACTGGGAGGGTGTCGCCCGCAGCGCACAGGCGGATGCGGGGGCGCGCGGCTATCTGCGCGAGCGGCGCGGCGAGTTGACGCTCGTCGAGTGTGCGGACATTGCCGACCCCGCCGACATCGACACCCCGGAGGACCTCCACCAGCTGCGGTAGGCGCTGGCGGGAGCCGGGTTCACGGATGGCGTGCAGTGGCACCCGAGGACAGTGGAACGGTCGGTTCCGGGAGTGGATCGGCGTGAGAGATATCTCGACGTCAACAAACTCTTGAAGTTCCACTATGAGGAAACTAATCTCCACTGATCAGTAGCACCTTCCTGTCCCGAAGGTGCTCATGCCCGCGTTCCGCGCGCCCGGCGCGGCATGCGGCACCCGGTGCCGCCCCGCGCCGCACATCGCCCGGCGGCCGTAGATCACCGCTCGTCGAAGGAGTGACCCACCATGTCCGCACCAGCGCCCTCCCCGCTGGAAATCGTCGGCGTCGACCCCGGGCAGCGGCCCGAGAGGCAGGACGAGGTTCTGACCGGTGCCGCGCTCGAGTTCGTCGCCGCACTGCACCGCAGGTTCACGCCGCGCCGGGACGAACTGCTTGCGCGCCGCGCCGAGAAGCGCGCCGAGATCGCGCGTACGAGCACGCTGGACTTCCTCCCGGAGACCGCACATGTGCGGGAGGGCGACTGGAAGGTGGCCGACTGCCCGCCCGCGCTGCTGGACCGCAGGGTCGAGATCACCGGTCCCACCGACCGGAAGATGACGATCAACGCCCTCAACTCCGGGGCCCGGGTGTGGCTCGCCGACTTCGAGGATGCCTCGGCGCCCACCTGGGAGAACGTGATCGGCGGCCAGCTCAATCTGACCGACGCCTACGAGCGGCGCATCGACTTCACCGACGAGCGCACCGGCAAGAGCTACGCGCTGCGCCCAGCCGAGGAGCTGGCCACGGTCGTGGTCCGGCCGCGCGGCTGGCACATGGACGAGCGGCACCTGGTCTGCGACGGAAAGCCGGTGCCCGGCGCGCTGGTCGACTTCGGGCTCTACTTCTTCCACAACGCGCAGCGGCTGCTCGACCTGGGCAAAGGCCCGTACTTCTACCTGCCCAAGACCGAGTTGCACCTGGAAGCGCGGCTGTGGAACGAGGTGTTCGTCTTCGCGCAGGACTACTGCGGCATCCCGCAGGGCACTGTCCGCGCCACCGTCCTGATCGAGACGATCACCGCGGCCTACGAGATGGAGGAGATCCTCTATGAGCTGCGCGAGCACGCCGCCGGGCTGAACGCGGGGCGCTGGGACTACCTCTTCTCCATCGTCAAGAACTTCCGTGACGCGGGCTCGCGTTTCGTGCTGCCCGACCGCAACGCGGTGACGATGACCGCACCGTTCATGCGCGCCTACACCGAGCTGCTGGTGCGCACCTGCCACAAGCGCGGCGCCCACGCCATCGGCGGGATGGCCGCGTTCATCCCGTCCCGTAAGGACGCGAAGGTCAACGAGGTCGCCTTCGAGAAGGTCCGGGCCGACAAGGACCGGGAGGCCCGGGACGGCTTCGACGGCTCCTGGGTGGCACACCCGGATCTGGTGCCTGTCGCCAAGGCGTCGTTCGACGCCGTACTGGGCGAGCGTCCGAACCAGAAGGAGCGGCTGCGCGAGGACGTCGATGTCAAGGCCGCCGACCTGATCGCCGTCGACTCGCTGGAGGCCCGTCCGACGTTCGAGGGCCTGCGCAACGCCGTCCAGGTGGGCATCCGCTACATCGAGGCGTGGCTGCGCGGCCTGGGCGCGGTGGCCATCTTCAACCTGATGGAGGATGCGGCGACGGCGGAGATCTCCCGCTCCCAGATCTGGCAGTGGATCAACGCGGGCGTCGTCCTGGACACCGGTCAGCAGGTCACCGCCGAGCTGGCGCGGCAGGTCGCGGCCGACGAACTCCCGGCGATCCGCGCGGAGATCGGCGAGGACGCCTTCGCGGCGGGCCGCTGGCAGGAGGCCCACGACCTGCTGCTGCGGGTGGCTCTCGACGAGAAGTACGAGGACTTCCTGACCACTCCGGCGTACGAGCAGCTGCGCGGCTGAGCCGGCGGGAAGACGGCGGGCGGCGACGGGGCGGCGCCCCTGTCACCGCCCGTCCGCGCCCGACGTGCAGCACGCTTCTACGAGAGCTGCGGGCACACCGGCGGCGGCCCCGAAGGGAGCAGCGTCGGCGGCACCTCACATGGTGGCCACCGTTGTTGCCGCCGTGGTGGCCGTCATGACGGCGATGAGGACCGCCTCCATGTTCTTGATGGCCGCGCGGATGTCCTCGGTGACCCACTGACCCTCGGCGATGGCCTCCATCCGCGGGGCCACCTGCTTGCGGGGGACGCCCGGGAAGGCGACCTCGTGGAGCCGGCCGGCGTGCAGCAGGGCGATCAGCCCGGTGGTGCGCTCGTCCGGCTCAGCGCCGTAGCGGACGACGTCCTCCAGCCGGTGCCGTAGCTCGCGCTCGGCCGAGCCGTCCACCTCGGGGTAGCGGCGGGTGGTGAAGATGCCGAGCGTCCGGCGCTTGTGCTCGGTGACGATGCCCCGTTCGCAGAGGCACTCCACGGCGGCGTCGAGTGCCTTGGGCTGGTCCTTGGCGAGCCAGTCGCCGACCTTGCACTTGGAGTCGCGCGCGGCCCATTCGGCGATCTTCGCCAGCCGGCCGTCCAGCAGCTCATCGCCCGTCGGCGTGGAATCGGTCACGGTGAGCCGGCCGTCGGTGACGGCCACGCGCCCGGCCAGCGTCAGGTCCAGCAGGATGCCGCCCGCGACGGCCCACCCCGCGGCGGAACGGCTCTTGGCGGCGCCGGAGTCGTCCTCCAGCGCCAGCAGCGTCACTTCCTCACCCAGTGTGACCGGCATGAGTCCCCCTTCACGCGTCCCCGTACTCATCCGGATTCCGCTGCCCACGTTCGAACGGGGCAAACCTGATCGCACGCTACGTCAGCACCGCGCCCAGCGCGATGAAACCCGTGATCAGCAGCGCGAGGATGCCCAGCAGCGGGGCCATGAAGCGCAGATATCGGTCGTAGCCGACCTTGGCGAGGGTGATGCCGCCCATGACGACGGCGGTGGTGGGCACCCACAGATTCATCCAGCCGCTGGCCGCCTGCCAGGCGGTGACGACGACCGCGCGCGAGACGCCTGCGAAGTCGGCGAGCGGCGCCAGGATCGGCATGGCCAGGGTGGCATGGCCGGAGGTGGAGGGGATGAGGAAGGCGAGGGGGAGGTTGACGATAAAGATCATCACGGTGAAGAGCGCCGAGGGCACCCCGCTGACCGCGCCCTCGATGGAGTGCAGCAGGGTGTCGGTGATCTTCGCGTTGTTCATGATCGCCGTTACCCCACGGGCCAGCACGATCACCAGCGCCGGCGTGACGAACTCGCCGACCCCCTGGACGAAGGTGCTGGTGAACCGCTGCTCCCCCATCCGCGCCAGCAGCCCCACCAGGATCGCCGCGCAGAGGAACAGCGCGGCCAACTCCGGGAAGGACCAGCCCAGTTCCCACCCGTACGGTGCGGCGTCGGCCTCCCCGGTGAGCGCGCTCGCCCAGGGGATCACCGAGAAGATCATGAAGGCGAAGACGAGGACGACCGCCACCAGGACGAGCTTGTGCAGCCCGGTCAGCTCGGGCGGCTCGTCAGCGTCGTTCCGGACGGTGGCCTGTGCCCGGTCGCCGGGCCGGTAGCCGGACAGCGAGCGTTCGGGACGGTCCCGCACGCGGCGCGCGTACCGTACGACGTACCCGATCGTGACCGCCGTCAGCACCAGCCACATCAGCGCGCGCAGTGCGATGCCGTCGCCGAGTGAGATGTCGGCGGCCGAGGAGGCGACCCCCGTCGCGAAGGGGTTGACGGTCGAGCACAGCACCCCGATCCCGGCGCCCAGGATGATGGTGCCGGTCGCCACCATCCGGTCGTAACCCAGTGCGAGCATCAGCGGGACGATGAGTCCGTAGAAGCCCAGGGTCTCCTCGGCGAACCCCTCCACGGTGCCCAGCAGCGAGAAGACCAGCATCACGCCGACGATCAGCAGCGCGCCCCGGTCACGCAGCCGGTGGGCGAGACGGCCGATGCCGCGGTCCATGGCGCCGGTGGCGAAGACGACGGTGATGAAGGCGCCGATGGCCAGTACGAAGAAGAACACCCCTGCGGCGCCGTAGAGTTCACCGGCCAGATCCGGGCCGACCTGCCCGGTCCGGCTGTCCTGTACGCCGTACAGACCGTTCACCGGGGAGAGGAACAGGTCGGTAAAGCGGTCCAGCAGACTGAGTCCGGAGGGCTCGCGGTGGTAGGTGCCCTGCCGGGGGGCGCCGTCGGCCCCGCGCTCGTAGCTGCCGGAGGGGACGAAGAACGCCACCGCCCAGACGAGCAACGTGACGATCACCAGCACCGTGAGCGCGCTGGGGAAGGTGAAACCGCGCTGCTGCTCAGCCTCTCGGGACTCGGCCTCGGTCGGCATGCCGCGCGTCCCTTCCTCGGTCAGCTTCAGGGCAAACCGCAGCATAACGGGCAGCTACCGATAAGGGCGGGCAGCACAGTGCCTGCGCCCTTTCGGCACGCTCCGCATAAGCTGTGGGCATGATTCGCAGCGCAGCCCCCGCCGACGTCCCCGTCATCCACGCCATGATCCGCGAGCTCGCCGAGTACGAGCGGGCGCCGGAGGAGGCGCGGGCGACCGAGGAGCAGTTGCACGAGGCACTGTTCGGCGAGCGCCCGGCCGCGTACGCGCATCTGGCCGAGGACACCGACGGCAACCCGGTGGGCTTCGCGCTGTGGTTCCTCAACTTCTCCACCTGGCGCGGGGTGCACGGCATCTATCTGGAGGACCTGTACGTACGCCCCGCGGCCCGCGGCGGCGGCCACGGCAAGGCGCTGCTCACTCAGCTCGCCCGGCTGTGCGTCGAGCGCGGCTACGAGCGCCTGGAGTGGTCGGTCCTCAACTGGAACGCCCCCTCCATCGCCTTCTACGAGTCGCTGGGCGCCCGCCCCCAGGACGAGTGGACGGTCTACCGCCTGACGGACGACGCCTTGAAGTCCCTCGGCGCCTGAGGCTCGCCCCCCGAAGGGCCGGCCACTGGGCGCCCCGAAGGGGCGCGGGCCTGTGACATATGCGGCTACCGCCGCGTGGGCGCGCCCAGCCACAAACCACCCGCAGCCTGCGGACGCCGGCCAGGGGCACCCCCACCCCAGCAGCCTGCTCAGCTCAGCAGATTTTCGCGGCCCCACGCACCCAGCGGGGCCAGCGCCTCGTTGAGGGAGGAGCCGAGCGGCGTCAACGCATACGTCACGCGCCGCACCGCACCCTCGTACGACTCCTCACGGCAGACGATCCCGTCCGCCTCCAACTCGCGCAGATGCGAGGCCAGGACCTTCTCGGTGACCCCGGGGATGCCCCGGCGCAGTTCACCGAAGCGGCACGGCTGCTGCGCCAGCGCCCACAGGATGAGCACCTTCCATTTGCCGCCGACCACATCGATCGCGGCGTCGATGCCGCACACATACGTCCCGCGCCTGGTCATGGCTGCCTCCCCCGCCTCGTCAAGGCCCCCGGCCAACCACTCACTTTACGGTAACCACGTACAAAACAGTGCGTACTTGATCATGGTTCGGCACGGTACGAGCCTGGTTCCCATGACCACACGGAACGCTTCCCCGACCCCGCTCACCCTGCTCGGACTCGGCGACATGGGTACAGCGCTGGCACGCGCCTGGCTCGCCGCCGGGCACCCCCTCACCGTCTGGAACCGCACACCCGCCAAGGCCGAACCCCTCGTCGCGGAGGGCGCGCATGTCGCGCCGACCGTCGCCGAGGCGGTGGCGGCTGCCGACCTCGTCGTCGTCTGCCTGCTCGACGACGCCTCCGTCGGCGAGGCGCTGGCGGCGGCCGAGCTGGCCGGCAAGGACATCGTCAACCTCACCACCAGCACTCCCGCCCAGGCCAGGGAGCGCGCCCGTTGGGCACAGCAGCGCTCGGCGCGCTTCCTGGACGGCGGCATCATGGCCGTGCCCCCGATGATCGGCATACCCGAGGCCGGCGGTTACGTCTTCTACAGCGGCGACCACGCACTGTTCGAGCAGCACCGCGCCACGCTGGGCGTCCCGGCGGGCGCCCGCTACGTCGGTACCGATCCCGGGCATGCGGCGCTGCACGATGTGGCGCTGCTGAGCGCCATGACGGGGATGTTCGCCGGGATCACCCACGCCTTCGCGCTGATGCGGCCGGAGCAGGACGTGAAGCCCACGGCGTTCGCCGGGATGCTGACGGACTGGCTGCGTGCCATGGCCGACATGGCGGACGGTATGGCACATCAGCTGGAGAGCGGCGACTACACGGAGGGAGTCGTTTCCAACCTCGCCATGATGACCACCGGGAACGCCACCCTGGAGGCCACCGCCGAAGAACAGGGCGTACATGGGGAACTCCTCGCCCCCTTCATGGCGTCCATGAGAGAGCGGGTCGCGCACGGATACGGCGACGAGGGACTGGCCGGGCTGGTGGACCTGTTGCGGCAGCGGTGAGGGTCCCTGTTGATAGAGGTTTCTACGACCCTGGGCTTCGGCTGAACGCACCGTAGGCAGCCGGATGTCCTGCTCCTTACGGTGTGCTGATGCACTACGGCACGTCTCGGGGGCAGGCAGGCAGTTCGTTCGACGGCGTGGCCGCGCGGCAGCTGCGCGAAGGGCTGCGGCTGTCGCCCGAAGACGTCGCGTACGGGATGCGTGCCGCGTACGCCATGGACATCGACGCGCGTACGGTCGCGGCGTGGGAGGCCGGGATCGCCGCGCCCGACGAACAGCAACTCTCCGCACTCGCGGGAGCGCTGTGGTGCTCGGCTGCCGATCTGATGGGCAGCCCCGGGACGCTGCGCGAGTACCGGCTGGCGCGCGGTGTCTCGCACACCGATGTCGCGCGTGAGATCGGTATGACGCCTCAGGAGTACGCCCACGTCGAGGAGACCGGCGAGTGGACCGGGGACGCACGGCAGGCCGAAGCGCTGGCCGAGGTGCTGCGGCTGCCCGTGCCTGCGCTGGTCGAGTTCACCGGGCGCGACGAGGAGTTGGCGGAGCTTCTGCGGAAGGCTGCCTCCACCCGGTGGCAGGCACATGTCGGAGCAGTCTGCGAGCTGGTTCCGCTGCCACGGGAGTACGTTGCTGAGGGGCTGCGTGCCCTGAACGCGGCGTACCAGTCCACGACCGCCGCCTCCCTCGGCTGGGGCCAGCCCGCCTCGGCGGCGTCCCGCGAGGCGGGGCACGCCTTCCTGGACGAGATCCTCGCCCACTTCTGGCAGGCCATCGAGGGCTGACGGTCCCCCCTCTCAAGAGCTGCTACGCCGCCTGCCCTCGCCCCTCCGCGGTACGGGAGGGAGGAGGGCAGACGGCGTCGGAGCGGGTGGGCCCTCAGTCGGCGGCGGGGCCGGCCGCAAGGCGCTGGTGGGGGATGCCCTCGCCGGGCTCCATGGGGTGGGCGACCACTTCCTCGTCGCGGCGGGAGCGACCGAGGTGGTTGAAGACAAGGTTGAGGACGACCGCGGTGACGCACCCGGTGGAGATACCGGAGTCGAGGATGATCTTCGCGCTCTCGGGAAACGCGTGGTAGAAGTCCGGCGCCGCGATGGGGATGATGCCGACGGCCAGCGCCGTGCCGACGATCAGTACGTTGTTGTCCTTGCCGAGGTCCGCCTTGAGCAGCGTCTGGATACCGCTGGCGGCGACGGAGCCGAACAGCACGACCCCGGCCCCGCCCAGCACCGGCTGCGGTACGGCCGCGATCAGACTGGCGGCAAGCGGGCACAGGCCCATGACGATGAGGATGCCGCCTCCGGTGGCGACCACGAAGCGGCTGCGTATCCGGGTCATCGCCACCAGGCCGATGTTCTGTGCGAAGGCGCTGCACATGAAGCCGTTGAAGAAGGGGCTGACGAACGAGCCGAGGGTGTCGGCGCGCAGGCCGGCCGCGATGGTCTTCTCGTCGGAGGGGCGGTCCACGATCTCGCCCAGCGCCAGCATGTCGGCGGTGGACTCGGTCATCGAGACCAGCATCACCACGCACATGGAGACGATCGCGGCGAGCGCGAACTGCGGGGCGCCGAAGTGGAAGGGGATGGGGAAGCCCACGATGTCGGCTTCCTGCACCGCCGTGAAGTCCGTTATGCCGACGGGTATCGCTATCAGCGTGCCGACGACGAGGCCGATCAGCACGGCTACCTGCTTGACGAAGCCGGTAGTGAACCGGCGCAGCAGCAGCACGACCAGCAGCGTGGCGCCCGCCATGCCGATGTTGCCGAAGTCGCCGTAATGCGGATCCTTCGGGTTGCCGCCCTGCGCCCAGTTGAAGGCGACGGGCATCAGCGAGACACCGATGAGGGTGATGACGCTGCCGGTGACGACGGGCGGGAAGAAGCGGACGAGCTTGCTGAAGAACGGGGCTACGAGGAAGCCGAGTGCGGCGGCGACCATCGTCGCGCCGAATATGACCGGCAGCGCGTCCGCCGGTCCCTCGGATTTGTTGATCGCCAGCATGGGCGCGACGGTGGCGAAGGTGACCCCGTTGACGAACGGCAGCCGGGCGCCGATCTTCCAGAAGCCGAGGGTCTGCAGCAGGGTGGCGATACCGGCCATGAAGAGGCTGGCGCCGGTCAGGAACGTCAGTTCGGTCGGCGAGAGGCCCACGGCGGCGCCGATGACGAGCGGCGGCGCGACCACCCCCGCGTACATCGCGGCCACATGCTGGAGGCCGGTGGTGAACAGCTTCAGCGGCGGCATGCCTTGGTCGACCGGGTGCTTGGATTGCGCGGGATCGCGCACGTCCTGGCCCCGTTCGCTCCCACTGGCGTCCGCCGTCTTTCCTTGCTTGGTGAACCTGGGCGTCTTCGCCACGGGGTCCTCCTGTCGTTTTCGGCGCCGTGCGGCACACGGTTTCCGGAGGTGTTGCGGTGTGCAAGGTGGTGCTGCTGATCAGTTATGTGATGAGTGCGCCCATGAAATGTCCGGAACATGACAGGAATCCGGGGTGGGGCCGAACCGGCCGGGAGCCGTCCCTCCCGGCCGGTGTCCAAGGGGCCTGGCGGCCAGGGTCAGCCCGCGTCCGCCGCGATCCGGGCGAGGCGGCGCGCCTCGTCCCGCGCGTCGCGCGCGATCTCGTCCTCGTCGGCACGGAGCAGATGGCCGTCCTCGACGACCGGCCGCCCGTTGACCAGGGAGAGGGTGACCGGGGCCGCGGCACCCAGTACGAGCGCGGCGACCGGGTCGGCGATGGAGGAGTGCCCGATGCCGTCCAGCTTCCACAGCACGACGTCGGCGAGCTTTCCGGCCTCCAGCGAGCCCGTCTCCTGGGCGCGGCCCAGCACTTGGGCGCCGCCGTAGGTGCCCAGCCGCAGGGCCTTGCGCACGGTCAGCGCGTCCTCCCGGTGCGGGCCGAGGCGGTTGATGAGCAGCGCGTTCCGCAGTTCGGTGTGCAGCTCACCCGACTCGTTGGACGCCGTACCGTCCACGCCGAGGCCGACCGGCACGCCCGCGTCCAGCATGTCCGGGACCCGGGCGATCCCCGCCGCGAGCCGCGCGTTGGACGAGGGGCAGTGTGCCGCGCCGGTACCGGTACGGGCGAAGGCGGCGATGTCCTCGTCGGTCATGTGGACGCAGTGCGCCATCCACACGTCCTCGCCGAGCCAGCCGACCGACTCGAAGTAGTCGGTCGGGCCCATGCCGAACAGCTCGTGGCAGAACTTCTCCTCCTCCGCCGTCTCCGAACCGTGCGTATGCAGCCGTACGCCCTTGCGGCGGGCCAACTGAGCGGCCTCACGCATCAGTTCGGTGGAGACGGAGAACGGCGAGCACGGCGCGGCGGCGATGTGCAGCATCGAGCCGAACGAGGCGTCGTGGTACGTGTCGATGGCCCGCTCGGTCTCGGTGAGAGCGCCCTCGAGGGTCTCGACGGCGAAGTCCGGCGGGAGGCCGCCGTCCGAGACTCCGCGGTCCATCGAGCCGCGCGCCGCGGTGAAGCGGACGCCCAGCTCGGCGGCGGCGCGGATCTCGGCGCCGAGGAGGTCACCGGCACCGTGCGGGAAAACGTAGTGGTGGTCCATCGCGGTGGTGACACCGCCGCGCACCATCATCCCGAGGGAGCCGCGGGCCGCCGCGTAGACCATCTCCTCGTCGATCCGCGCCCAGGTGGGGTAGAGGGCGACGAGCCAGTTGAAGAGGTTGGCGTCATGGGCCAGGCCGCGGGTGACCCACTGGTAGAAGTGGTGGTGGGTGTTGATCAGGCCCGGGGTGAGGAGATGGCCCGTGCCGTCGATCCGGCGGGTGACGTTCTCCAGGCCCTCGGGTGCGTCGCCCGGACCGAGGGACTCGATCCGGTTGCCGTTGATGACCAGGTGGCCGGTCGCGTACTCGGTGTCCTCCGCGTCGACGGTCGCGATGGCGCACTTCTCGATGACGATGCGGCCTGTTGTGTGTTCCGTGTCGGCCATGGGGGTCCTCGCTTGGGGGTCTGGAACTAGAGGTTCGTCATGTCCACGGGTATGCGCGGGGTTGCCCCGTCGCGGAGGACCGTGGCCTCGATGAGGCCGTACGGCCGGTCGGCCGCGTAGTAGACGCCACCGTCAGCTGCATCGTTCTTGATGTCGAACGGCGACAGATCGACCTTGAAGTGGTGCTTGTTCGGCATCGAGAAACGGATCTCGTCGATCTCGGACCGGCTGTTTATGACGCGCGAGCCCATCTGGTACAGCGTCTGCTGGAGGGACAGCGAGTACGTCTCCGCAAAGGCGTGCAGCATGTGCTTCTTCGTCTGGGCGTAGGACTTGTCCCAGTTAGGTGTCCGTTCCCCCTCCGCACCGGTCCAGTTGTGCCGCCACACCGAGCTGACCTCGGTGGCGAGGATGCGGTCGTAGTCTTCCTTGAGGGTGGTGTAGCGGTCCTTGATGTAGCCCCAGAACTCCGAGTTGGTGGAGTTGAGAACCGTCAGCCCCTTCAGCCCGGAGAGCACCTCGACGCTCTCACCGTCGAAGGTGATCTGCGCGGTGCGTATCTCCTGGCCCTTGCGTACGAAGGAGTGCTTGACCTCGTCGGCGCCGATGAACTTGGAGTTGGCGTCGGAGGTCTCGATGCGCTCCCAGTCGTACTCCTCGATGCGGATGCGCGCCCTGCCGATCGGCTCGCAGCTTTCCACGAAGTGCCGGGCGAGCAGGACGCCGAACGCCTCGGCCGACTCGATGCCGTGCTCCTTGGCGAAGGCGAACACGGTGTTCTTGGTGGTATCGGTGGGCAGGACGTGCGCGTTGGATCCGGAGTAGTGAACGTCGTCCAGGTCGCCGCTGAGGGCGACGGAGACGTTGAGGTCCTTGATGTGGTGAGTGTCGCCGTCCCGCGTGATCTTGACGACGCGGTTCTCCGCCTTGCCGTACTGGTTCTGGCCGAGAATCGTGGGCATGGTGTCAGCTCCCTCGGTACACGGAGTAGCCGAACGGGTTGAGCAGCAGCGGCACGTGGTAGTGCTCGCCCGGGTTCACCGCGAAGACGATGGTGACCTCGGGAAAGAAGCTGCCTGGTGCGCTGTCCCTTACGCGGGGGGCGTCCTGCTGTTCCGCGGCTTCGCGCTGGCTGCGCGGATTCGAACTGTGCTCTGCCACGTGCTGGTCCGAGGAGTCCGGCTCCGCGAAATACGGCTCCGTCTCGAACCACAGCTGTACGTGGGTGGTGCCTTCCGGTAGCGCCGGAAAGTCCTTGCAGCGCCCGTCGGCGTCGGTCTTCGACGCCCCGTGCGCTACCCATGCGGCCTGCTCGTCACCCTGGCGTACGGACAGCCGTACGCCGACCCCGGCGGCCGGGCGACCGCGGCTGGTGTCCAGGATGTGCGTGGACACCGAAGTGCTCGTCGCGTCGCTCATTCCGGGGCTCCTTCCTCCGCGAGGCGGGTGAGCCGGAGGCGGTTGATCTTCGCCAGCTCCCGCCGCACGATCTCCCGCTCCTGTTGCGGTGTGTTGTCGAGCCGGTGACGAACGGCGTCCCTCATCTCCTCGGCACTCTTGCCGGTGGCACAGATGAGAAAGACATGCCCAAACTTGTCCTGGTATGCCAGGTTGAGTGCGAGTATTTCGGCCTTCAGCTCCTCGGAGGCACCCGCCATGCCCCGCTGCTCGCGGGCCGAGGTCGGATCGCCGGGCTTCGGCCGGCCGATGGGCGGATGCCCGGACATGGCCTCGTCCAGCCCTTCGTCGGTGAGGGCCGCTGTGGCCTCGTCACTCACGGCGAAGAGGGCATCGACGCTGTCGTACGGACGCTGGGCGAGCAGCGCGCTCCCCCAGTCGCGGGCGGCGCACACTTCATGGAGCGCGGCGCGCGCCTCGGCGTCCGCTGCGGAGTTGAACCAGGTGAGACCTGGCGTCGAGCGCGAAGTCACGGGACCTCCGTGGCCGTGGTGCTGTTCGGGCTGGGAATAGCTAAGTCCTCAGGCCACACCACGTCAACAGTTTGTTGAAGGCTTTTCGACATCCTGGAAAAGAAAGCCCGCCATGCGAAAGCTGCATCCGCCCGCCGGGAAGGCCCGTACGCCGGGGGGCCGTAGCCCTCAGCTCGTCGTGCGCCCGTTCTCCCGGTTCAGATAGTTGTAAACGGTGAACCTGCTGACGCCCAGGGCACTGGCAACCGTCTCGACGCCGTGCCGGACGGAGAACGCCCCCCGCGTCTCCAGGATCCGCACCACCGACTGCTTGGTCTTACGGTCGAGCTCCGCGAGCGGCATCCCGTGCCGTCGTTCCAGCTCGGCGAGGATGTGGTCGAGGGAGTCGGACAGATGCGGCAGCCGTACGGCCACCACGTCCTCGCCCTCCCAGGCGAGCACCACATCGTCCCCCTGCGCCTCCTGCGGAGCCACCATCGCCCCGCCCATCGCGTCCACCAGCGGCTTGATCGCGACAACGAACGGATGCGCGGGCGCCGACCCGCCCTGCGCGGGCCCCGAGGCGTATGCGTCCTGGCTCATCAGCCCTCGCCCTCCCCGATCACGTTCACCTGGAGGGAGACCCGGGTCGCCCCGGCCTCCAGCGAGCTGCGCAGCAGCGCCGCGACGGTGTCCAGCACCTCGTCGGCCGAGCCCTCGGCGGTGTTGCCGAACGGTCCGACGTCCACGGCATCCAGTGCCGCCGACTGGACGACCTCCCGGGCCACGACCGCGTGCTCCGGAGCCTCGTCCAGGTCGAACGGCTCGGTCGTGAACTCCACTCGCAATCGCTTCATGCGCCCACAGTACCGAGACGGGCCCGACCCGCCGCAGGTCAGCGCAGCTGGGCGAGGAGGTCCTCGATGAAGGTGGCCGTCTCCCGCGGCTGGCAGGCTTCCGCACACAGCCGGTTGACGATCAGCGTGTACTGGTCGACGTCCGAGGGCTTGTCGAGGTAGACGGCGTTGGTCAGGTGCTCCAGATAGACCTTGTCCGGCAGGTCGGGGTCGGCGAAGCGCAGCAGGGTCACGGGTGTGCCGGCCGCGGCAGCCGTCACCTGGAACGGTGCGACCTGGAGCGTCACATGCGGCAGCTCGATCATCTTCAGCAGGTGCTCGAGCTGTCCGCGCATCACCTCGGTGCCGCCGAAGGGGCGGCGGAGCACCGCCTCGTCCACGACCGCCCACAGCCGCGGCGGGTCCGCCCTGTGCAGCAGCCGCTGCCTGGCCATCCGCAGCGCCACGATCCGGGCGACCTTGGCCGGCTCGGTGTTCGGGTAGCCGAGCCTGCTGACGGCGTACGCGTAGTCCTCGGTCTGCAGCAGACCGGGCAGGAACTGGACCTCGTACGTCCTGATCAACGACGCCGCGTCCTCCAGCCCGAGGTGCAGCTCGAACCAGTCCTCCAGCACGTCCGAGTACTGGCACCACCAGCCGGGCGAGTTGGCCTGCCGGGCCAGGTCGAAGAACTCCTCGCGCTTGTCCGGGGCATGGATGCCGTAGAGCGTCAGCAGATCCCGCAGGTCGCGTTCCTTGGCTCCGACCTGTCCGCGCTCCAGCCGCGTGATCTTCGCGTGCGAGCCGCGGATGGCCCGGCCCGCGTCCTCCCGGGAGATGTCGAGCGACTGGCGCAGCCTGCGCAGCTTGACGCCCAGGATGATCCGCAGCGCGGTGGGACCGTTCGACGGCTCCTGTGCAGCTCCAAGAGAGGGTTCACCGGACGGCTGCATCATGGCGGACATTCCGACTCCCAAGGGTGATTGGGCGGTCACAACAGTGTGGCACCGGTGCACCGGTCCGGTACAGGTACCGGAAGAATACGCGTCGGGCGGGCACCGCTTCCGCGCGAGCCTTCCATACTCCCTCCGGAACCAACCTGGCAACCGGCCTTTCTCGCACCTCAGTTGAAGACGCAGAATGTAGGCGTCCCATCCACGGAGAGCAACTACGATGCCGCGCACCAAGCAACGGGTGACCTGACGACAGGGGCGCAGACATGGACCGGAACGGCGAGCGGCTACGAGACACGGAGCACGCCCCGAGGCCGCTGCAGAGTGAGCGGGATCTGGGGCTGGACCGGCACCACAGTGCCCGCATCTACGACTACTTCCTGGGCGGCAAGACCAACTTCCCGCCGGACCGCGAGGTCGCGGAGAAGCTGCTGGCGGCCTTCCCCGGCTTCCGTATCGCCGCCCATGCCAACCGGGCCTTCATGCACCGGGCGGCCCGGCTGCTGGCGGCGCGCGGCATCCACCAGTTCCTCGACATCGGCACGGGCATTCCCACCAGCCCCAACCTTCACGAGGTGGCGCAGGCGGTGGTGCCGCAGACGCGCGTCGTCTACGCGGACAACGATCCGATCGTCCTCGCCCATGCCCGCGCCCTGCTGACCGGTTCCTCCGAGGGGCGCACGGCGTACGTCGAGGCGGACATCACCGACCCGGACACCATCCTGCGGTCCCGGCAGGTGCGCGAGACCCTCGACTTCGACCGGCCGATCGCGCTGTGCCTGGTGGGGCTGCTGCACTACATCACCGACGAGCAGGACGCCTACGGGATCGTCCGGCACCTGGTGGACGCGATGCCCTCCGGCTCGTACGTGGTGATCTCCCAGTGCACTCCGGACTTCGCGCCCGAGGAGTGGGAAGAGGCGATCAACGTCTACAAGGCGGACGGCGGCAGCGCGCAGGTGCGCTCGCGCGCGGAGTTCACCCGGTTCTTCGAGGGCCTGGAGCTGATGGAGCCGGGGATCGAGGTGCCGCACCGCTGGCACCCGGACGAGGACACCTCGGATGTCGTGAGCCTCCGGCCGGAGGAGAACGGCGAGATGACCGACGCGCTGGTGAGCGTATGGGCGGGGGTCGGAGTGAAGCGCTAGGGGGCGCATCCGGCACCGCCGCACCCCAGAAACCCGGGTCCCGGGCTCCGTCACAGGACGGAGCCCGGGGCTTTTGCATGCCCGTGCATGCCCGCTGACAGCCGGCTCTTGACAGGACTGACCCTCGCAGGCAATCTTCCAGTGAGCAGAATTTCACTTCCACAATACGAAATTACCCAACGAAGGGAGGGCGGTCGCAGTGGTCTCCCCGGACCGGTTCACCGTCAATGCCTCGATCCTCTTCACCGAGCTGCCCCTGCTGGAGCGCCCGGCGGCGGCCGCTGCCGCGGGCTTCGACAAGATCGAGCTGTGGTGGCCCTGGGTCGACGCACCCGTGCCCGAGCGCTCCGAACTCGACGCGCTGCGCAGCGCGCTGGAGGACGCGCAGGTGCAGCTCACCGGGCTGAACTTCTACGCCGGGCAGCTGCCAGGACCCGACCGCGGCGCCCTCTCCGTCCCCGGTGAGGAGTCGGAGAAGTTCCGCGCCAACATCGACGTGACCGCCGACTTCGCGCAGTCCGTGGGCTGCAAAGCGCTCAACGCCCTCTACGGCAACCGCGTCGACGGCGCCACCGAGGCGGAGCAGGACGCACTCGCCCTGGAAAACCTCGCGCTCGCGGCGCGGGCGGCGAACCGGGCGGGGGCCGTACTGCTCATCGAGGCCCTCAACGCGCCCGAGTCCCCCAAGTGCCCCCTCGTCAGCGCGCCTCGCGCCCTGGAGGTCGTCGACGCGGTCAACAAGGCCACCGGCCTGGACAACGCCCGCTTCCTCATGGACCTCTACCACCTGTCCATGAACGGCGAGGACCTGCCGGCCGTCATCGAAGCCCACACGGGCCGGACCGCCCACGTACAAATCGCGGACAACCCCGGCCGCGGCGCCCCCGGCACCGGCTCCCTGGACTTCGACGCCCTCCTCGGCCACCTGGACAAGGCCGGCTACGACGGCCTCGTCGGCCTCGAGTACAAGCCCGGCGACAACGGCAGCGCAGCTGCCTTCGGCTGGCTGAAGTAACACCTGCGGTCTGCGCCCCGCGCTCCCCACACTTGACCTGCGAAAGGCACAGAGAATGACGTACACGCCCGACAACACCAAGATCGGCTTCATCGGCCTCGGCATCATGGGCGCCCCCATGGCGCGGAACCTGCTCAAGGCGGGGTACGACGTCACGGCGTACACCCTGGAGCCCGAGAAGATCGAGGAGTTCGTCAAGGACGGCGGCAAGGGCGCCCCCTCCGTCGCCGAGGCGGCCAAGGACGCCGATGTCGTCATCACGATGGTCCCGGCCTCTCCGCATGTGGAGGCGGCGGTCCTGCACGAGGGCGGCGTCCTGGACAACCTCCGCGAGGGCGGCACTCTCATCGACATGTCCTCGATCACCCCGCAGACCTCCATCGAGGTCGCCGAGGCAGCGAAGGCCAAGGGGATCAAGACGCTGGACGCCCCCGTCTCGGGCGGCGAGGCCGGTGCGATCGAGGCCGTGCTGTCCATCATGGTCGGCGGTGAACAGGAGACGTTCGACGCGGCCAAGCCGATCTTCGAGGCGCTCGGCAGGACGATCGTGCTGTGCGGCCCGGCCGGCTCCGGGCAGACAGTGAAGGCCGCCAACCAGCTCATCGTCGCGGTCAACATCCAGGCCGTGGCCGAGGCCGTGGTCTTCCTCCAGAAGTCCGGCGTCGACCTGACGGCGGCCCTGGAGGTGCTCAACGGCGGGCTGGCCGGCTCCACGGTGCTGACCCGTAAGAAGGACAGCATCCTGGCGGGCAACTACCAGCCCGGTTTCAAGATCGACCTGCACCACAAGGACATGGGCATCGTGACCGACGCGGCCCGTACGGTCGGTGCGGCCGTACCGGCCGGAGCGCTGGTCGCCCAGCTCGTCGCGGCGCTGCGGGCGCAGGGCGACGGCGGGCTCGACCACTCCGCGCTGGTGCGCGGCGTCGAGCGGCTGTCGGGCAAGAACCCCGACGCCGGCTGAGGGTCCGGCCCTCCCCACAGACTCCGGGCGGCGGCGTCGACACTGTCCTGTCGCGCCCAGGCGCCGCCGCCCGGACACCACCTGCACCGAACCAGGAGAGTTCGATGGCTCGTATGACCGCTGCCCGCGCGGCAGTTGAGATCCTCAAGCGCGAGGGTGTGGACACCGCTTTCGGCGTGCCGGGGGCGGCGATCAACCCCTTCTACGCGGCGCTGCGTGCCGCGGGCGGCATCGAGCACACGCTCGCCCGCCACGTCGAGGGCGCCTCGCACATGGCCGAGGGCTACACCCGTACGGCGCCCGGCAACATCGGGGTGTGCATCGGCACCTCAGGCCCTGCCGGCACCGACATGATCACCGGCCTCTACTCGGCGATCGGCGACTCGACCCCGATCCTGTGCATCACAGGACAGGCTCCGGTCGCCGTGATCGAGAAGGAGGACTTCCAGGCGGTCGACATCGCCTCCATCGCGAAGCCGGTCACCAAGAAGGCCACCACCGTCAAGGAAGCCGCGCAGGTCCCCGGCGTCTTCCAGGAGGCGTTCCATCTGATGCGCTCGGGCCGACCGGGCCCGGTCCTGATCGACCTGCCGATCGACGTCCAGCAGACGGAGATCGAGTTCGACCCGGACACCTATGAGCCGCTGGTCCCGCACAAGCCGGCCGCGACCCGCAAGCAGGTCGAGAAGGCCATGGACATGCTGGCCGCGGCCGACCGTCCGCTGCTCGTGGCGGGCGGCGGCATCATCAACGCGGACGCGTCCGAGCTGCTGGTGGAGTTCGCCGAGCTGACCGGCATCCCCGTCGTGCCCACGCTGATGGGCTGGGGCACGATCGGCGACGACCATCCGCTGCACGCGGGCATGGTCGGCCTCCAGACCTCGCACCGCTACGGCAACGCCACCTTCCTGGAGTCCGACTTCGTCCTCGGTATCGGCAACCGCTGGGCCAACCGGCACACCGGTGCGCTGTCCACCTACACCGCGGGCCGGAAGTTCGTCCACGTGGACATCGACCCGACGCAGATCGGCAAGATCTTCCCGCCGGACTTCAGCATCGTCTCGGACGCGCACGCGGCGCTGACCCTCTTCGTCGAGGTCGCCAAGGAGCGCGCGCAGGCTGGGAAACTGAAGGACCTGTCGAAGTGGTCGGCCGCGGCGCGGGAGCGCAAGGGGTCGCTGCAACGCCGTACGCACTTCGACAACGTGCCGATCAAGCCGCAGCGGGTGTACGAGGAGATGAACCGGGCCTTCGGGCCTGAGACGCGTTATGTCTCCACCATCGGTCTCTCGCAGATCGCGGGTGCGCAGTTCCTGCACGTCTACCGGCCGCGGCACTGGATCAACTGCGGTCAGGCGGGCCCGCTGGGCTGGACCGTGCCCGCCGCGCTGGGTGTCGCCAAGGCGGACCCGGAGGCGAGCGTCGTCGCGCTGTCGGGCGACTACGACTTCCAGTTCATGATCGAGGAGCTGGCGGTCGGCGCACAGCACCACATCCCCTATGTGCACGTGCTGGTCAACAACTCCTACCTCGGCCTGATCCGGCAGGCCCAGCGCAACTTCGACATGGACTTCCAGGTCAACCTGGAGTTCGAGAACATCAACGCGCCGGAGCTGGGCGGCTACGGCGTCGACCACATCAAGGTCGCCGAGGGCCTGGGCTGCAAGGCGCTGCGCGTCACGGAGCCGGACCAGCTGCTGCCCGCCTTCGAGGAGGCGAAGAAGCTCGCCGCGGAGTACCGGGTGCCGGTTGTGGTGGAGGCGATCCTGGAGCGGATCACCAATATCTCGATGAGCGGGAGTGATATCGCTTCTGTGAATGAGTTCGAGGAGCTGGCCGCGTCGGCTGCGCATGCGCCGACGGCGACGGTGCCGCTGGGCTGAAGTCGCCGCGTACCAAGGGTTGCCCTGCGCCTTATGCGGACCCGGCGTGCCTTGGGGGAAGGGGGTGCCCCTGCACGCCGTCCGCCGACTGCGGGCTCGTTTGGGTTGCTCGCGCAGTTCCCCGCGCCCCTTTGGGGCGCGGGGAACTGCGCCCCAAAGGGGCGCGGAAACCAAGCTTTCAACAAAGTGTTGACGCCCCGGTGGGGCGTCCTTACGCTCCAAGATGCGGAAACTGTTTTCCGTGAATCACGCCCCAGGAAGGTCGTCCATGTCGAAGTCGTCGAAGCCCACGCTGACCACCGAGGCGGGCGCGCCCGTCGCCGACAACCAGAACTCCACCTCCGCCGGCATCGGTGGCCCGCTCCTCCTCCAGGACCAGCATCTGCTGGAGAAGCTCGCGCGGTTCAACCGGGAGCGGATCCCGGAGCGTGTGGTGCACGCCCGCGGCTCCGGCGCCTACGGCTACTTCGAGGTGACCGACGACGTCACCGGCCACACCCGCGCCCACTTCCTCGGCGAGGTCGGCCGCCGCACCGAGACGTTCATCCGCTTCTCCACCGTCGCCGACAACCTCGGCGGCCCGGACGCGGCCCGTGACCCGCGCGGTTTCGCCCTCAAGTTCTACACCGAGGAGGGCAACTACGACCTCGTCGGCAACAACACCCCGGTCTTCTTCATCAAGGACCCGCTGAAGTTCCCCGACTTCATCCACTCCCAGAAGCGCGACCCGTTCACCGGCAAGCAGGAGCCGGACAACGTCTGGGACTTCTGGGCCCACTCCCCCGAGGCCACCCACCAGGTCACCTGGCTGATGGGTGACCGCGGCATCCCCGCCTCGTACCGGCACATGAACGGCTACGGCTCGCACACCTACCAGTGGACGAACGCCGAGGGCGAGGTCTTCTTCGTCAAGTACCACTTCAAGACGAACCAGGGCATCCGCTGCCTGTCCAGCGAGCAGGGCGCCGAGCTGAGCGGCAAGGACCCCAACAGCCACCAGACGGACCTGCTCCAGTCCATCGAGCGCGGCGTCTTCCCGTCCTGGACGCTGTACGTGCAGATCATGCCCGCGGACGAGGCGGCCGACTACCGCTTCAACCCGTTCGACCTCACCAAGGTGTGGCCGCACAAGGACTATCCGCTCCAGCGCGTGGGTCGACTGGTGCTGGACCGCAACCCGGACAACGTCTTCGCCGAGGTCGAGCAGTCCGCGTTCTCGCCCAACAACTTCGTGCCCGGCATCGGTCCCTCGCCGGACAAGATGCTCCAGGGCAGGCTGTTCGCCTACGCCGACGCGCACCGCTACCGGCTGGGCGTCAACCACACCCAGCTGCCGGTCAACGCACCCAAGGCCACCACGGCGAACAACTACGGCCGGGACGGCTTCATGGCCACCAACGCCTACAACCGGCACGCCAAGAACTACGAGCCCAACTCCTACGACGGCCCCGCCGAGACCGGCGTCCCGCTGTCCGCGCCGCGTCCGGTGACCGGCTACTGGGGCACCCACGAGGCGCCGCAGCATGCCAAGGACGACGACTTCTTCCAGGCCGGGGAGCTCTTCCGGCTGATGTCGGAGGAGGAGAAGGGCCGGCTGGTCGCCAACATCGCGGGCGGCCTCGCGCAGGTCTCCCGCGAGGACGTCATCGAGAAGAACATCGCCCACTTCAGCGCCGCGGACCCCGACTACGGGCGCCGCGTGGAGGCGGCGGTGCGCGAGCTGCAGGAGGGCTGACGCCTTCTTCCGCGGTCGCGGCGATGAGCGGCGTCCCGACTGAGCCGCGTACCCGGATGAGCCGCGTACTGGGCCGATTGGGAGGTCGGCCCGGCACGCGCCCCCGTGCGGGACGGTCCTTGATGAGGGGTGACCGTCCCGCGCGGGGGCATATCCTTACCATTTCCCGCACCCCCGGGTCGGCCTGGCACCCGCCCCTTCGTAAAACCCGCCCCCATCGGAGACGATTGGGAGGCGATCGGGGCACGCGACACAGTCGTGCCCACCGGACCACCCGTGCCAGGAGCCGAACGATGGCTGACAGAGTGCTTGTGCGCTGCCCCGTGTGCCGACGCGAGCACAGCTACACAGCGCCGGTCTACCCCTGCGGCTGCGGCGCACCGATCACCCTGCCGCTGCTGTCCTCCGCCGCCGCGATCCAGGTACGGCACCGCACCTGGGACGGCTCCTGGATCTCCGTACGGTGCCCGGCGTGCGGGCGGGTGGACGAGTGGCCGCAGCCCGAGTTGGGCTGCGGCTGCGGTACGACGCTGCGGGTGCCCGTCGCCCGGGGCCGCACCGGGGTGGCGGCGCCGTCATCGTCCGCCGACCGCCCGCCCGCGGAGCCCTCGTTCCGGGAGCCCGCACCTGCCGTTCCGGCTTCCGCTGCCCGGGTCCCCGTGCCGCGGCCCGCGTTCCGGCCCGTCACCATCCGTACCGCACACGACGCGAAGCTCGCCGCCGGGCAGTATCTGCGCTGGCTCGGCTTCGACGGGATACGCGTCGCCGAGCGGACGCCCACCTCGGGAGTCGACGTACGCGGCCCCTCGGTCATCGCGCACGTCGACCCCTCGACCTCGCCGGTCGGGGTGCGGGACGTGGAGACGTTGTGGCTCAACGGACTCAACGACTCGGCTGTCGCCGTCTGTTTCGCCCTCGCCGGATACGTACGGGAGGCGCGCGTCCGCGCCGACGAGTTGCGGCTGCCGCTGTTCGTCCTCGACCTGACGGGGACGCCACGCACCGTGAACGAAGCCGCGGAGCAGCTGATCCGCACGCCGAGGTGAGAGGGCTTCCGCTCAGCGGTCGCGGTACTCCGTGCCGGAGGCTCCCGCCTCGCCGGCCGCGTGGGCGCGGAGCTCCACGCGGCGGATCTTTCCCGAGATCGTCTTGGGGAGCTCCGCGAACTCGATGACGCGGACCTGCTTGTAGGGGGCGAGCCGTTCCTTGCAGTGGGCGAAAAGCTGCGCGGCGGTCTCCGCGTTCGCGGAACAACCCTCCGCGAGGACCACGTACGCCTTGGGCACGGCGAGCCGTACCGGGTCCGGCGACGGGACGACGGCGGCCTCCGCGACGGCCTCGTGCTCCAGCAGGACGCTCTCCACCTCGAAGGGGGAGATCTTGTAGTCGCTGGCCTTGAAGACGTCGTCGGCGCGCCCCACGTACGTCAGATAGCCCTCCTTGTCCCGGGCTCCGATGTCGCCGGTGCGGTAGTAGCCGTCGGCCATCGCCTCGGCGGTACGTTCGGCATCGCCCCGGTAGCCGACCATGAGGCCGACCGGCCGGGTGGACAGGTCGAGGCAGATCTCACCCTCCTTGATTTCGTCACCGGTTCGACCGGTGACGGTATCGAGGAGGGTGACCTCGAAACCCGGCGTGGGGCGGCCCATGGAACCGGGCTTGAGGGGCTGGCCGGGAGTGTTGGCGACCTGGACCGCGGTCTCGGTCTGGCCGAAGCCGTCCCGGATGGTCACGCCCCACACCCGGCGGACATGCTCGATGACCTCCGGGTTGAGCGGCTCGCCGGCGGCCACGACCTCGCGGGGGACGGTGGACAGCCGGCTGAGGTCGGCCTGGATGAGCATGCGCCAGACGGTGGGCGGGGCGCAGAAGCTGGTGACGCCGCCGCGTTCCATCTCGGCCATGAGACGGCTCGGGTCGAACCGGGTGTAGTTGTGGATGAAGATCGTGGCCTCCGCGTTCCAGGGCGCGAAGAAGTTGGACCAGGCGTGCTTGGCCCAGCCCGGTGAAGAGATGTTGAGGTGGACGTCGCCGGGCCGGAGGCCGATCCAGTACATGGTCGCCAGGTGCCCGACGGGATACGACACATGGGTGTGCTCGACCAGCTTGGGCAGCGCGGTGGTGCCGGAGGTGAAGTACAGCAGCAGGGTGTCGTCGGCGCGGGTGACGCCCTGCGGGTCGTAGCGGGTCTCCGCCTCGTACGCGTCCTCGTATGCCAGCCAGCCCGGTGCCGGAGTGCCGCCGCTGCCGACGGCGATCCGGGTGTAGTCGCCCGGCACCTCGGAGCCGGCGAACTTGCCGGTGTCCGCGGCACGGACCACCACGTGCCGGGCCTCGCCCCGGGTGACGCGGTCGGCCAGGTCGCGCGGGCCCAGCTGCGGGGTCGCGGGAATGACGACGGCGCGCAGCTTCATCAGCGCCAGCAGTGTCTCCCAGAGTTCGACCTGGTTGCCGAGCATGACGATGACCCGGTCGCCGGGTGCGACGCCGCGGCCACGCAGCCAGTTGGCGACCTGGTCGGAGCGGGTGCGCATTTGCTCGAAGGTGACGCGCCGCTCGGTGCCGTCCTCCTCCACGATGTGCAGCGCGAGCCGGTCGTTGCCCTCCGCGATGTGGTCGAACCAGTCCAGCGCCCAGTTGAAGTGCTCCGGCCGCGGCCAACTGAAGGCGGCGCGGGCGGCCTCGTAGTCCGTCCGGTGCCGCAGCAGCGTGTCGCGAGCGGCTCGGAACTGATCGGTGGACGTGGACGGGACCATGTTTCCTCCTGCTCAGCGGGGTGCTGCGGGCGCTGGGAGCCATCGTGGACGTCCACCCGCGCGCGCACCACCCCCGGCCGGGGGCTTATCCGCAAGTGACAGGAGGTACGGCATCATCGATGAGGTGTATACGGGGGCCAGTACGCGCCGGGACCGGGACGCGACAGACGACGAGGTGCCGGCGTACGACGCACGGCGCGGGCGGCGCCATCCCGTCATCGCGGCGCTTTCCGTACTGACCCTGCTCGTGCTCACGGTGACCTTGGCGTTCCGGATCGGCGACGAGGACGGGCCGACGCCGGTGCCGCAACTGCTGGCGTTCCTGCCCTGGCTCCTCGCCCCCGCCTGGCTCGCGGCGCTGGGCGCCGCACTCTCCCGCCGGTGGCTGGTGCTGCTGTGGGCGCTGGCGGTGCTGGGGGGCACCGGGTGGTTCCTGCGCCCGTACGGGCCGTCCGCGCCTGCTGATACGGCGGCCAGGCCGGCGAAGGCCCAGTTCCGGGTGCTGACCGCCAATCTGAAGTACGGGGCGGCGACGCCGGACCTGGTGAAGACGGTGCGCAGGGAGCGCCCGCAGATCGTCTCGGTGCAGGAGTGCGATGCGCGGTGCGCGGTGGCGCTGCGCGACCCCGCGCTGCGCGAGGAGTATCCGCACCGGATCGTCACCGGCGGCGGGGGCGCGCGGGGTTCGGCGCTGCTGAGCATCTATCCGCTGCGCGACCGCAGCGAGGTGCGCGGCCGGCTGTCGATGCCCGGAGCCGTCGCGGACGTGCACGGCGAGCGGGTCGCCCTCCAGGTGGCGCACCCGATGCCGCCCAACCCGGGCAGTACGGCGGCGTGGCGGGTCGAGCTGGACCGGCTGCGGGCTGTCGCGGCGGCACGCGGCAAGCTGCCGACGCTGATCGCGGGCGACTTCAACTCCTCGCAGGACCACGCCGCCTTCCGCGCCATCCTGAAGACCGGTATGCACGACGCGGCACGGATGCTGGGCAACTCCCGCACCCCCACCTGGCCCACCCGCACCACTCCGGTGCTCGGCGCGCAGATCGACCACGTGCTGCTGAGCGAGAAACTGCTGCCGGTGGACGGCGAGTTCCTCGATCTCCGGGGCACGGACCACCGTGCGCTGCTGGTGAACGTGAAGCTGTTCTGACCAGTGGGACGCGCCCCGGACGGAAGACCCGGGACTCTCCGGATCAGTTCTCCTTGGACCGGTGTTCAACCAGGACCGGCTCCTCGCCGATCGGCAGCCGACGGCCGGGACGTAACGCGGACTCGGTGCCGTCCATGCGGCGCAGCAGTCGGGCGTCCTCGCCCAGCCGGACCCGGTGCTCGCCCCGCGTGGTCCAGTACACCCGCAGTTCGCTGCCCTTCCGCTCGAAGCGGCAGGTGTAGGCGCCTGTCGGGAGGCCCACTCCGGGGCCGCTGCCGCACGAGGTGATGCGGGCGCCCGCCAGCCACCGCTGCAACCGCCCGATGCGCCGCCCCGCCTCCGTGGGCGGGCCGCCCACGACCTCCACCACAAGGGGCACCTCGGAGCTGCCCCAGCTGTAGAAGTACATCCGGCGCAGCGCCTGGTCCTTGAGGTAGAGGCCGACGAGGTAGAAGCGCACCGCGTAGTTGTTGGCCCGGCGCGCGTCCAGGTGCTCCCTGAGGGCAACGTCCTGGTCGGGTCCGGTGTTCCACAGCGCGACGCGGCCCAGGCCCTCGCTGTAGAAGAGCCGCTGCACCCGTTTGACGAGCGTCACCGTCTCTTCCGGCGGGCCGTCGGCCCTGCGCGGCGGGAGTTTGAGCGCGGCGACGTCGCAGTGCCGGTACGCACCCGTGCGTACGAACTTCCGCAGCAGGTCGCGGCCACGTTGCTGCCACAGGGACCCGAAGGAGGGGCAGACGCGCTGCGCCTCGGGGTCGGCCTTGCGGATGATCCGCGAGGCGCGCTCGACCATCTCGGCGAGGGTCTTCGTCGGGCCGACCCAGGTGCCCCGGCTGCTGGGGTAGTCCCACAGCTCGTACGCCTCGATCCTGCCTCGGTACCGGGTGGCGAGCGCACGGACGAAACGGTCCCAGTCGGCGAGTTCGTCCGGGGGCGACGAGCGGGCGTCGTCGAACACGGACCTGTGACCGTCCGGGGCCGCCCAGGGCGGGGTGCCGCCCAGGGTCAGCAGCACGGGCAGCCGCTGGCGCCGAGCGGCGTCGACGAGCCGGTCCAGGGTCTTCCATCGGTACTTTCCGCGCCTTGGCTCCAGTTGGGACCACCGGGTTCCGGAGTGCCACAGCCGTACGGATCCGACGCGGAAGCCGGGCATCTCCCCGGTGTCGTAGCTGACGTTCATGCCGTAGAAGGCGCTGGGCACGGATTGCGGTGCGGTGGTCCAGTCCGGCCCTCTGACGTCCTGCTGGTGTCCACCGCCGCCCGACCCCCGACTCGGCGCACCGGTCGGGGCACCGCCGCCCGCGTCGTGGCGGGGAACGGTGACGGCGGCGGAGGGGACCACGAGACCGAGCAGGAGAGCCACCACGCGGAGCCAGAAGTACGTCCGCGGCACAGCCGATCCGGCCGCATCGCCGACCGCACCGGCATCCACCCGTGCCGAGCCGTCCAGCGGTGCCGAGCCCTCATGCGCCGAGCTGCCCTGCGGTACCGGAGCGTCCGCCTCCGCGAGACGTTCGTCCCCGTCTGCGCCCTCCCCCTCCCCCTCCTCCCTCGCTCCGCCCCCGCGTTCCTCGTCGACGGCCTGGCACCAGGCGCGGTAGAGGCGGTCCAGTTCCGTACGGTCGGCACCGCAGACGCGGGCCACCTTTTCGACGGCGCCGAAGGTGCGCGGCACCGTCGTGCCGAGGCAGTAGCGGTGCACCGTCGAGCGGCCGAGTCCGGTGCGGTGTGCGAGGGCGGCATAGCTGCGCCCGCTGCGCTGTTTCAGCTCCTCCAGCAGTTCCGCCAGCTCGGCCCCGCCCCGCCCCAACGTCATCGCTCCCCCTCCCGGCTGCCCGGCCCGCCCAGCGCGGCCCCGGGCCGTCCCACAATGCCGGATCTCCGCAGGTGACGGCAGCACTTCTGTCCCGTTGTCCCACTTTCCCGCCAGGTCTTGCTACCCGTCCCGAAGACCCACCAAGGTCGCCACGGAACACATTTGGGTCATCGGGGGGACACATGCTGCGCCTGCACTTCGCCGCGGGGGACCTGGCCCGTACCCGGGTCGCCGACGGTCCCGACCCGCTGTGGGAGTCCGTACTGAGCCTGCACAGGCTCAGGGACACCCGGCGGGACTCCGTCCTGTCGGGCTGGCGGGAGGGGGTGCAACGTGACGGTACGGAACCGCTGCGGCGCCTGTTGCCGCTGGTGCCCGTGCGTGGGTACTTTCCCGACTTCCTCACACCGGCCGCGGGCACGGCGGGCTTCGAGGAGGGGCTGGAGGCCGTGCTGGCCACACCCCGGACCCGACTGCGCGCGGAGATCGGCATGCTGGCGCAGTCGCACTCGCTCACCGGCTGGGCGAGCAGCGTCGGCGAGGGCAGCGCGCGGACGCTGGACAGGCTGGGCGCTGCGCTGCGGGACTACCGGAACCTCGCCCTGGACTCCTGGTGGCCGCGGATCGTCTCCCAGGTGGACGCCGACCGCATGTGGCGGTGCAGGACGCAGCTGCTGCACGGCACCGAGGAGTTGCTCCGTACGTTCGAGCCGGCCATCCGGTGGCGGCCCCCGGTGCTGGAGGCCGACTATCCGGTCGAGCTGGAAACCCGGCTCGAAGGGCGCGGGCTGCTGCTCATCCCCTCCTACTTCTGCCGCCGTACGCCGGTCGCACTCGCCGACCCCGGGCTGCCACCGGTCCTGGTGTATCCGGCCCGGATGCCCGAAAGCCCCGCCGCCGTCTCACCGGTGAAGCTCGCGCGGCTGCTCGGGCACACCAGGGCGGCCGTACTCCAGTCGCTGCACGGCGGTTGCAGCACCAGCGAACTGGCGCACCGTGCAGGCGTATCCGTCTCCTCCGCGAGTGAGCATGCGGCGGTGCTGCGCGACGCGGGTCTGATCTCCAGCAACAGACGGAGCAACACTGTGCGGCACGCACTCACCTTCATGGGGATGGCGTTGCTGGGCGACCGTACGAGCGGGGTCGTACGTCGACCCGTCGGCGCTGCTCAGCCGGCGGCTCTGTGCAGGCCGTCCATGCTCGACGCGGTGACCGGGCCGGTGTCGCGGTGAATGGGTGTGTGGGCTCCCTTGAGCGGCGTCCCGCTGCCCCCGTGCCGGGAGGCGACGATCTCCGCGGCGATGGACAGCGCCGTCTCCTCCGGGGTGCGGGCGCCGAGGTCGAGGCCGATCGGTGAGCGCAGTGCGGCCAGTTCGAGGGAGGTCAGACCCGCCTCGCGGAGCCGCTCCAGCCGGTCGAGGTGGGTGCGGCGCGAGCCCATCGCACCGACGTAGGCCACCGGCAGCCGCAGCGCGCGCTCCAGCAGCGGCACGTCGAACTTGGCGTCGTGGGTGAGTACGCAGATGACCGTACGGGGATCGACGTCCTGGGAGTCGAGGTAGCGGTGCGGCCAGTCGACGACGATCTCGTCGGCCTCGGGGAAGCGGCGGGCCGTGGCGAAGACGGGCCGCGCGTCGCACACCGTCACGTGATAGCCGAGGAACTTGCCGATCCGCACCAGCGCTGCGGCGAAGTCGATGGCGCCGAAGACCAGCATCCGCGGCGGCGGCACGCTGGATTCCACCAGCAGCGTCACCGGCTGCCCGCACATGCTGCCGTCGGTGCCGACCGTGACGGTCGCGGTGCGCCCCGCGGCCAGCAGCGCCCCGCCCTCGGCTGCTGCGGTGGCATCCAGCTCCGGTGCCCCGCCCAGCGCGCCGTGCGGCTGTCCGTCGGCGTCCAGCAGCAGTGCGCCGCCCAGCAGCTCGTCCGGCCCTTCGACGATCCGGACGAGGGCGGCCGTGCGGCCCTCGGTGGCCTCCGCTGCGGCTTCGGCGAACACCTCGCGGGCCGCGGTCCCGGCGCGGGCCGGGGTGACCAGGATGTCGATGATTCCGCCGCAGGTGAGGCCGACGGCGAAGGCGTCCTCGTCGCTGTAGCCGAAGGTCTGGCGGACGCTCGCGCCCGATTCCAGCGCCTCCTGGCACAGCTCGTAGACGGCGCCCTCGACGCAGCCGCCGCTCACGCTGCCGACGGCCTCGCCGTCCGTGTCCACGGCCAGCGCGGCTCCCGGCTGACGCGGCGCGCTGCCGCCGACGCCGACGACGGTGGCGACGGCGAAGTCCCGCCCCTCCTGGCACCAGCGGTGCAGCTCAGCGGCGATGTCCAGCATCTGTTTGTCTCCTCGGCGGTGATAAACGGCCAGGTGGGAGCGGGAACGGCCAGGGGACCGCACCCGCTCCCGCCTGACGGGGAGAGCAGCGTCAGGTGGCTACTTGACCCCCAGCCACTGCTCGATCGGGTTCAGCGCGAAGTAGGCCAGGAACACCAGGCCCAGTACCCACATCAACCATCCGGGCTCGCGGAACTTTCCCTGAACGGCCTTGATCAGAACGTAGGCGATGACACCGGCGCCGATACCGGCCGTGATGGAGTAGGTGAACGGCATCAGCACCGTGGTCAGGAAGACCGGGATCGACGTGGCCGGGTCGGCCCAGTCGATGTGCATGGCGTTGGTCATCATCATCGAGCCGATGACGACGAGCGCCGCGGCTGCCACCTGCGGAGGGATCACCTGCGCGAGGGGCGTGAAGAACAGACAGAGCGCAAAGCCGAGACCGGTGACGACGCTGGCCAGCCCGGTACGCGCGCCGTCACCGACGCCCGCGGTGGACTCCACGAACACGGTCTGGCCCGAGGCGCCGGCCAGACCGCCGGCCACGCCGCCCGCACCGTCGATGGCCAGCGCCTTGTTCAGCCCTGGCATCTTGCCCTTGTCGTCGGCCAGTCCGGCCTGCTGGCCGATGCCGATGATGGTGCCGATCGCGTCGAAGAACCCGGCCAGCACGAGGGTGAAGACGATGACGCCGATGGTGATGCCGCCGACGTCTCCCAGTCCGTTGAACGAGACGGTGCCCAGCAGCCCGAAGTCGGGCGAGCTGACCACCGAGCCGGTGATCTCCGGGGCGTTCCTGCCGCCCCAGTCCTTCTTGTCGAGACCGGCGAACTGGTGCACCAGCGCGGCCAGGAGGGTGCCGCCGACGATGCCGATGAGGATCGCGCCGGGCACCTTCCGCACCTGGAGCGCGAAGATGAGCAGCACGGTGACGGCGAAGCACAGCACCGGCCAGCCGGTGAGCATGTCCGCGGTGCCCAGCTGGATGGGCTTGGCACCCGGAACGCCGCCGGGCCCGGCCATCGAGGTGACGAAGCCGGCCTGGACGAGCCCGATCAGACAGACGAACAGCCCGATGCCCATGGTGATCGCGTGTTTCAGCGCCAAGGGGATCGCGTTCATGATCAGCTCGCGGAGCCCGGTGACCACCAGCAGGATGATCACGGCACCGTAGATGAGGCACATCGCCCAGGCGTTGCCCCAGGTCATCTCGGGCACGACCTGGAACGACATCACGGCCGA
Source organism: Streptomyces sp. 3N207 (assembly GCF_052246355.1). Classification (NCBI taxonomy): domain Bacteria; kingdom Bacillati; phylum Actinomycetota; class Actinomycetes; order Kitasatosporales; family Streptomycetaceae; genus Streptomyces; species Streptomyces sp. 3N207. The sequence continues at coordinate 373,105 of NZ_JBQQBV010000004.1, read as the reverse complement.
GACGCTCAGTCCCGCCGCCAGGGCCAGCGGGACGTTGCCGAGGAAGCCCATCACGAGGGTGGTCGCCGCGGCGGCCAGCGCCGTCGCCGTGGTGACCTGTCCGCCGTCCAGCTTGTGCCCGGCAGCGTCGGGCACGGAGAGGATGACGGGGTTGAGCAGGACGATGTACGCCATCGCCATGAAAGTGGTGATACCGCCACGTATCTCCTGGCCGTAGGTCGACCCTCTCTCGGAGATGTGGAAGTACCTGTCGAGCCACGAGCGACCCGCGGGGATACGGGACCCAGGACCCGCATCCTCCGGCGTCGTCGTCGGCCCTACTTTGGACTGGGTCATTGTGCTGACTCCCAAGGTTCATAGGGGCACCCCGGCAGACGCCGAGGATTTGGGAAGCACGACCCGGGGGACGGCCCGCGTCTTGCCTTTCCCCCGGCCCCGCCCCGGCCCGTTTCTCTCCCAGCCCGGCCACCCTCGAACGGGGCGAACGGGCGGGCATCGGGGTCCAGGGGGTGGGGGCCCCTGGTGGGGGGTCCGAGGGCCGGAGCCCCCGGTCTCGGGGAGGGCGGGGTCGGGGAAATCTCACACGTCGACGATGTGCTCCGGTCGCACCGGAACCCGCGGCAACGCGCGCCCGGTAGCAGCGCGGATGGCCGCCAGGACGGCAGGCGTCGACGACAACGTCGGCGCCTCGCCCGCGCCCCGCAACCCGTACGGGGCGTGCTCGTCGGCGAGCTCCAGCACGTCGACCGGGATGGTCGGCGTGTCCAGAATCGTGGGGATGAGATAGTCCGTGAACGAGGGGTTGCGGACCTTGGCCTTGGGGTCGACCACGATCTCCTCCATCACGGCGAGTCCGAGCCCCTGTGCGGTGCCGCCCTGGATCTGGCCCACCACGGCCTGCGGGTTCATCGCCTTGCCCACATCCTGTGCGCAAGCCAGTTCGATGACCTTGACCAGCCCGAGCTCGGTGTCGACCTCCACCACGGCACGGTGCGCGGCGAAGGAGTACTGGACGTGGCCGAAGCCCTGACCGGTCTTCAGGTCGAAGGCTTCGGTCGGCCGGTGCCGCCACTCGTCCTCGGCCTCGACGGGCTCGTCGCCGAGCACATCGACCAGCGAGGCCAGCACCTCGCCGCCGTCGGTGACGACCTTGCCGCCCTCCAGCAGCAGTTCGGCCGTCGCCCACGCGGGGTGGTAGGTGCCGAACCGTTCCCGCCCGCGCTCCAGCACCTTCTCGCGCACCAGCTCGCATACGTGCTTGACGGCACCGCCGGTCACATACGTCTGCCGGGAGGCGGAGGTGGAGCCGGCCGATCCGACCTGGGTGTCGGCGGGGTGGATCGTCACCTGGGTGACGCCCAGCTCGGTGCGGGCGATCTGGGCGTGCACGGTGATACCGCCCTGGCCCACCTCGGCCATCGCGGTGTGCACCAGCGCCACCGGCTCGCCGCCGACGACCTCCAGCCGCACCCGCGCCGTTGAGTAGTCGTCGAAGCCCTCGGAGAAACCGACGTTCTTGATGCCGACGGCATAGCCGACGCCTCGTACAACGCCCTCGCCGTGCGTCGTGTTGGACAGGCCGCCCGGCAGCGCCCGTACGTCGGGCTCACCGCCGACGGTCTCCCACTGCGCCTCCATCGGCAGCGGCATGGCCTTCACCCGGCGCAGCAGCTCGGCGACCGGCGCCGGGGAGTCCACGGCCTGCCCGGTGGGCAGCAGGGTGCCCTGGGACATGGCGTTGCGCTGCCGCAGCTCGACCGGGTCCATGCCCAGCTCAGCGGCGAGCTTGTCCAGCTGCGCCTCGTACGCGAAGCACGCCTGGACCGCGCCGAAGCCGCGCATCGCGCCGCAGGGCGGGTTGTTGGTGTAGAGCGCGATCGCCTCGATCTCGACGTCGTCGATGACATAAGGACCCGCGCTGAGTGAGGCCGCGTTGCCGACCACCGCCGGGGAGGCGGAGGCGTACGCGCCGCCGTCCAGCACGATGCGGCACTTCATATGGGTGAGCTTGCCGTCGCGGGTGGCGCCGTGCTCGTACCACAGCTTGGCCGGGTGCCGGTGGACGTGTCCGAAGAACGACTCGAACCGGTTGTAGACGATCTTGACGGGCTTGCCGGTGCGCAGCGCGAGCAGGCACGCGTGGATCTGCATCGAGATGTCCTCGCGGCCACCGAAGGCACCGCCGACGCCGGCGAGCGTCATGCGTACCTTCTCCTCCGGCAGCCCGAGGACGGGGGCGATCTGGCCCAGGTCCGAGTGCAGCCACTGGGTGGCGATGTAGAGGTCCACCCCGCCGTCCTCGGCGGGCACTGCCAGGCCGGACTCCGGGCCCAGGAACGCCTGGTCCTGCATGCCGACCTCGTACTCGCCGGTGACGATCACGTCGGCACGCTCGGCCGCCGCCTTGGCGTCACCGCGCACGATGGGCTGGCGGTGCACGACGTTGGGGTGCGGGACGTGCCCGGCGTGGTGGTCGTTGCGGCCCGGGTGGAGCAGCGGAGCGTCCTCGGCCAGCGCTGAGGTCTCGTCGTGGACGACCGGCAACTCCTGGTACTCGACCTTGATCTTGGCGGCGGCGCGGCGTGCCGTCTCCGGGTGGTCGGCGGCCACCAGCGCCACGGGCTCGCCGTGGTGGCGGACCCGGCCGTGGGCGAGGACGGGGGTGTCCTTGATCTCCAGGCCGTAGTTCTTCATCTCGGCCGGGAGGTCGTCGTAGGTCAGCACGGCGTGCACGCCCGCCTGCTTGAGCGCCTCGCCGATGTCGATGGAGACGATCTCGGCGTGCGCGTGCGGGCTGCGCAGGGTGCAGCCCCACAGCATGTCCTCGTGCCACATGTCCGAGGAGTAGGCGAACTCGCCGGTCACCTTCAGGGTGCCGTCGGGCCGCAGCGGTGAGTCACCGACCCCGGCCTTGGCGCCGACGCCCTGCTCCAGCTTGGTGGGGGTACCGGTGGGGCCCGTCGTGGGAGCCATCTCAGACCACCTCCTGCGCACTGTCGTCGGCGCGCGCTGCGGCGAGCCGGACGGCGTCCATGATCTTCTCGTAGCCGGTGCAGCGGCACAGATTGCCCGAGAGGGCCTCACGGATGTCGGCGTCCGAGGGCTGCGGATTGCGCTCGATCAGCTCGTCGGCGGCGACCAGCAGGCCGGGGGTGCAGAAGCCGCACTGCACGGCGCCCGCATCGATGAACGCCTGCTGGACCGGGGCCAGATCCCCGGTCTCCGCGGAGCCGTCCCGCTCCCGGGCGTACTCGGCGAGACCCTCCACGGTGACGACCTCGCGGCCCTCCGCCTGCCCCGCGGCCACCAGACAGGCACAGACCGGCTCGCCGTCCAGACGGACCGTACAGGATCCGCATTCGCCCTGTTCACAGGCGTTCTTGGAGCCGGGCAGACCCATCCGCTCGCGCAGTACGTACAGCAGGGACTCGCCCTCCCACACGTCGTCGGCCTCGTGCCGCCGTCCGTTGACGGTGAATGTCACGCGCATCGGGCGCCTCCTTCGGTGGTGCGGCCGTTCCCGGTGGCGCGGTAGCTCTCCCAGGTCCAGCCCAGCGTGCGGCGGGCCATGACGCCCACCGCACGGCGGCGGTAGGCGGCGCTGCCGCGCACGTCGTCGATCGGGTTGCAGGCGCCGGAGCACAGCTCGGCGAACTCGCGGGCCAGGGCCGGCGGGATCGTCTTGCCGTTGTCCCAGAAGCCGCCCTCCTCCAGCGCCGCGTTCAGGAAGTCCTCGGCGGCACGGGCCCGCAGCGGCGTCGGAGCCGCGGAACCGATACCGGCCCGTACGGTGCGGGTCTCGGGGTGCAGCGCGATACCGAAGGCGCATACGGCGATGACCATGGCGTTGCGGGTGCCGACCTTCGAGAACTGCTGCGGCCCGTCGGCCTTCTTGATGTGGACGTTCTTGATCAGCTCGTCGTCGGCCAGCGCGTTGCGCTTCACACCGGTGTAGAACTCCTCGACGGGGATGAACCGGGTGCCCCGCACCGACTCCGCCTCGACCTCGGCGCCCGCTGCGAGCAGCGCGGGGTGCGAGTCCCCTGCGGGGGAGGCGGCGCCGAGGTTGCCGCCGACGCTGCCCCGGTTGCGGATCTGCGGGGAGCCGACGGTGTGCGAAGCCAGCGCGAGGCCCGGCAGCTCGTGGGCAAGCTCGTCGATGATCTTCGAGTAGGGCACGGAGGCTCCGAGCCGGACGGTCTCGTCGCCGACCTCCCACTCATGCAGCTCACGGACCCGGTTCAGATCCATGAGGTGGGTGGGGCGGCGGTGGTCGAAGTTGATCTCGACCATGACATCGGTGCCGCCCGCGATGGGCACGGCTGAGGGGTGCTCCGCCTTCGCGGCGAGCGCCTCCTCCCAACTGGCCGGGCGCAGGAACTCCATGGTGTCTCTTCTCGGTGTACTGGTTGGGGGGTACTGGAGGTGCTGAGGGGGGTGCTGTCAGGGACTGCGATCTGGAGTGGTGCGATGGGAGGTGGGAGGTGTCGAGGGGATGGTGTCGAGGGGATGCCGTCAGTACACCGACAGGTACCCGCCCCGGTGCAGTCACCGAAAACATGAAGCGTTTGGCTGGTCGGCCACCAGGTCTTGTAGATTCAAACGAAAGCCAGGAACCAGTAACCTCACGGTTTCCTCCCGGCCACCCCTCTGTGGCACAGCCCGGTCACACCCTGTGGCACAGCCACGCCCCTCAACACGACAGACGGCCCCTCAAGACACAACAGAAGACCCCTCGACCTCGACCGACAGACGATCCCTCGACCGACAGACGACCCCTCAGCACGGTCACGACACACGAACGGCAGGCGACAAAACGATGCGGCTGCGCGCGCTCCTGGAGAACGACTCGCTGGGCCTCAGCCTGCTCGGCGGTGAGGACGAGCTGGACCGTACGGTGCGCGGCGTCATGACCACCGACCTGCGCGACCCGAGCCGCTATCTGTCCGGCGGCGAGCTGGTGCTGACGGGCCTGGCCTGGCGGCACGCGCCCGAGGACTCCGAGTCGTTCGTCCAGATCCTGGCCACGGCAGGGGTCGCCGGGCTCGCCGCGGGTGAGGCCGAGCTGGGCACCGTTCCCCCGGACCTGGTCGACGCCTGCGCCCGGCACCGGCTGCCTCTGTTCGCCGTCGCCGAATCCGTCGCGTTCGCCACCATCACCGAGCACGTGGTCCGCCAGGTCTCCACCGAGCGCGCGGGCGACCTGGCCGCCGTGGTGGACCGGCACCGGCGGCTGATGTCCTCCGGCCCTGCGGGCGGCGGCCCCGATGTGGTGCTCGACCTGCTCGGCTCGGACCTGGACCTGGCCGCCTGGGTGCTCTCCCCCACCGGCCGCCAGATCGCCGGGCCCAGCGAGGGTCCGACACTGCCGCACGCCACCGCCGCCCGGCTGGCGGGCGCCCATATGTCCGCTGTCCGCAGCGGTCGGCGCAGCCCGCACCGGACGGCCGACGAAGGCGTGGCCTACTCCCTCTTCGCCGTCAGCCGCAGCCCCGGCGATCCGCGGCGCACCGTGCTGTCCGACTGGCTGCTGGCCGTCGCCGCGGACACCGGCGACTGGCCTGCCGAACGCCTCGATCTGCTGCACGGCGTCACCCAGCTCATCGCCGTCGAACGCGACAGACGCGACGCCGCCCGCACCGTGCGGCGCAGGCTGGCGCAGGAAGTGCTGGAGCTGGTGCAGACGGGTGCCCCGCCTTCGGAGATCGCGGCGCGGCTGAGGGTGGCGGCACCGGTACTGCTGCCGGGTCAGGGCGCGTCACCTGCCTGGCAGGTGATCGTGGCCCGCGTCGAATGGGACGAGCCCGACCCGGCCCGCACGCTCGAAGGCGGGTCGATCGCCCAGTCCCTGCTGGAAGAGCTGCTGGTGGACCCGCGCACGACCGGCCCGGACGGCTCGGACCGGATCGCCGTCGCCCATGTGGACGGCGAGGCGGTCGCACTGGTGCCGCTGACCGGCCAGGAGCCGGAGGACTCCGAGGGCTCTGAGGGCTCCGAGGGCTCCGAGGGCTCCGAGCGCTCTGAGGCTTCCGCCGGCATCGCCGAGGAGGCCGCCGGGCGGACGGCGGCTCCGGCCGGGGAGGAACACGGGCCCGCCAGGCTCACCGGCGCACGCGGCGGCGACGGGCTGCACGCCGACTCGCTGCTGGCCGAGGTCAGCGAGCCGCTGGGGCGCGCCCTGGCGAACGACGGGCGGCTGACCATCGGCGTGAGCGCTGCCGTGCACTCCGCCGAGGGGCTGCGGGGCGCCCTGGAAGAGGCCCGGCACGCCCGCCGGGTCGCCGCCGCACGCCCGGGCGCCGTCCGTGCGGCGGGGCACGAGGAGCTGGCCTCGCATGTGCTGCTGCTGCCCTTCGTGCCGGACGACGTCCGCCGTGCCTTCACCGCCCGCCTGCTGGACCCGCTGCGCGACTACGACCGCAAGCACCGCGCCGAACTGGTGCCGACCCTGGAGGCGTTCCTCTCCTCGGACGGCTCCTGGACCCGCTGCGCCGGCCGCCTCCACCTGCACGTCAATACGCTGCGCTACCGCGTCAGCCGCATCGAACAACTCACCGGCCGCGATCTGTCCCGGCTGGAGGACAAGCTCGACTTCTTCCTGGCCCTGCGGATGAGTTGAGGGGCTCAGATGTGCGCCCCGAAGGGGCGCGGAGAACTGCGCACCCAGCGACAACGAATCCGCAGTCCGCGGACGACGGACAGGGCACCCCTCACCGGAAGGCCCGGGAGCGGCGCAGATAAGCGAGGACGGCCAGCACCCTGCGGTGGTCGTCCGGCGCAGGCGGCAGGTCGAGCTTGGTGAGGATGGAGCGGACGTGCTTGACGACCGCGGCCTCGCTGATGACCAGTGCGCGGGCGATGCCGCCGTTGGACCGGCCCTCCGCCATGGCGGCCAGCACCTCGCGCTCGCGGGCCGTCAGCCGCCGCAGCTCCGGGGGTTCACGGTCCGGGGCGAGCAGGCGCCGGACCACCTCCGGGTCGACCGCCGTACCGCCCGTGGCCACCCGCTCCAGCGCCTCGATGAACTCCGTGACCTCACCGACCCGGTCCTTGAGCAGATAGCCGACGCCGTCGCCGGTGGCCAGCAGATCGGCCGCGTACGAGTTCTCGACGTACTGCGACAGCACCAGCACCGGCAGCGCGGGGCGCTCGGTGCGCAGTTGGAGCGCGGCACGCAGCCCCTCGTCCCGCAACCCGGGTGGCATCCGCACATCCGTGACGACGCAGTCCGGCGAGTGCTCGGCCACGGCCTCAAGCAGCGCAGGCCCGTCGCCGACGCCCGCGCACACCTCATGGCCGAAGCGCGCGAGAATCTGGCTCAGCCCCTCACGCAGCAGTACGGAATCCTCAGCGATCACCAGCCGCATGCACGTTCCCCCGCCCCTTGTCCTCACATCGTTCCCGCCCATCCTGCATCCCCAGCCCATCCCTCTCCGGCAGCTCTATCCGCACCACCGTGGGACCGCCCGGCGGGCTGGAGAGGCGCAGTCTCCCGCCGTGCACCGCAAGGCGGTCCGCGAGCCCCGTCAGACCCGTGCCGCGGTCCGGGTCGGCGCCGCCCCTGCCGTCGTCGCGGACCTCGACCGTCAGCGCCTGGCCACCCCGTATCGCCACCGTCGCATGGGAAGCCCCGCTGTGCTTGGCCACATTGGTCAACGCCTCCGCGGCGGCGAAGTACGCGGCGACCTCCAGCGCTTCGGCAGGGCGTCGGGCACCGAGCCGCGACTCCACCCGTACGGGTATCGGCGAACGCTCGGCCAGCGCCTCGATCGCCGCCCCCAGGCCCCGGTCGGTAAGCACGGACGGATGGATACCGCGTACGAGGTCCCGCAGTTCGGCGAGGACGGCGCGCGCCTCCTCCTGTGCCTTGGTGACCAGCGCCGGATCCGCGTCCAGCTTGGCGAGACCCAACGTCATGATCAGTCCGGTGAGCCGCTGTTGCGCACCGTCGTGCAGATCGCGCTCGATGCGGCGGCGCTCCACCTCGAACGCGTCGGCCAGCCTGGCGCGGGACGCGGTCACCTCCGTCAGCCGCGCGTCCAGCTCCTTCTCTCGGCGCGGCCCCACCAGCGCAGCGCGGGCCAGCGCCGCCCGCATCCCGGCCAGCCCCGCGAACAGGTAGCAGGCAAGCCCGGCGAAGACCGGCGTCAGCAGAAGCCACGGCAGCACCTGCTGCGGCTCCGTCAGCACGATGCTCTCCCCGTACATCACCCGGTCCCCGCCCAACACGGTGAGCAGCGCGAACGGCTGGCTGGCAACCAGGCCCAGCCCCAGCACCGCCACCAGCAGATCCAGCAGCGACAGCAGTGCGTTGGGCACCGCGAAGCCGAACTCCACCCAGGTCGCGGGCGACTTGGTGCGCCGCCACAGCCTGCGCAGCGCCCGCCGCGCGGCGTTTCCGGCCGGCTCCTCGGGCTCCGCGGCAGACGCGACCTGATGCGGCGACGGCGCCTCCCGCGGATCGAGCCAGCGCAGCCGCCGCCGCTCCAGCCCGGCGAGCCCGGCCGCGGACACCGGTACGCACAGCAGCGCCACCACTCCGATACCGGTGGGCAGCAGCAGAATCCCCACCACCACCAGACCCACGGCGAGAAAGAGCCAGCCGAGACCCAACAACCCGCCCACCAGCAGGTAACCCAGCGCGCGCAGCGGCCACAACGAGCCCAGAAACCCGCCGGGCCCGCCCGCCAACGCCTGCCACACACCCCCGGAGTCCTCGGCCGGAGGCTCCGCTGTCCTCATGTCGCTGCTCACCACGTGATGACCGTATGGGACAGCAGACTGCGCAACTGACGGGCCGAGGCGTCCCAGCTCCACTCGGCCTCCACCCAGGCGCGGCCTTCGGCACCCATCGCGGCAGCCGTCTGCGGCATGGTGAGCAGCCCGATGAGACGGTCGGCGACGGCCCGGACGTCGCGCCCGTCGACCACATGCCCGGTCTCCCCGTCCCTGACGGCCTCCGGTGCCCCGCCCGACTCCCCCGCGAGCACGGGCAGTCCGGCAGCGGCAGCCTCCAGATAGACGATGCCAAGCCCCTCGGCCTCCAGACCGAGGCGACGGGTACGGCAGGGCATGGCGAACGCATCGGCTGCCGCGTAGCAGCTTGGAAGGTCGCCGTGCGCCCGGGAGCCCGCAAAGACCACCGCGCCTTCGGGCAGCCCCGGCAGCCGCCGCGCCAACCGTCGCAGCGCCCCCTCGCACGGACCGGAGCCGACAATCAGCAGCGTCGTCCCCGGCACGGCGGCTCGCACGCGGGGCAAGGCGCGGATCAGGGCGTCCTGTCCCTTCCGGCGGACGAGCCGCGAGACGCTGAGGACCAACGGCCCCTCCGCCAGCCCCAGTTCGCGCCGCGCCTCCGCCCTCTGTTCCCGGCTGCCCGGACGGAACAGCGCCGTATCGACACCGGGCACCAGGCGTGCTGTACGGGCGCGAGGGCCGAAGGCGCGTGCCGTACGGTCCCGGGAGTGCGCGGTGAGGTGGGTGACCGTGCCGACGCTGTCGCCGATACGGCGCAGCACCCGCCGGGTGCCGGGGAGCGCGGCCCACCACATCTCGTGCCCGTGCGTGGTGGCGACCGAGGGCAGTCCGAGCCGTCCCGCGAGCAGCCCGAGCGGGGCTGCCGCGCCGAACCACACACGGTCGCACCCGTAGCGGAAGGCCAGTGCCCGTGCTGTTTCCGCCACGCGCGGCGTCGGCAGCAGCGTGCGGACCTGCTCCCGGACGACGGGGAACGGCTGCGCAGCGTCGAAGGCGTCCGACCCGGGCTGAGCCGCCGTGTAGACAACGACCTCATCGGGTGGAAACCGGCGTGCGACCTCGTGGACGAACGTCTCGATGCCGCCCCGGCGCGGGGGATAGTCGTTCGTCACGATCAGCGTGCGGCCCTGCACCTGGCCCCTGCCATGGCTCCCGTTCCGGCTCCGGGGCCGACTCCCGGGGTGGCTCGGGGCCGGGTCGCCGGTGCCCGTTTCCCCCGGCGGCTCCGGCTCGGGGGGCGAGCAAGGCGCCGGTGTCGCGTACTTGGGCGGTGTCGGGCGGGCCGACGGCTGTGTACGCAGTGGTTGCGGCTGGCCGGTGTCGGACGGGGGCTGGTTCGGTTCGTCGCACATCGAGGGTCCTCCAGTGCGCCCACAGGGCGAGTACGGCGGGGTAGACGGCGTAGCCGAAGCGGGAAGCGGGCAGCAGCGCCATCGCCGCAAGCAGGCCCAGCGCGAGCCGGAGCGCCGCACCGCTCGCATCCCGAGGTGGCCGCAGCAGCAGCGAGCCGCCGATCAGCAGGGCGGCCAGCACCAGCGCCGCGACGGCACAGAGGTGCCCGGCCGGGCCGAGAGTGGCGAGCAGCCTGCCCGGCAACGGGGCTGCCGCCGGGGACGGGGCTTCCGCCAGGCCGAGCGGAAAGCGGACCGCGTTGGCCAGCAGCCCCGGACCGTCGACCAGCGCGGGCAGCAGCACCCCGACCACCAGCGCCGGCACCGCACCACCGAGGAGCCGCAGCACCGCTGGACGCCCCGCACGCACTGCGAGCAGCGCCGCGACGACCGGCAGCGCGGGCCACGCCGTCGCCTTGAGCGTGCACGCCGCGCCGAGCACCAGCCCCGCCCGGCCCGCCGCGCCGCTCCTGGGGCGTCCGGCCAGCGCCAGACCCAGGCAGACCAGCCCGAGCACCGGCAGGTCGTCGCCGCCGACCGCCATGGGCAATGCGACCAGGGGCGAAGCCGCCAGTATCAGCGTGCGGCGGCCGGTGGGCCCGAGCCTGGGAGCTCGCGTCCGGAACCGGGTTGCGCCGGTCCCGGCACCGGCGGACCGAACTCTCGCCGCCCCGCCACCGGTAGGCGCAACCGAGTTGCGGAGGCCCCCGAACCGGCCCGCCGGCCACCGACTGACCGGTCCGCGGCAGGAGGACCGGCCCGTCTCCGGAGCGTGGCCGCCGGCAATCCGCAGGCTGAGGGCGACGGTGCCGAGGAAGACGGCGGCGAAGCCGAACCGGGCGTCGAGCCCCAGGAGTCGCTGCGGTACGCCGAAGAGTGCCATGCCGGGCAGATACGGGTTGTACGCCGTGTAGTCCGCACCGGCCAGCTGGTCGGGGCCAAGGTAGGGAGTGCCGTGTGTCAGAAGACGCGCGCCGGCGCGGTGGACGACGTGCACCTCTTCCTGGGCGCTGCCTGTGAACACGAGCACGAGCAGCGGCGCCACGACCGCCAATCCGCAGCCGAGGAGCAGAAATCCGCTGGTCAGCAGCAGCGTCGGGCCACGTTGAGGTGGACCGGCCCGGCGCGTCGTCTCTCTGGCGGAGGACGCGCCAGGCGCGGGGCGCCGGGCAGCCGCCACCGACGCGAGCGCCAGCGCCGCGTACCCGCACGCCGCGAGCACGCCCCACACGCGGTGCGGCGGCAGCGAGGTCACGGCCGCGGTGAGGGCGGCGAAGAAGGCGCAGACTGTCCAGAGAGCGGAGGCTGCGTATGCGGTGCGACGTGCGGCGGTCCTGTTCACCTATCCAGCGAACCGCTGATCGCCGCCGAGATCACTACAGCCAGATACCGACTTCGGGTAGAGCCAGAAGGGTAGAGCCAGCTCTACCCCACCAGCTGCCCCGACGCCTCGCCGACCGGACCGCCCACCCCAACCACCGTGCCACGGACAGCAGTTGGGGCCGCTCTCCTCCCCTTGGCAGTCGGCCGCTTCCGGTAGAACTTTGTGAACTGATTCACACCACCCCCTTGGCCCGGCGGCTCAACCGTGCTGTGATGCGATCACATCCGGCTCGACGGCGCGCTTGGGGAGGGCACTGTGGCGGACACCGCCATGTCACGTTCGGAAAAGCTGGATCCCACAGGCCCCCCGGGGCACACAGGCCCCGAAGGACACGAAGGACACGAGACCCGACCTCCGGCGATGGACCCCGACAGTCCACTGGGCCAAGCCGTGTGGCGGCTGCGCTCCCGCGGCTGCTGGGAGGATGCGGCAGCGCTGCTGGAGCCGTACGCCCAGGCACATCCGCAGGCGGCCGTCGGCCGGGCCGCGCTGTTCGTCGAACGGTGCATGTACACGGCCGACGGCTGGGCGGCGGCGGAGGACGCGCTGCGCGTCGCCGAGGCGGTCGCGCAGGTGGACGACGACCGCGGGGCCGCGGCCTGCGAGCGCGGCCAACTCGCCTACGCGGCAACCGTGCTGGGCGTACGCGACCGGACCGACGAGGCACGGGCCGCGCTGGGCAGGGCCGCCGCGCTGCTGGAGCCCAGCGCTCCCGGGCGTGCACTGCTGGACTTCCGGCGTGGGCTGCTGGCCGAGAACCTGAGTGAGACTCCGGAGTCGGCACGCGCCGCGTACCGCAGGGCGCACGCGGGCGCGACCGCCCGCGGTGACCTGCTGCTGTGCTCCTCGACCTGGCGGCACCTGGCGGGGCTCGCGGCACGCGAGGGTGAGCTGGCGGAAGCGCGCCACGGGTTCGCCGAATCGCTGCGGCTGCGCGAGGAGCTGGGCTTCCTGGTCGGTATGGCGCCTGCCCTGGCCTCGCTCGCCGACGTACAGCCGGAACCGGAGGCGACCCGGCTGCGCGAGGAGGCGGGACGGCTGTTCCGGCTGCTGGGCGGCGTTCCCACCTGGCTCGCCGACAGGCTCCCGGGGACGGAGCCCGATGACGGGCCCACCGATGAGACTGCAGCGCCTGCTGAGACGTGATCCCCCCAGGGCCGCCGCCCCGGCAGCTGAGTGGGGCCGACGACAGGACAGTCGCCGCAAAGAGACCGCGGAACGGCCCGCACAAGGGCCACAAAAAGGACCACAGAACGGCCGCAAAAGGCTACACGTAGGCCGCGGAATGGCCGCGGAATGGCCGCGGATCGGCAGTCGCCTCAGAAGTGCCCGCGCACCAGGCGTTCGACAGCGGGGAGGTCCTGGTCCGTCAACGCGTCCAGCAGTGCGAGGTGGTCGGCGGCCTCGGCGAGCAGGTCGGTGGTGCGGGGCGCGGGCGAGGCGCGCAGGGCCGACAGGTGCGTGCGGCGCTGTACGTCCTCGGCGACCGCGACGAGCTGCCGGTTGCCGGTCAGCTCCAGCAGAGCGCGGTGGAAGGCGCGGTCGGTCTCGGCGTAGGCCGTGTGGTCCCCGCACGCTGCCGCCTGCCATGTGTCGTCGGCGAGCGGCCGCAGCTGAGCCCAGTGTTCGACGGGCAGGGTGCGGGCGAGCGCCAGTACGGCGGGCACCTCCAGCAGGGCCCGCACCTCGGTGAGCTCGGCGAGATCGCGGGGGCTGTGCCGGGCCACCCGGAAGCCCCTGTTGGGCACCGTCTCGACGGCGCCCTCGCTCACCAGCAGTTGCATGGCCTCCCGTACGGGGGTCGGTGAGACGCCGAAGCGTTCCGCGAGCGCGGGTGCGGAGTAGACCTCGCCCGGGGCGAGTTCACCGGAGAGCAGCGCGGCGCGGAGGGCTTCGAGGATCTGGTCCCGTACGGAGTGGCGCTGCGGCACCACTTTGGGGGCCGGGGGCTCGCTGTGGGTGTGCTCGCCACGGACGGCCGTTTCCGCCCGCCGCTGGGGGCGAGGGGCGGGCGGCACGGAGGAGCCCACGGCAGGGACGGCCGCCGGCGGGACGGCGGTCGCCGTGCGGCACTCGGCTCGGCTCTGCTCCATGTGGCCCCCAGCACTCTCCGTACATGTCTTCGCCAGTGCAGGCTGCCGTGCACCCTAGGCCGACGCGACGCGAGATCAAACCTCGGGCACAATCAGCTAAGGTTAGGCTTACCTGCTAACGATCGTCGATTCGGTGGTCCTCATGACCGTGCCCACCCTCGTTCCCGCAGCCCCTGACGTCTCCCCTTTCCGTGCGGCGTACGCGCGGCTGACCGAAGTGTTTCCCTCGCTGGGTGTGACCGAGACCACGGCTCGTGAACGGCTTCCCGAGGGCTCCGGCTGGGTGCGGGCGAGCGCTCTGGCGGCCGGTGGTGAAGCGCTCGACGCGTTCCTCTCCTGGGACGAGGAACAGATCCTGCGGGACTACGCACAGCAGGGCCGCCCGGACGTGGTCGCCAGCTTCGGACTGCACCGTTACGCCTGGCCCGTCTGCCTGCTCGTCACCATGCCCTGGTTCCTCCAGCGGCGGGTGCCGCGGCTGCCCGTCGAGGCGGTGGCCTTCCAGCGTTCGCCGGGACAGCTGGCGGTCCGTATCGAGGAGTTCGCGTGCCTGCCGGACGACCCGGCGGCGACCGCGCCCGGCGCGCGCGTGGTGCCCGACGAAGAGGCTCTGCGCGCCGCGGTGCGGGAGGCCGTCGCCGCCCATCTCACGCCGGTGCTGGAGGGGTTCAGGCCACGGATGCGGCGCGGTTCGCGGGCGCTGTGGGGGATGGTGACCGACGAGATCACCGAAGGGCTCTGGTATCTGGGCCATCTGCTGGGCGAGGAACCGCGCGCGATGGCGGAGGCCGAACTGCTGCTCCCCGGCTCGCGGAAACCGTTCGTCCAGGGGGCGGGTTTCCGTCGGCTGACGGCTCCTGACGGCGCGGAGCTGACCACGCGCGACCGGGCGAGCTGCTGCCTCTTCTACACCCTCCGCCCCGAGGACACCTGCGTCACCTGCCCTCGTACGTGTGACGCGGAGCGTATCGAGCGAATGACAGCTGTCCGCTAGGGAGTTCGATGCCGGGTGCCCCTATGGGCCGCCGGTGCCCCCTTTAGCGTGCTCTTCCTATGAAACCCCCCAGAGGGGTGCCGCACTGCCGTAAAGATGCTCGGCGACACGAAGCAAGCCAGAGCGCGAGCGCGGTACCGCCTCGCGCACGTACGGACCCGTACGCGGCGTCCGCGACGTGCGCGTACCGCGGCACCGCGCGGCAAGGGGCACACCCGATGAGACTGACCGACATATCGCTGAACTGGGTGCTGTCGAGCGCCGTGCTGCTCGTCGGCACTCTGACCGCGGTGCTGGTGATGGCGCATTCGCGCCGCCACAGCTCCCCCGCCGAGAGCGACGCCGCCGGCACCACGCCCGGACAGCCCGACTCCTGGGAGCGCATCGAGGAGCGGCGCCGCCGGAAGGAGACCCTGTATGCGACAGCCGCGTATCTGCTCCTCTTCTGCTGCGCCGCCGTCGCCGCCGCGCTCTCCTTCCACGGGCTGGTCGGCTTCGGCAAGCAGAATCTGGGGCTGACCGGCGGCTGGGAGTACTTGGTTCCGTTCGGGCTGGACGGCGCCGCGATGTTCTCCGCCATGATCGCCGTACGCGAGGCCAGCCACGGCGACGCCTCGCTGGGGTCGCGGCTGCTGGTGTGGATCTTCGCGGGGGCGGCGGCCTGGTTCAACTGGGTGCACGCGCCACGCGGCGCCGAGCACGACGGAGCCCCGCAGTTCTTCGCCGGGATGTCGCTCTCCGCGGCGATCCTGTTCGACCGGGCGCTCAAGCAGACCCGCCGGGCCGCGTTGCGGGACCAGGGCCTGGTGCCCCGCCCGCTGCCGCAGATCCGCGTCGTCCGCTGGCTGCGGGCACCCCGCGAGACGTTCGGGGCCTGGTCGCTGATGCTGCTGGAGGGCGTGGGGACACTGGACGAGGCCGTCGACGAGGTGCGGGACGACCGGCGGCGACGCGAGCAGGAACGGCTGCGCCGCAAGGACCAGGAGCGCCTCGACCGGGCCCGGGTCAAGGCCATCAACCGGCAGCACCGGCGCTGGAGCCGGGGCCGCGACGAGCCGGGGCACCACGTGGAGGTCGAGATCGGCACTCCCACCGCGGCGGCTCCCCCGCCCGCCGCTGCGGTCACCGCGGGAGAACGCCCCGCCGACCTGCCCGCCGTGAGCCCACCGCCGGTGCCGCGCGCCCGGCCCGCGCTGCAGGCCGTCGGGGACGACAGCGCCTACATGCGAGGCGACAACGGGCGGGACGGCAGCGGCAACGAGAAGAACGCGGCCAGCCCACGGCTCGACAGCCTGGAGGAGAAACTGGCCGAGATCGAGCGGCAGTTCGGCTGAGGACTGCAGGCTGACAGCTGACAGCTGACGCATGACGCATGACGCATGACGCATGACGGCTGACCGGTGCGGTACGCGGGCGCGCTTCATGGCGCCTCGTACCGCACCGGCCGTCCAGGGCGGGTGCTGCCCGCGGACTCACCCGGCAGCGGCAGCGCGCCGGGCGGCGGGGAAGGCGTGCGCCCGGGCCGCGAGCACCACCGCCAGCACCGGCAGCATCAGCGCCAGGACGCTCCAGGGGAAAGCCTCCGTGCCCAGCGCCTCCAGCAGCACCCCGCCGACGACACCGCCACCGGCCATGGCGGCGTTCCACAGCGTGACGAGCATCGCCTGCGCGGCATCGGCGGAGTCACCGCCCGCCTCCCCGACGGCCGTCTGGAGCAGCGTCGGTGCTCCTCCCCAGCCGAGCCCCCACAGCGCGATGGCGCCGTACACCAGCAGCGTGCTGTCGGCCGCCACCGCCAGTACGGCTGCTGCGACGGCGACCAAGAGCGCGCCTCCGACGGTCAGGGCACGCAGCCTGCGGCCGATGTGCGCGCCGACGAACCAGATGCTCACCAGGGACGCGGCTCCGAAGACCAGCAGGACGCGGTCGACCGAACCGCCGAGGCCCGCATGGCCGAGGAAGGCGGCGATGTAGGTGTAGAGCACCGTGTGCGCCAGTACGTAGCCGAGCGTGACGAACAGGACGGGTGCCACACCGGGTACGCGCAGCACGCGCAACATCGGAGTCCGCGCCTCCGGGCGCTGTCCGGGGTGATCGGGGACGGCGGCCGTGATCCAGACCAACAGCGCGACGGTGAGTGCCGTCATGGCCCAGAAGGCGATCCGCCAGCCGAGCGCCTTGCCCAGGAACGTGCCCGCCGGGACGCCCAGCGAGAGCGCCACCGGAATGCCCGCCATGGCGATCGCGATGGCCCGGCCGCCCAGGTGCGGGGGCACCAGGCGGCGCGCGTACCCGGCCAGCAGTGCCCAGGCGAGCCCGGCAGCGACACCGGCGACGAACCGTGCGGTCATGGTGAGCGTGTAGTCGGTGGAGACGGCCGTGACGGTGTTGGCCGCGGCGAAGCCCGCCATCGCCGTCAACAGCAGCCGCTTGCGCCGCCATCCTGCGGTGAACGCGGTCAGCGGGATGGCCGTGAGTGCCGTCCCGACGGCGTAGATGGTGACCGTCTGGCCCATGGCGGACTCACTGACGGCCAGGTCGCCGCTCATCGCGGGCAGCAGGCCCGCGGGCAGGGTCTCGGTGAGGCTGGTGATGAAGACGGCTGTCGCCAGCGCCAACAGGGCGGCGAGCGGGAGTCTCTGCCGCTCAGCGGGGCGGGAGTCAAGGGATGCGGGCGGAGTTGCGGATGTGGCGCCGGTCTCGGTGTGCGCAGCACGCGCGGTGTCGGTTCGCATGGCCGGTATGCTCGAACCCTCACATTGGTGTGAACGTCAAGCGGGAACGGGTCGAGCGGAAGTGAGGGCGCCCACATGCGGATCGGAGAGCTCTCGGAACGTACCGGAACACCTCGGCGGCTGCTGCGCTACTACGAGGAACAGGGGCTCATCGCCGCGGAGCGATGCCCCAACGGCTACCGCGACTACGACGAGCGGTTCGTCGACCGGGTGCTGCAGATCCGGGGGCTGCTCGACGCCGGGCTGCCTACGCGGATCATCAAGCAGATCCTGCCGTGCCTCGACAAGCCCCGGGTGATCCATTTCCAGGACGCCACTCCCGAAATGCTCGCCACCCTGGAGGACCAGCTGGGGCGGATGACGGCACGCGTGGAGTGCCTGACCCGCAACCGGGACGCCATCGCCGAATACCTCGATGCGGTACGGGCCACCCGCGCACCGGAAACCTGACCCCGGCCCGCCGGCTCAGCCCTCCCACACCGCCACCGCCGTCCGGTCGCCCTCGTGCCCCTCGACGTCGTACTGGAGGTCGGCGAGGTACGCGGCAAGGCCAGGTGGCTCCCCGCCCGGTGCCGCCCAGCGGGCCGCGAGCCGGTCCACGAAGGGCGGCTCGGCGCGCAGCGGCTCGGCCAGGCCGGGACTGCACATCAGCAGCACGTCGCCGGGGTGTGCGAGGCAGGAGCGGAAGCGGAACGGCTCCGTGCGGGCGGGCTCGGGCGGCTCTGCCGGGGTGAAGCCGTCACGGACAGCGGCGGCACCCGCGGCCGGGTCATGGCCGAGGACCGAACTCCCCTCCGGCGCGGGCGACATGGTGGCCACAGGCTCGACGTCCTGCCAGACACCGTCCCGCAGCCGGAGAAACCCGCCTCCGCCGGCACCGAAGAACACCCGGGTACGGCAGCCTGGATCGGCGGGCAGCAACAGGCACCGCAGATCGGCGGAGTACTGCTCGGGCTCCAGGCCCAGCGCGGCGGCCTGCGCACGCAGCCGGCCGAACGTGCGGTCCACCAGCCGGTGCAGCCCGGGCTGGAGCGCGCTGTTGCGGGCCGAACGGATGTCGTCCACCAGCCGCGCATGGCTACGGCCGACAGCCGCCCCGATCGAGTGACACGCCTCCCGCGCGGCCCGGTGTCCGCCCGGACCCGACCGTGCCCCCGCCGCGACGGCGACCAGCAGCAGCGCGTCCTCTCCCGCTCCGAACCGTGCGGCCAGCAGCGCGTCCGACCGCAGCTCCCCCGCCCGCCGCGCCGCCTCCCCGCGCACGGATGCCGCCCGCAGCGCGGCGCGACCGAACCGCGTCCCCTCCAGCGCCGTGTCCGGCACCAGCTCCCCCAGCGCGCCCGGATCGGCCACCGGCAACGCGCCGGCCCACTCCGCGGGGGCAGGCTTGGGAGCCGAGGTGTCGGTCAGGGTGCGGCTCACCGAGCGGTAGCGCTCGTCGAGGGTGTCCCGGGCGCGGGTGCGGCCCGTGTCGGGGGCGTGCGGGTCGTACAACTGCGCCCACCAGTCGCGGTGTTGGCCGTGGTGCCGCTCGTCGTCCTGTGCCCCCGGTGCGCTCATGGGCTCATTGTCTCGCGCACGGATCGGGCCGGAAGGCCGTACGCGGGATCGTCACCGGACCGGGGTCCTACGCCGCAAGTCGTGGACCGGGACCGACCATGATCCGATGCAGTGTCGAGCAGTGCATGTGACGCTGCCAGGCATGACACCTGTGACATCTGCCTCCGGCACCTCTCCGTCTCCGGCCGACCCTCGCGACAAGGAGTTCACCGCCGCCGAGCGGGACTTCCTGGCGTCCCAGCGGCTGGGACGGCTGGCGACGGTGGACCCGAAGGGACAGCCGCAGAACAACCCCGTCGGCTTCTTCCCGCAGGACGACGGCACCATCCTGGTGGGCGGCTATGCCCTCGGTACGACGAAGAAGTGGCGCAACCTGCGCACCCGGCCCCGGCTCGCCCTCGTCGTGGACGACATCGTCAGCCACAAGCCGTGGCGGGTGCGCGGCGTGGAGATCCGGGGCGTCGCCGAGCTGCGCGAGGGACCGCACGGTCTGGGCCCGCACTTCAGCGACGAGCTGATCGTCATTCACCCGCGCTGGGTGCACAGTTGGGGGCTGGAGGAGGAGTGAGGCCCGTCGCGTACCACAGGTGGTGCAGCGCGTAGGACCGCCAGGGGCGCCACTGGCCGGACTGTGCGGGGGCTGCCCCGATCAGCGTCAGCCCGTGTCGTACGCCCACGTCGCCGGGGAGGAAGACGTCCGGGTCGCCCAGGGCGCGCATCCGCATATAGCCCGCCGTCCACGGGCCGACCCCGGGGAGTGCCAGCAGCGCGCGTTCGGTCTCCTCGCGGTCGGCACCCGGGTCGAGCACCACGGTGCCGTCCGCGAGTGCCGCGGCCACGGTGCGGATGGTGCGGCGGCGGCTCTCGGGCATGCCCAGTTCGCCCAGCGGCGCCTCGGCGAGTACGTCAACCTCGGGGAACAGGTGGGTGAGCGTGCCGTCGGGTGCCGCCAGCGGTTTGCCGTAGCCCGCGACGAGCCTGCCGCCCAGCGTGCGTGCGGCGCCCACGGTGACCTGCTGGCCGAGCACCGCGCGGATCGCCAGCTCGTGCGCGTCCGCGGCACCGGGTGAGCGCAGTCCGGGCGTACGGGCGACCAGCTGCCCCAGCGCCCCGTCGTCCTCGCCGAGCCGCTCGGCGACCGCGAACGGGTCCGCGTCCAGGTCGAAGAGGCGGCGCACGCGCTGGACGGCGGTCGTCAGATCACGCAGGTCCCCCAGGTGCAGTCGGCATTCGAGCCAGCCATGGCCGCTGCGGGCGGGGCATTCGTCGACCTCGGCGATGCCGGTGCCGTACGGCAGGTTCAGGGTGCGCCGGTAGGTGCGGCTGCCGGGGGTGCCCAGCACCTCCTCGACGCCCGGTATCACGCGGCGCTCGAGGAAGCCGAAGACCTGCCCGGCGGCGTACTCTCCGCGGTACGCCAGCCGCAGCGGCACCCCGGCGACGGCGCCGCCGCCATGTGCGGCGGCCTCCCGCACCTCGGGGCGGCCCGCGGGCCCGTGCCCGCCCCGCGCGGAGGCAGCGCGCAGCTCGCTCGGCGTACGGGCGTAGATCTCGCGGACGGTGTCGTTGAACTGCCGCACACTCGCGAAGCCCGCCGCGAACGCGACCTGGGTGACGGGCAGCGGCGTCGTCTGGAGCAGCACCCGCGCGGTGTGCGCCCGCTGGGCCCGCGCGAGCGCCACAGGTCCCGCGCCGAGCTCCGCGGTGAGCTGGCGCTGCAACTGGCGGGGGCTGTAGCCGAGCCGCTGGGCCAGGCCCGCGACGCCTTCGCGGTCCACGACCCCGTCGGAGATCATCCGCATCGCGCGGCCCACCAGGTCGGCCCGTACGTTCCACTCGGCGGAGCCGGGCACCGCGTCGGGGCGGCACCTGCGGCAGGCGCGGAAGCTGGCAGCCTGGGCCGCCGCCGCGGTGGGGTAGAAGCGGACGTTCTCCCGTTTCGGGGTCACCGCCGGGCAGCTCGGCCGGCAGTAGATGCCGGTGGTGCGCACACCCAGGAAGAACACCCCGTCGAATCGGGCGTCCCTGCTGCGTACGGCCTCGTACCTGCTGTCTTCTGTCGTCACGTCTCCCAGTGTGGGAGGGCATCCGGCGGAGAGCTAGCGGGATTCGGACATGGCCGTCGGCCGGGCGCTCCCGCGGCGCAGCGCGTATGCGGCGCACAGGAACGGCACGGCGGCGAGGCCGAAGAGCCAAGCCGGTCCCGCACCTCCCGCCGAGCCTGCCGCGTAGCCGCCGTAGACGGCGACGGCAACGACCTCCGAACCGAAGCCCGCCACCGAGGTGACGGTCGCACGTGCGGAGTCGTCGACGCGTTCCTGGAGGCGCGCCTCGGTGTGGGCCACCGCCCAGTAGAACGCGCCGAACGCGGCTGCCAGCACCACGAACCCCGCCGGGACCCGCGCTGCGGCCGCGCAGGCAGCGGTCGCCAGCCAGAGCGCGCCCACCGCCAGCACGGGAGCCGCCCACCGGTCCCCTCGCCCTGCGAGCCAGCCCCCGGCTGCCGCTCCCGCGGAGACAAGCCCCACCAGCAGCGGCAGCGTCGCCGGTGCCGCTCCGCTCGCCTGCGCGAGCAGCGGTACGTACTCGTCCAGCGCCGTGACGCCGCTCACCACGGCAGTGAGCGCCACCGCACGGGCCACGCCCGGCGTACCGCGCACCTGCGCCAGAGCGCTCGCCGCGACGGTACGCAGCGTGGGAGCGGGCTCCGTGTGGCCGTCGGCCGGAACAGCGGCGGTGCCCTGGGACGTACGACGGGACGGGAAGGTGAGGGCTGTCAGCGCTGTCGCCGCGCACGCCGCAACGCTCGCGATACCGACCGCCCGGTATCCGGCGGTCGCGAGCACCGGCGCCGCCAAGACGTCGGCCAGCAGCACGGCCGAGGTACCCATCGCATGTGCCCGTCCGACGAGTTCGGGGTAGGCGCCGGTCTGCCGGTGCCGTTTCAGATGCTCGTACGTGAGGGCCTGCCAGGTGCCCGACCGCAGTGCGGACCCCGCTCCCCACAGCACGAATCCGGCGGCGAACGCCGGGTAGGACGGCGCGAACGTCCACAGCGCGAAGCCGACCGCGCTGAGCAGCGGCGCGCACACCAGCAGGAGACGGCGGGAGAAGAGATCGGCCCACAGGCCGGACGGGATCTCCAGGGCGAACGTCGTCACCGACCAGATGACGAACAGCGAGGAGATCTCCGCCGGGCTCAACCCGTGCTCGGCGAAGAGCAGCGCGTAGACCGGGTACAGGAGCACCAGGTCGTCGAGGAACGTATAGGCGTACAGCGTCCGGGCCAGCCGTGCCCGCGCGCGGCGCGCAGCATGCTCTGCGGGGCGGATTTCGGCGCTCTGTGAGCGTCAATGTCGCTTCATGGCCCCCAGCCTACGGCGCGCCCGGAAGCTTCGCAGCGCAGTTCCCCGCGCCCCGTCAGGGGCGCGGGGAACTGCGCGACAAGCCACAAGGCCGCAGCGTGCAAACGCCGGTCAGGGGCACCCCCTCGCCAGAAACAACGGGAGGGGGCACCAGGTCCGCACGACAAGCCTCAGCGGCGGCGCGGTCCGCGCTTGCGCTCCAGCATGTGGCGGCCGAGCGCCTGCCGTTGTTTGAACACCTTGCGCTGCTCCGCGCGCAGCCGCGCGTCGGTGCGGGCGGCCAGGCGGGCGTTCTCGCGCAGCAGTTTGCGGTAGCTCTCCAGGCGGCGTTCGGGCAGGGTACCGTCCTCGACGGCGGCCAGGACGGCGCAGCCGGGCTCGGACTGGTGCGCACAGTCCGGGAACCGGCAGTCGGCCGCGAGCTCCTCGATCTCGGAGAACGCCTGGCCGAGCCCGTCCTCGGCGTCCCACAGGCCGACACCGCGCAGCCCCGGGGTGTCGATGAGGACACCGCCGCCGGTCTCCGCGGGCAGGGGCAGCAGGTTGCGGGTGGTCGTGGTGTGCCGCCCCTTGCCGTCCCGGTCGCGGATGGCCTGCACCTGTTGCGCCCGGTGCCCCAGCAGCGCGTTGGCCAGCGTGGACTTGCCGGCGCCCGACTGGCCGAGCAGCGCCGTGGTGCCGCCCGCGAGGACGGCGGCGAGGATGTCGATGCCCTCGCCCGTCTCCGCGCTGACGGGCAGCACCTGGACGCCGGGCGCGGTGGTCTCCGCGTCCGCGACCAGGTGCGCGACGGTGGCCCCGTCGGGTACGAGGTCCGCCTTGGTGAGGACGAGCAGCGGCTGGGCGCCACTGCTCCACGCCAGGGAGAGGAACCGCTCGATACGGCCCAGATCCAGCTCAGCGTCGAGGGAGATCGCGATCAGCGCGTGGTCGACGTTGGCAGCGAGGACCTGCCCCTCCGAGCGCTTGGAGGACGTGGAGCGGACGAAGGCGGTACGGCGCGGCAGCAGCGTCCGTACGTACGGCGGGGCGCCGTCCGCGTCGACGACGGCCCAGTCACCGGTGCACACGACCCGCATGGGGTCGCGCGGAACGACGAACTCGGTGTCGGCCCGCAGGGTGCCTGCCGGGGTGACCAGATCGCACTGGCCCCGGTCGACGCGCACCACCCTGCCGGGCAGCGGATCCGGCCCCGCGGTGGCTGGGTCGGCGGTCGCCCGTAGGTACTCGGCCTGCCAGTCGGCGTCCCAGCCGTATGCGGCCAGCGCCGCGTGCTCGCGTGAATGAGACATGCTCTGCGACAAGGGGTTGACCCTTCACAAGGGTGGCCCCGGCTCCGCGTAGGGAAGAGTCAGCCGGTGGCCACGGAGGTTGATGTGACGGACTGGATGTGGGCAGCGCCCAGCGTGGAGACAGCCATCAGTCGCACCTCCGTTCTTGTCGCATGGCACGGCGGACTTCTGTGCCACCGTGCGGGTCGGCATGGACGGTAGCCCTGCCGTGTGCCGCGCCGCCACCGGTTTTGCGGCCGGAAGCGGCGAGGAGGGGGTCAGCCGCCCAGGGTGTCGTCTTCGGCGGCGTCGTCGCGGTCGTGCCCGCGTGGCCGCAGCAGCCGGCCCCGCACGTCCGACGGGGGCAGGAACTTGGTCCAGCGTTCGGGGAACTCCGCGGGGGCGTCCACCATGTCGTCGTCCTCCGCCAAGCGGCGGCGCCGCGCGGCGACCGCGGCGACGACCTCGGCCGCCGCCTCCTCACGGCGCCGCTCGTTGGCGCGCCGCGCTGCGGCCGTGGCCACCGAGGGCCAGACGTGGTCGATGGCGGCGTTCACGGCGGCGCCCACCAGCACGGCGAAGGCCGAGACGCCGATCCACAGCAGTACGGCGACGGGTGCGGCGAGCGAGCCGTAGATGGTGGGGCCCTCCACGGTGTTCGTCAGATACAGCCGCAACAGGAAGCTGCCGAGCACCCACATCACCAGTGCCACCAGTGCGCCGGGGATGTCCTCCCGCCAGGGGGACCGCACCGGCACGGAGACGTGGTACAGCGTGGTGAGGAAGACGATGGACAGCAGCAGCACGACGGGCCAGTAGAAGACGCCGACCACCCACTGCGCCTGCGGCACCAGCCGTAGCACCGCATCGGGGCCCGCCACCATCAGCGGCAGCGCCACCGCGCCGATCACCAGTGCCACGAGGTAGAGGAAGAACGCCAGCAGCCGGG
This sequence comes from Streptomyces sp. 3N207, assembly GCF_052246355.1. Lineage (NCBI taxonomy): Bacteria > Bacillati > Actinomycetota > Actinomycetes > Kitasatosporales > Streptomycetaceae > Streptomyces > Streptomyces sp. 3N207. The sequence goes on along the minus strand of NZ_JBQQBV010000004.1, from coordinate 348,606 downwards.
TCTTGACGATTCCGCGCCGCCCGTCCAGCCCGTACATCACGGTGATGGTGTCGATGAAGACGTTCACAGCCCGTGAGCCCGACCACAGGGCCAGCGCGAAGCCGAGTGAGATCACATCGGGCCCGCCGCCTCTGATCACGTCGTCGATGAGTGGCCGGGCGACCTGGTCGACGCCTCTGTCGGAGAGCACGGTGGCGGAGGCGTCCAGGAAGTTCCGCCGGATCATCTCGATCGTGTCGGCGCCGATCCAGTCCAGGTAACCCAGCAGGCCGATCACGCCGAGCAGCAGCGGCGGGATGGAGATGAGCGTGAAGAACGCCGCCTCGGCCGCCAGCCCGAGCACGCGGTACTCCATGCACGAGTTGACGGTGTCCTTGAGCAGCAGCCACGCCATCCTCCTTTTGGGGACGTCGCGATACTTCACCCGCGCCCTGCGGAACTGGCCATGGGACCGCCGGGGAGCCCACCGGGGGGCCCGTCCGGCGGTCTGCTCAGGGGTTTCCTCGACTGCACGCACCTCTTTAACGTATCTGTATGCCACCCTCGACACACACCGTGACCAACCAGGCTCCGCCGCTGGTCGACTACGACGTCTTCTCCGCCGACCCCGCACTGGCCGAAGGCGTGGCCCGGCACATGGCACCCGAGCGCGCCGAGGAGGCCCGCGCCGAGCTGGCCGCGCTGGGCAGGACGGCGGGCTCGGCCCAGGCGCAGGAGTGGGGCAGGCAGGCCAACGAGCACCCGCCCGTGCTGCGTACGCACGACCGGTACGGGCACCGGATCGACGAGGTCGACTTCCACCCCGCCTGGCACCGGCTGATGGAGCACGCGGTGGCCGCGGGGCTGACGGACGCGTGGTCGCGCCCCGAAGGGCAGCTGCGGCGTACTGCGGGCTTCTACGTGTGGTCCCAGGTGGAGGCGGGGCACAGCTGTCCGGTCTCGATGTCGCACGCGGCCGTGCCGGCGCTGCGCAAGGAGCCGGCGCTGGCCGCCGAGTGGGAGCCGCGGCTGAGCTCGCACGTCTACGACTACGGGCTGGACCGCCCCGCGAGCGCCAAGCTGGGGGCGATCGCCGGGATGGGCATGACGGAGAAGCAGGGCGGCAGCGACGTACGCGCCAACACGACCGAGGCCGTGCCGCTGACGGGCGAGGGCAGGGGCGAAGGGGAGTACACGCTCCTCGGCCACAAGTGGTTCTGCTCCGCGCCGATGTCGGACGTCTTCCTGGTGCTGGCGCAGGCGCCCGGGGGGCTCACCTGTTTCCTGGTGCCCCGGGTGCTGCCGGACGGTACGCACAACGCGTTCCGTATCCAGCGGCTCAAGGACAAGCTGGGCAACCGCTCCAACGCATCCAGCGAGGTGGAGTTCGACGGCACCACCTGGGCGCACCGGGTGGGCGAGGAGGGCCGCGGGGTGGCGACCATCATCGAGATGGTGGCGGCCACCCGGCTGGACTGTGTGACGGGCTCGGCGGCGCTGATGCGGCAGGCTGTGGCGCAGGCCACCCACCACACCGCGCACCGCTCGGCGTTCGGCAAGCTGCTGATCGAACAGCCGCTGATGCGGAACGTCCTCGCGGACATGGCGCTGGAGTCGGAGGCGGCCACCACACTGACCCTGCGGCTGGCCGCGGCGTACGACAGTGCGGCAGGAGAGGGCGAACAGGCGGCGGCGGACCGCGCGTTCCTGCGGCTGGCGCTGCCGACGGCCAAGTACTGGGTGACCAAGCGCGGTGTGCCGCTGGCGGGTGAGGCGCTGGAGTGCCTGGGCGGCAACGGCTATGTGGAGGAGTCGCCGATGCCGCGGCTGCTGCGCGAGTCGCCGCTCAACTCGCTGTGGGAGGGCTCGGGGAACGTCCAGGCCCTGGATGTGCTGCGGGCGCTCCAGCGCTCTCCCGAGTCGCTGAACGCGTTCCTGACGGAGATCGGTCAGGCGCACGGCGCCGACCACCGGCTGGACGCCGCGACCAAGGATGTGTTCTCCCAGCTGGCGGACCTGGACGGCATCGAGACCCGGGCCCGGCGGCTGGTGGAGCGGATGGCGCTGGTCCTCCAGGGTTCGCTGCTGGTGCGGTTCGCGCCGCCGGCCGTCTCCGACGCGTTCTGCGCCTCGCGGCTGGGCGGCGACTGGGGCGCGGCCTTCGGCACGCTGCCCTCGGGGCTCGACCTGGAGGCGATCGTGGAGCGGGCGCTGCCGGTGGCGTAGCCGACCGGCGAGGTAGCCGAGCGAAGGCCGACGGAGCCAGACAAATGAAAATGGTGTTCATCTCTGTATAGTGGCCGACGTGCTGCCGCCCCGCGCGGGTGGCAGCACGCCGGCCGCGCGCTTCCGCCCGGACGGACATCCACAACGCAGGCCGTTCGAGGGGGAGGGACGCATTGGTGCGCGTCTGGCGGGAGGTACGGGGCTTCCCGGTCGCGGTCCGCGTTCTGCTGGTCAACCAGTTCGGCGTGAACACCGGCTTCTATCTGCTGATTCCGTATCTGGCCACCCACCTCGGCCAGGACCTCGGCCTCTCCGCCGCCGTCGTCGGCACCGTGCTGGGCGTACGCAATCTCAGCCAGCAGGGGCTCTTCCTGGTGGGCGGGACGGCGGCCGACCGGCTCGGGCCGCGCACGGTCATCATTGCCGGATGCGCCCTCCGCACCGTCGGCTTCGGTCTCTTCGCGCTGGGCGACGGCATGGCGGTGCTGCTCGCCGCCTCAGCGCTGAGCGGGTTCGCCGGAGCGCTGTTCAACCCGGCCGTGCGTACGTACCTGGCGCGGGAGGCCGGTGAGCGCAAGGCCGAGGCGTTCGCGCTCTTCCAGATGTTCGCGACGGCGGGCTCGCTGGCCGGTCCGGTGCTCGGCACCGCCCTGCTGCTGGCGGGGTTCCGCACCTCGGCGCTCGTCGCCGCCGGGCTGTTCCTGCTGCTGACCGTCGCCCAGGCCCTTGCCCTGCCGGCTCGTCCGGCACCCGAACCGCCGCCGGGGGCCGAGGGGCTGCGCGGCGTGCTCGGTGACTGGCGCGAAGTGCTGGGCGACCGCGCCTTTCTGGGGTTCGCGCTGGCCATGGTCGGGATGTTCGCCATGGAGAACCAGCTGTATCTGCTGTTCCCCGCGGCGGCGCGCCAGGCCACCGGCTGGGACGGCGCGGCCGGGCTGGTGTTCCTCACCGGCACCATCGCAAGCCTGACCTGCCAACTGCGGCTCACCCGGGCGCTCCAGGGCCGGGGCGAGCGGGCACGCTGGATCGCCGCGGGGCCGGCCGTCATGGGGCTGGCGTTCCTGCCGCCCCTGCTCATCGCCTGGGCCGGCACCCCGCAGGACCCCGCCGGGGCAGCGCTCGGACTGCTGCCCGTGCTGCTGGGCGCCGTGCTGCTGTACGGGGGACTGATGGCGGCACAGCCCTTCGTTATGGAGCTGGTGCCCGCCTATGGGCGGGAGGGGCTGACCGGCACGTACTTCGGGGTGTTCTACGCCGTCTCCGGTATCGCCGCCGCCGGTGGCAACGCGCTCGTCGGCTGGGCCATGGACGCCGGTGCGGCGCGGGGCGCGCCCTGGCTGCCGTGGGTGTGCTGCCTGTGCTTCGGCCTGCTGACCGCCGCCGGGATCACCCTGCTGCGGCGACGGGGTGCGATGCCCTCCCCCGCCGCGGCGACGCCCACGACTTCCGCGCACGCCCGCCCCACGCCGACGACCCTCAAGTAGCCCTCTTCTCCAGGAGTTCACCGTCATGAGAGAGCAGCATCGCCCTGCCCCCACCCTGCACGGACCCCGGCGGCGGGGTGTACTCGCCGCGGGAGCGGGCGCCGCGGCGCTCGGCACGCTGGCCCTCGCCGGGTGCGCCGACCCGGCGGGCGGGGGTGGCGGGGGCCGACCGGTGCGCGGCGGACGGCTGCGGGCCGCATTCGCGGGCGGCGGCACCAACGAGACGCTCGACCCGCATCTGGCCAACCTGTTCGGCGATGCGGCCCGCGCCAAGGCGCTGTTCGACAAGCTCGCCGACTTCGGGCCCGACCTGGCCGCACGGCACCGGCTCGCCGCTTCCTGGGAGCCGGACCGCGCCCTCAAGCGCTGGCGCATCACCCTGCGCGAGGCCACCTTCCACAACGGCGCCCCGGTGACCGCCGCCGATGTGCTGCACAGCTACCGCAGGATCGCCGACCCGAAGAAGGCGTTCCGTGCCCGCGCCGACCTGGAACCCATCGATCTGGACGCCAGCCGTGCGACGGGCAAGCGCTCGCTGGAGTTCCACCTCAAGCGGCCGACCGCCGAATTCCCCAACGTGCTCGCGGCGTTCGGCACCTACATCCTCCCCGCCGACGTCGACGACGACTTCAAGAAGCCGGTCGGCTCCGGCCCGTTCCGTTTCGTGTCCTTCCGGCCCGGCACCTCGACCGTGCTGCGCCGCTACGCCGACCACTGGGACGGTGCGCCCTACCTGGACGAGCTGGAGTTCGTCGGCGTCAACGAGGAGTCGGCCCGGATCAACGCGCTGCTGGGCGGCCAGGTCGAGTACGCGCACGAGCTGAACCCGACCACCGCACGCGCCCACCAGGACAGCGGCAGGGTGAACATCATCCGCCTCAAGAACAGCGCCATGCAGGCGTTCGCCCTCAAGACGGACCGGCCGCCCTTCGACGACAAACGGGTGCGGGAGGCGTTCTTCCTCATAGCCGACCGCACCGAACTGGTGAAGGGCGCGCTCTCCGGCGCCGGCGAGATCGGCAACGACCTGTTCGGCAAGGGCTACGAGCACTACGCCGACTCCCTCCCCCAGCGCCACCAGGACCTCGACCGGGCCCGCGCTCTCCTCAAGAGGGCAGGCGCGGAAGATCTCGAGGTCACCCTGGACACCTCCGACGTGGCCGCCGGTTTCACCGAGGCTGCCGCCATCTTCCGGGACCAGGCCAAAAAGGCGGGTGTCACCGTCAAGGTCAGGACAGGCGACCCGGACAGCTACTGGAGCGACATCCTCGACTCCGGCACCATGTGCTGCTACCGCTCCGGCGCCATGCCGATCGGCACCCACATCTCGCAGCGGCTGCTGACCGACTCGACGACCAACGCCACCAAGTGGCAGCACAAGGACTTCGACGAGCTGTACGCCACAGCCCAGTCCACCGCCGACGACTCCGAGCGCCAGCGGCTCTACGCGCGCATGCAGCGCCGTCTGCATGCCGAAGGCGGCTTTTTGGTGTGGGGGTTCGCCGACTGGATCGTCGGCACCGCGCGGCGGTTGCGAGGCGTACGCCGCGACGCGCCCGCCAACACGCTGGACTGGGCACGCTTCGACAAGGTGTGGCTGGCGTGAGTGCCCTCCCCGCAGCGCCGGTGACGGCGTCCGGGGTGCGCAGGATCGCCGCGCATGCCGCCCGCCTGCGCCGTTCATGGGTGGCGCGGCGGCTGCTGCTCGGGCTGGCGCAGACCGTGGGCGTCGTCCTGCTGGTCTTCGCGCTCACCGAAGCGCTGCCCGGTGACGCCGCCGTGGCGCTCGCCGGTGACCAGCCGGACCCGGCCAGGATCGCGGCCATCCGGGAGGCGCTCGGTCTGGACCGCCCCGCCTGGGAGCGGCTGGCCGAGTGGGCGGGCGGGCTGCTCCGCGGGGACCTGGGCTCCTCGCTGGTGACCGGGCGCCCGGTCAGCGGCATCCTGGCCGCCGCCTTCGGGCCGACGCTCGTGCTGGCGGCGCTCACGCTCGCGTTGCTGGTGCCCGTCGCGGTCGGTCTCGGGGTGCTGGCCGCGCGCCATGAGGGGCGGCCGGTCGACCGGTTGATCAGCACGGTGACGGTCGGCAGCTACGCCGTACCGGAGTTCGCACTCGGGGTCCTGCTGGTGACCGTCTTCGCGCTGCGCCTGGACTGGCTGCCGCCCACGGCCGTCGGCAGCGGGGAGGCGCCGCTGTCCCACCCGGCAGCTCTCGTACTGCCGGTGCTCGTCCTGCTGACGCGGCCGGTGTGCTCCGTCAGCAGACTGGTACGCGCGGGCATGGTCGAGGCCCTGCGCTCCCCGTACGCGGCCCATGCGGCGCGCTGCGGCATCGGCCCGCGCCGCGTCCGCTACGCGCACGCCCTCCCCAACGCCGTGGCGCCCGCCGTCCAGCAGGTGGCCCGTACGGTCGACTGGCTGCTGGGCGGGGTCATCGTCGTGGAGGCGCTGTTCGTCGTGCCGGGGCTCGGCACCGTACTGATGGACGCGGTCGCCGCGCGGGACGTCCCTGTGGTGCAGGGGCTCGCCGTCGTCTTCGGAACCGTCACCGTGCTGCTCAACCTCGGTGCCGATCTGCTGGTGCACCGGCTCGCACCGCGCTCGGGGGTGGTCGCGTGAGACGGCACGCGGGCTGGGCGCTCGGCCTGGTGCTCGTCGCGGTTCCGCTGCTGCTCGCTGTGCTGGGGCCGCTGCTGGCCGGTGAACCCGGGCCGCGTGGGACCTCGTTCGCGCTCGGGGGCAGTCACTGGCTGGGCACGGACTTCACCGGCCGGGACGTGTGGCACCAGGTGCTGCTGGGTGGGCGCTCGGTGGTGCTGGTGGCGCTCGCCGCGACCGCGCTGGCCTATCTGGTGGCCCTTCCGCTGGGCTTCACCGCCGCGCTCACCGGCCGGGTCTGGCTGGAGGAGCTGTTGATGCGGCCGCTGGATGTGCTGCTGGCGGTGCCCTCGTTGCTGCTGGTGCTGCTGGTGGCGACCGTTCTCAGTCCGGGCCCGGGCGGACTCGCGCTGCTGGTGGCGCTGGTCAACGTGCCGGACACCGCGCGGATCGTACGGGCCACGGCGGCGGAGGCGGCCGCTCGGCCTTCCGTGGAGGCGCTGCGGCTCCAGGGCGAGAGCTGGTGGCGGATCGCGCCGGGCTATGTGGGGCGCGCATCGCTGCGGACCCTGACGGCGGACGCGGGTGTCCGTATGACGGGGGTGCTGTACCTGGTGGCGACGGCGGCCTTCCTGGGCGTCGGCGTGCAGCCGGACGCGGCCGACTGGGCGGTCATGGTCGACCGGAACCGCACCGGGCTGTTCGTCCAGCCCTGGGCGGTGGTGGTGCCCGCGCTGCTGATCGTCGCGCTGTCCATGGGCACCAACCTGCTGGGCGACGGTGCGCTCGCCCGGCGGGGCCGCTCCGGCGGCAGGAGCGGGAGCAGCGGCGGCAGCGGCAGGAGCGGCAGGAGCCGAAAGCGGCGGCCCGTGCGGGCCGGACGGCCGGAACGAGCGGAGGGAGCCGCGTGAACGGCGTCGGTACACGGTCGGAAACCACGGACGGGCAGGCCGGGACCGGGACCGGGGCGCGTGTCGTCGCCGAAGTGCGGGGGCTGCGGGTGTGGGCCGGTGAACGGCTGCTGGTCGACGGTGTGTCGCTGCAACTGCGCGCGGGGCGGGTGACCGCGCTGGTCGGCCCCTCGGGCAGCGGCAAGACCACGACGGGGCTCGCACTGCTCGGCCAGGCACCGCCCGGCGCCCGGCTGGAGTGCGAAGCGGTCCTGGACGTCAAAGGGGCGTACGTACCCCAGCACCCGGCTGCCGTGCTCAACCCCGCGCGCCGTGCGGGTGCGCTGCTGTACGAAATCGCCGCCCGGCAGGAGCGGGCGTCCGGTGGCCGGCGGCGCGGGCGGCGTGCCGCCGTTCGCGCCCGCGTCCGGCGGGCGCTTCAGGCAGCCCAGCTCAGCGGGGAGCACAGCACGGGAGAGGCGCTGCTGCGCCGCTTTCCGCACCAGCTCTCCGGCGGCCAGCAGCAGCGTGTCGTACTCGCCCAGGCGCTGCTGCTGGGGGCGCAGGTGGTGGTCGCGGACGAGCCGACGACGGGCCAGGACGCGGTGACCAAGCGGCGGATCGTCGCCGAACTGCGCTCCGTGGCACGCCAGGGCATCGCCGTACTGCTGCTCACCCACGATCTGGACGTGGTCGGGGAACTGGCCGACGAGGTCGTCACGATGCGCGAGGGCCGGGTCGTGGGCAGCTCCCAGGAGTGGGAACCGCCCTCCCCTCGGGCCACGCCGACCGTCGCACGGGGCGCGGCACCCGCACCGTCCGGTACGGCAGCGGACCTGTTCCGGGTCCGCATCGAGGCCGCCCGCTACCGCGACCGGGACTGCGGGACGGTGTGCGCACTGCGCGACATACGGCTGGCCGTGCCGGCCGGGCAGGCGCTCGCCGTGGTCGGGCGCTCGGGCAGCGGCAAGACGACGCTGGGCCGCTGTGTGGCCGGGCTGCACCGGGACTGGGCGGGCGAGGTGGGCTTCGACGGTACGAAGGCACTGCCCCGGAACGTACGCTCCCGTACCCCCACGCAACTGGCGGCTGTGCAGTACGTGTTCCAGGACGCGCGCGGCGCCTTCGACGAGCACCGCCCGGTGCTGGCACAGGTCGCGCGCACCGCCGTACGGCTGCGCGGGGCCCGGCCGCAGGAGGCCGCGGAGGAGGCGCGGGCAACGCTCGCCCGGGTCGGGGTGGACGACGGGACAGCGGCGCGGCTCCCGGGGCAGCTGTCGGGCGGCCAACTGCAACGGGCGGCGCTCGCCCGTGCGTTGCTGGCCCGCCCTCGGGTGCTGGTGTGCGACGAGGTGACCTCCGGGCTCGACTCCGGCGCCCGCACGGGAGTGCTCGATCTGCTCGCGGGGCTCTCCACGGAGGAGGGCATGCGCCTGCTGCTGATCACCCATGACCTGGAGACGGCGTCCCTGGCGCACCGGATGGCCGTGCTCGACGGCGGAGCACTGGTGGAGGAGGGCGAGACCCGCACAGTGCTGGGAGCGCCGGAGCACTCGGTCACGGCCTCGCTGGTGCGCGCCTGGTCGCCTCAGCGGTGACGCCGCGTGCCCGGCATCGGGGCTGAGGGGAGCGCCCGCCCCCTCCCCCTCAGCTGCGCGGCGCCGGACCCAGCAGCCGGTCCAGGGCGCGGCGCGTCCTGGCCGGGGCCGTGGCGTCGGCGAAGAGCTGAAGTTCCTGGTTGAGGCCCATATAGAGCCCGTGCAGTTCGAAGGCGAGCTGTTCGGGCTCCAGGTCGTCGGGGAGCTCCCCGACCTCGACGGCGATCCGCAGATCGTTCACGAGCAGTCGCCGTCCGCGCAGCATGAAGCGCGCCACCGTGTCGTGTACGGGGCCGCCGCGGGTGTCGAACTCGACGGACGCGGCGGTGAACAGACAGCCGCCGGGGAAGGCCGTACGTTCCCGCTCCAGATAGCGGATCCATGCCTCGCAGAAGGCCCGCAGCCGGGTCAGGCCGGGCCGCAGTTCGGCGACCGGCTCCCACACCAGTCGGGTGAACAGCCCGGAGGCGCCGTGCAGTGCGGCGAGCTGGAGCGCCTGCTTGGAGCCGAAGTGGCCGAGTACGCCCGCCTTGCTCATTCCGAGGTCGGTGGCGAGCCGTCCGATGGTCAGCCCCTCCAGTCCCTCCACGGACCCGATGGCGACGCTGCGCTCGATGATCCGCTCCCGCGTTCTGCGGGCCTCGGCGGCGGACTTGCGTGGGCTCATGCACCCATCGTAGCGGGCCCGACCCATTTAACTTCCGATCGATCGGTTGCTATATTCCCGGCCATCGGTCGCCGCCGGGCTTGTTCCCGTGCGGTCGCACCGGCCCCTGTCCCCTCAGCAAGGAGAAAGCACCGTGCCGGGAACCCGTATCGCAGCGCTGGGCCATCACCAGCCCGACCGCGTCCTGACCAACGACGACCTGGCGGGCATGGTCGAGACCAGCGACGCGTGGATACGCCGGCGCACCGGGATCGTCAGCCGGCGCATCGCGGCGGAGTCCGAGACCGTCGCCGACCTGGCGACGGTTGCGGCAGGCAAAGCACTGGCCGCGGCCGGGCTGGACCCCGCCGACATCGACCTGGTCGTGCTGGCCACCTGCTCGGCCCGGGACCGCTGCCCCAGCAACGCGGCGCAGGTCGCCCGCGCCCTCGGCATCCCCTCCGCTGTCGCCTACGACCTCAACAACGGCTGCGCCGGTTTCTGCACGGCGCTCGCCTCCGCCGACCACTCGGTGAGCGCGGGTGCGGCGCGGCACGCGCTGGTGATCGGCGCGGAGAAGATGTCCGACGTCACCGACTGGACCGACCGCACCACCTGCGTCCTGCTGGCCGACGGTGCGGGAGCGGCGATCGTCAGCGCCGTCCCCGATACCGAACAGCAGGGCGGAACGGACGGCATCGGACCCGTCGAGTGGGGCTCCGACCCCACGCGGGGCGAGATGGTGCGGCTGCTGGACGACTGGCAGCCGCGCTTCGCCCAGGAGGGGCCCGCCGTCTTCCGTTGGGTCACCACCGAACTCCCCGCCCTGGCGCGCCGCGCGTGCGAGCGGGCCGGGCTCGCGCCCGCCGACCTGGCCGGGGTGGTCACCCACCAGGCCAATCTCCGCATGATCGAGGCCATGCTGCGCAAGCTGGACCTCGCCGAGGACGTGGTGATCGCCCGGGATGTGGTCGAGTCCGGCAACACCTCGGCCGCCTCCGTACCGCTGGCCCTCGCCAAGCTGGTGGAGCGGCGTGAGCTCCCGCCGGGCGCCCCCGTGCTGCTGCTCAGCTTCGGCGGCGGCCTCTCATGGGCGGGGCAAGTGGTGCGCTGCCCCTGAGCAGCGGCTGCACGGGCCTGTGCCCCTGAGCAGCGGGTGCACGGGCCTGCCCGGCGCCTGGGATGATCGTTCCCATGGACAGCAGGACAGCGCAGGAAGAACATGCCGCCGCCGAGCTGATCGTCTCGGCGGCGGCCGTCGTACGGGAGGGTCGGCTGCTGGTGGTGAGCAAGACGGCAGCGCGCGGCCTCTTCTATCTGCCCGGCGGCAAGCCCGAGCCCGGCGAGAGCCTGCGAGCGGCGCTGGACCGGGAGCTCCGCGAGGAGCTGGGCGTCGCGCCCCGGTCCGTCACGCCGCTCACCGAGATACGGGGGACGGCGGCGCTGGAGGGGGTGCCGATGCGGATGACGGTCTTCCGCGCCACCTTGGACGGACAGCCCGAACCCGGCGCCGAGATCGCCGCCCTCCGCTGGACCGACGGCACGGACGGGCCGGGCCTCAACCTTGCCCCGGCCGTCCGGAACCACGTCCTGCCGCTGGTGCTCTGAGCTACTGCCCGGCCGCCTCCAGATCCTTCGCCCAGGGCGGGTTCGCTCCGCGTACGGAGACGACCGCGGCGGCCACCCGTACGCCGAACTCCAGGGCCTCGGTGACCTGTTGCCCGGTGAGCCCCTCCAGCCTGCCGCCGAGCGCTCCGGCCGTACGGAGGGCGTGCAGGAAGCCCGCCATGAAGGAGTCGCCCGCACCGACGGTGTCCACGACGCGGGTGGGCGGCGTCGGAACGCGGAGGCGCTCCCCGTGGAGGGAGGCCAGTACGCCCTCGGCCCCCAGGGTGACCACGACCAGCGGCACGCCGTCCGCGTGGAAGGCATCGGCCGCCTCCTCCGGGGTGGCGCCGGGGCGCAGCTGGGCCAGGTCGTCGTCGGAGAGCCGCAGGATGTCGGCGGCCGCGCACCAGCGGGGCAGCGCCTCGCGGTAGACGGCCGGGTCGACCAGCAGCGGGCGGACGTTGGGGTCGACGGAGACGGTCGCGCGGTCCCGTATCTCCGCCAGCAGGCGCTCGACGGCCGGGCCGCCGGGCTGCTGGACCAGGGCGAGGGAGCCGGTGTGCAGACAGCTCAGGGGACCGGCGGTGGCGGTGGCCAGTTCGTCGTCGGTCCACTGCCAATCGGCGGTCTGCTCCGCGTGGAAGGAGTAGTCGGCGCTGCCGTCCTCCGCCACGTCCGCGATGGCCAGGGTGCTGGGCTGGGCCGCCCGCACCGTACGGCTCAGGTCGACACCGGACTCCGCGAGCCGGGCGGCGAACAGCCGCCCGAACACGTCGTGCGAGAGCCGGCCCAGGAACCGGGTCGGCGTGCCCAGCCGCGCCAGCGCCACCGCCGTATTGGCGGGACCACCCCCGGGGAAGACGTCCAGCGCCAGTGGCGCCGCGGCCTCGCCGCGCGGCGCCACGAAAGCGTCTGCGACGCACTCGCCCAGCACGGCAATGGGGTGTTCAGCGGTCATCTCGGCCCTCTCACCTCGACACGGTCCAGCCCTGACGGGCACCACAGTACGGTGGCCGCGCGCCCCGAGGGCGCGGGGGAGGTCCCCCCACCAGCCACAACGCACCCACACCCGCACCCCACCCGCACCCGCACCCGCACCCGCACCCGGGAAATCAGCGCCGACCCCCACGGCGCATCCCCGGCAACGACCGCAGCTCCGGAATCCGCAGCAGCAGCCCCAACAGAAAGTAGCCGAGCGCGAGCACCAGCACGCCCGCAGCAAGGCCCGACGCCGAGCCGACCGTGCCCTCACCCAGCGTCCGCCGTACGGCATCGGCCGCTGCCCAGGCAAGCCCCGCCGCAGCAGCCGCGGCCAGGGACAACCGTCCGTACGCCCTCAGCAGGCGCCCCGCAGGGTCGAGCGGCGCAGCCAACCGGCGGCGCAGCAGCCAGGCGGTGAGGGCGAAGCCCGCCACGTACGAGAGCGAGTAACCCGCGGCCATCCCGGTCACAGCCCACCGCGCGGGCAGCAGCACATGGCAGCAGCTGGCCAAGACAATGTTGACCGCGGCGATGAAGGCCGCCATGAAGAACGGCGTACGCGTGTCCTCGAAGGCGTAGAAGCCGCGCAGCAGCAGATACTGCGTGGAGAACGGGATCAGCCCGAGCCCGAACGCCTGGAGCATCTGCCCCAGCGGCTGCGCCGACTCGGCGTCCGCGGCGCCGTGTGCGAACAGCAGCGCGGCGATCTGCGGACCGAGCACGAGGAAGAGGAAGGCGGTCGGGACGATGAGGGCGCCGGTGAGGCGGAGCGCTCGCGTCAGATCGGCGCGCAGGTCCGCGGGGCGACCCTCGGCGACCGCCCGGCTCATCCGCGGCAGCAGCGCGGTCACCAGCGAGACGGTGACGATGGACTGCGGCAGCATCCAGATGGTCTGCGCGTAGGTGTACGCGGAGTATCCGGCACCTGCGTCCGGAAGTTCCTGATCCGCGGCGTTCGCGTAGTTGGTGACGACGGTGAGCGCGACCTGGTTGGCCAGCACGAACAGCAGCGTCCACTTGGCGGCGTGCGCGCTGCTGCCGAGCCCCGTACCGCGCCAGTCGAACCGCGGCCGGAAACGGAAGCCTGCGGCGCGTACGAACGGGATCAGCGCGAGGGCCTGCAGGGCGATCCCGGCCGTGGTGCCCAGCCCCAGCAGCCGTACCTGACTGTCGGTGATGTCCGCGACCCGCTCCGGGACGGTCATCATCCCCAGGTAGGCACCGAACATCGCGATCAGTACGACGTTGTTGAGGATCGGCGTCCACATCATCGCGCCGAACTTCTCGCGTGCGTTGAGGACTTGGCCGAGCATCCCGAACAGCCCGTAGAAGAAGATCTGCGGCAGCAGGAAGCGGGCGAAGACGACGGTCAGCTCGAACGCCTCATGCTGCGCGGGGGTGTCCCGCATATAGAGGCCGACGATCTGCGGCGCCGCCCAGACGGCCAGCGCGGTACCGAGTGCGAGCACGGTGACGACAAGGGTGACCAGCCGCTGCTCGTACGCCCGGCCACCATCGGCCTGCGTGGCACGCGCCCGCACCAACTGCGGCACCAGTACGGCGTTGAGGGCGCCGCCGATCAGGAGGGTGTAGAGGCTGGTGGGCACGGTGTTGGCCGTGTTGTACGTACTGGCCAGCAACCCCGTCCCGAGCGCCGCCGCCTGCAGCACCTGCCGCACGAGCCCGGTGGCCCGCGAGACGACGGTGCCTGCCGCCATGAGCAGCGACGCCCTGGCGAGCCCCGGCTTCGCCGCGGCCGTCTCCTGCCGGTCCCCTGCGCTGGTACTGGTCCGTATCCCCTCCGTCATCGGGCCAATCTATGCCCAACCGATCACCGTGCGTGAATCGAGTGGCTCGGCTCGCGACCCACCGTTGACTTGAAGTTGACTTCAAGTACAAGACTGTGTCCATGAGTGAACAGCAGCAGCGAACGGAACATGTGAAGCAGTGGATAGCGGACCGGGTGCACCGGCTGAGCACCTTCGAACCGGCGGCGACGCTGGACGATCTGCGGCCCCTGGCCGCATGGATCGGCGACGACCCGCAGGTCGTCGCCGTCGGCGCCGCGACCCGGGCGGCACGTGAACTCTCCACCCTCCAGCACCGGTTGGTACGGCTGCTGGTGGAGGAGCGTGGATTCCGCACCGTCGCACTGGAGGGCGACGATCCGGTGGAGGTCGGCCTGGACGCGTACGTCCGCACGGGACAGGGCGATCCTTGGGCGATGCTCGCCGGAGCCCGGCCGTTCTGGCGTACGGCGGAGATCCTGGAGCTCGTGCTGTGGATGCGCGCGTACAACGACCGCCACCCGCTCGATCCCGTGCGCTTCGCCGCCGGTCCCCCTGCCCCCTCCCCCGCCGCGCCGCCGAAGGGACTGGCCGACATCGAGCGGGAGTTGGCGGAGGCGATCATCCGCGAGCACGCCGAGTCGGGTGACCGCATCGTCTACTGGGGCGGCATCGCGCACACCGCGGTCGGCGAACCCCGCACAGTCTCCCCCACGCCTCCCGGCTCCGCGGAACTCACCCACCGCAACGCGGGCAGCTATCTGCGGGAACGCTTCGGGGACGGCTATGTATCCGTGGGCCTGACCTTCCACCACGGTCGGATCCCCGTCGCCGTCCCCGGGCCCCCCGAGGAGTTCGCCGAGTCGGTGCTCGGCACGGCCGGGCCCGCGGCCTACCTGTGGGACCTGCGTACCGGGACCGCGCCCGAGCCGGTACGCGACTGGCTGCGCACCCCCACCAGAACCCGCCTGGTCGGACCCGGCTACGACCCGGCCGACGACCCCGCGCACCATCTGTCCGGCGGCGGTCTGTCGGACTGGTTCGACGCCCTGATCCACGTACGGGAGGTCGGCCCGGCGCGGCTCCTGTGACGGCTACGCCCGCTTACGAGGCGGCCGCGGCGCGGGCGGGCAGCCGGTCGGTGCGGGTGTGGCGGTAGGCATGGGTGTGTGCCCCCGTGCCGGGATCGACCGTGTAGGCGTCGACGACGACCTGCTGGGCATTGATCGTCAGCAGCATGAAGCCGAGCGTGTCGTACGCCTCCCAGAACGCCTTGTTGCTCGGCTCGTCCGCGCGGCCCTTGGTCTTGGCCGCGGCGCCGCACACGATCTGCTGGGTGCCCTGGTAGTCGGCGGCGGTGTCCAGGATCTGGAGGGTGTGGTCGTGCCCGCCCAGCAGGAACTCCGCCTTGCCGACGGCGACTTCCTCGTACAGCTCCTTGACGTGCTTGCCGCTCATGTAGTCGCCGCAGGTGACGCCCTCGTACTCGCCCGCGTTGCGGTGGGTGCCGTTGTTGCGGAGCGGGTGGTGGGCGAAGACGAACTTCCAGCGGGCGCGCGAGGCGGCGAGCGACTTGTCCAGCCAGGCGCGCTGTTCGCGGGCGAAGGGCCCGTCCCAGTAGTACTCGGGGTCGGTCTGGAGCACGTACGAGGAGAGCGGCGTGGTGTCGAGCGCGAAGAACTCGGCCACCGGCTCGGCGGCGCCACCGGGTACGACCACGGAGTAATAGCGGCTCGGCATGTACCAGCGGGCCGAGTGCGCGTGGTACGCCACCTCGTGGTCGCCGCGCGAGGGCCGGCCGCCACTGCCGGGGATGATGCCGCTGGTGTCGTGATTGCCGAGGACCATCAGCCAGGGCACATCGATGCCGGTGTTGGGGCGTTCGAACTTGGACTGGAACTCGTCGTCCGTGTCGCTCTCGGGACCGTTCTCGTAGATGTTGTCCCCGAGCCCGATCGCCAGGTCCACGCCGCGGCGTGCGCACACCGCGCGGGCGGCGTCGGCGACCTTCCACTGGCCGTCCTCGCCGGTGCCCGCGTCTCCGGTCAACAGCACGGTCAGCTCGGCCTTGTCGGGTATCGGAAGCTTGTCGATCCCGCCCTCGGCCGCGCTGCCTGCGGCGTTTGCCGACTGGGCCGCCGCGCCGCCGCCGAGTACGGCCGCTGCTCCGGCGCCGCCGACGCCCACGAGCACCGTCCGTCTGCTGACGCCGGTGCCTTCCCCCTGAGTTCCCATGCGTTTCTCCTCGCGTGACTTGTACAGACACCACCTCCCTCGGGTGAAGGTGGCATGTACACGGCGCAGCTAAGGGTGGGCGCGCGGAGAAACGGTGTCAACTCGTCGGTAACTTCTGCGCCACCGACCGGGTGCGGTCAGGCGGGGTGCCAGCAGCAGTCCGGTGGCCGCCGTCAGCGCCAGCACCGTCAAGGTGGGGCCCATCGCCGCGAGGAAGGCCGCATCCGGGGGCTGCCGGGCAGGCGTCCAGGCGGACATCAGGGTGGTCGCCGCCGCAACTCCCAGCGTCGGCCCCACATTCATCGCCGTCTGCTTCAGACCGCCCGCCACCCCCGCGTGCCCCGCGGAAGCCTGCCCCACGACGACAGAGGTGGCGGTGACCATCACCGCCGCGAACCCGGCGCCGAGCAAGAAGAACGCCACCCCGACCGCACCCGCGCCCACTTCGGCGTCCGCCCGGGACAACACCGCCACCCCGGCCGCCAGCGCCGCCGCCCCTCCCCCGGCCGTACGCCGCGGACCGTACCGCCGCAGCAGTACGGCACACAGCGGCGCACCCAGCACCATCGACACGGCGAGCGGCAACGTCCGTATCCCGCACTCGAAGGGGTCGAGGCCGACGACGTCCTGAAGGAAGTAGCTGCCGACGAACAGCGTCCCCTGCAGCGCCACCGACGCCACGAGCAGCAGCGCCAGCGCCGCGGCGATGCCCGGCGTTCGCAACAGCCCCGCTGGGACCAACGGCTGTGCGGAGGTGCGGCGTTCGTGCCGTACGAAGGCCGCGGTCGCCGCACCGCTGACGGCTGCCGCGAGGGCGTTCCAGCCGTCGCCCGGAACGGAGACGAGAGCGTGCACCAGGCAGAGCAGTGCGGCAGCGAGCAGGCAGGCGCCCGGCAGATCGAGACCGCCGGACGGCGAGGTTGCGCGGGCTGTCGCGGGTGCTTTCCGCCCCGTCAGCAGCACGGGGAGCCCCACCGCGAGCGCCGGGGGGACGTTGAGGAAGAACACCGCCCGCCAGCCCAGTTCGGCCGCGAGCATCCCACCGAGAACCGGCCCCATGGCAGCAGCCAGCCCGATCACGCTCGTCCGGACCGCGATCGGCATACCGAGCCGTTCCGGCGGGAACGCGGCGCGCAGCATGCCGAGCGTGGCAGGTTGCAGCAGCGCGCCGAAAACGCCCTGCACGACGCGCAGCCCGATGACCCAGCCGATGCTGTCCGCCAGCCCGATCCCGGCCGAAGCGGCGCCGAAACCCAGCATGCCGAGCGCGAACAGCCGTCCGTGCCCGTACCGGTCGCCCAGCCGCCCCGCGAAGACCAGCAGGCTCGCGACGGCGATGAGATAGCCGGTGCTCGTCCACTGCACCTGCGCGAACGTGGCCCCGAACTCCCGCTGGAGGCTCGGCTGTACGACGACGAGAACGGTGCCGTCCAGCGCCACGACGGCAGCCCCCGTGACGCTGGCGACGAGGGTGAGCGCGCGTTGCGGGGGCGCTGTATTCACGCGATTCACGCGCCCTCCAGCCCGAGGTGGGCGTCCAACACGGCCCGCAGTACGTCTTCCTCCTCGGCGCCGGTGGCCAGCTGGAGGCTGCGCCAGGCGCCCAGTTGGGCAATACCGTGCAGGCCGGCCCAGAACGCGCCGGCCTGCGCTCGCGGATCTCCACCGGGGATGTCCCGCCGACTGCGGGCGACCAGGTCGACCAGGACATCGAACAGCGGCAGGCTCGTCTCACGCAGCCCCAATTCGCCGCTCTCCAGCAGGTCATGCCGGAACATCAGCTCGTACATCCCCCGGTGATCGCGGGCGAAGGCCAGATAGGCGCCGGCCAGCGCGGCGAGCTGGGCACGCGGGCTCTGCAGCTCCCGGTCGGCCAGCACCTGCCCGGCCTCGGCCGCCAACTGCCCGAACCCCTCGCGGGCGATGGCGGAGAGCAGCGACAGATGGGTCGGGAAGTACCGGCGGGGCGCCCCGTGGGACACCCCCGCCTGCCGGGCGATCTCCCGGAGGGACACACCCCGGGCGCCCTCTCTGGCAACCAGCTCGACGCCTGCACGGACGAGCCGTTCGCGAAGCCCGGCATCCGTGTTCGGTTCACTCATAGACACTGTCTACCAGCGATTGGTAGACACTGTCTACGCCCTGGCGGGCAGCTCGCACCACACGTCTTCGCGTACGCGCCCTGCTCCACGCCCCACCGCAGCGCCAACGCGTCGATGAGGGCGAGCCCTCTGCCCGACTCGGCATCCGGAGCGGCGGCGACGTGAACGGGGAGGGGTCGCGGGTCGGGATCGGTGACGCCGAGCCGCAGGTGACTGCCGCCGCACCAGGCGACCCGTACGGTCGCGGGGACCGCCTCCCCCACGTGCACCACCACATTGGTGAGCAGTTCACTGACGCAGAGCGCCACCACGTCGGCCGCCTGCGGAGCACCCCACCGCGCGCAATGCGCGGCCACCTCGTGGCGTACGGCACCGATATCGGTGGCCCGCGCCAGCAACGCGAGGGCTAGCGCAGGCCGTTGCGGCGTGGTGGCAACCCGCCACGTCTGGGCGATCACCCCTCGGCCCGCCCCTCCCCCGCCGCAGCGCGCAGCACGGCTGCGAGAGCGCGGGCAGTGTCGACGTTGCAATTGCCGAGGGCGATGAGCGTGTACGACTGCGACCCGGCGTAGGTCACCGGGTCGACCCCGAGGGAGGGCAGGGTGATCCCGTTGGCCCGGAGGGCCGTGCCGAGTTCGGCAATACATTCCTCGACGCTTTTCGATCGCCCGTACGCACTTTCGTTCATTTGTCGCACCCTTCCTGAGCACTGTGTGACGAAGCCCTCACACAATGACCCGAGCGCGGGTAACGTTGCAGCTCATCGGGCTCCCGCAAGCGAACTGCCCATCAGCTACGACCAATTGCGGACCCTCCGGGAATGGCCCCACCCGAACGAAAACAGCCATCAATCTCTCGGCGGTGAACCGTGCCAGGACCCAAGGACATCGACGGATCAGCAGGCGTCCCCACCTTCTACGGGAAGGAGCTCCGCTGGCAGCGCGAGCAAGCCGGGCTGACCCAACCCCAGTTGGTGGAGGGCAGCTTCTACGGCTACAGCCACCTGAGCGAGATCGAACGCGGGGAGCGGCGGATGCCGCCGGATCTCGCGGAGCACGTGGATCAAGTGCTGGGGACGGATGGGTTCTTCAGTCGGCGGTGCGAGGATGTGCGCAAAGCGCGGTTGAGGGGGCACGCCGCCTACTTCGCGAAGGTTCTGGAAGCCGAAAAGCAGGCGCTGACCATTGAGGAATGGGCACCGACGGTCTTTCCGGGGCTGCTTCAGACGGAGGCGTACGCACGCGCGGTCGTAGAAGCGACACACCCACTGGAAGACGCTGAACAGGTAGAGATCAAGGTGAAGGGACGCAGCGCACGCGCGCAACTGCTCGACACGGACCATGGGAAACCCATGTACTGGGCGATCCTGCACGAGTTCGTACTGCGGCAACAGGTCCTGCCCGGCGAAGAGATGGCGCACCAACTCGACCGCCTGGCGGAGCTGGCTCTGCGCCGACGCATCGTTTTGCAGGTGCTTCCGTGGAACGCAGGAGCGCACCCCTTCATGCTCGGCACGGCGATGCTCATGACTTTCGCGGACGCGCCTCCCCTGGTCTACACGGAGTCGCTGCACAGTGGCGAGACCCTCGACGATCCAGCTCTCGTGCAGCAATACCGCACGTCGTACGATCTCCTCAGGGCCGCCGCCTCGCCACCAGAGGCGTCCTTGGCCATGATCCGGGAAGTGGCAGAGGAGCACCGAGATGGCAGGCAGCCACACTGACCTCAGCACCGCGCGCTGGCGTAAGAGCAGCTACAGCAACGGCAGCGGCGGCAACTGCGTGGAGGTCGCCGCCGACGCCACCGGCGGCATGGTCCCGGTCCGCGACACCAAAACCGCCCCCACAGGCCCGGTACTCACTTTCCCCGCGCACCAGTGGACCCGCTTCATCAGCGCACTCCACAACGGAAACCTGAACGCCTGACACCAAATGGCCAGAGGAGCCCGGGATGATCGACAGCCGGCCCGACGTCAGCACCGCGCGCTGGCGCAAGAGCAGCTACTGCAACGGTGACGGCGGCGAGTGCGTAGAGGTCGCCGCCGACGCCACCGGCGGCATGGTCCCGGTCCGCGACACCAAAACCGCCCCCACAGGCCCGGTACTCACCTTCCCGGCATCCGGGTGGGCGCACTTCATCGTGGCCGTCCACGACGGGCGGTTCGGGGACTGACCCGCAGGGCTGTCGGTGCCATGCGCTAAGCATGTGCGCGTGACGGAAACTGATACGGAGTACTCCGAATTGCTGCAGGCTCTCGATGTGTTCGGCGGGAGCCTCGGTCCAGATGAGCAAGTCAGTTGTCTCTACCGCCTGCTTGCTCCCTTGCTCGGCCAGGTTGAGCGTGAGGACATGGAGTTCAGCGATGAGCCTGTGCTGTCGAACCCGGAAGCGGTGCAAGGGCTGCACAGGGCCGCGGCTGGGGAGCCGGTGGACGCCGATGCGATCCATGAGCACCTGACCGCGATGGGGCTGGTCTATTCCGAGGACCAGGACCCGGACTTGCATGTGATATCCCAGTCGGCCTACGCGGCGGCGGCATGGCTGCGCTTGTCGGCGGGGCGGAAGCTGCGTACAGACGACCTGGCGGAGGATGACGAGGACCTGATCCCGGCGTTCGCTCCGTCGACGTTCACGCAGATCATCGACCTTCTGGCCTGGACTCGATCGGACCAGGTGTACATCTTCTGGGAGGACGCCCTCACCTACCCCGACCTACGCGATCTTCAGGCCGCAACCCGCGAGCTCAGGGCGATGTACGCGGAGATCACCACCTGAGGCGGTCGCAGGCGGAAAGCTTGCTCTGTGGCGGCGCTGCTTCTTCCCTCGATTCCTCAGGTACCACCCAGTCCGCTCCCGACGAGGATGACGGCCCAGCCGGTGACACACCCCGCCGTGTCGGGCGCCGGGCTCCGCTTCGTCTCCCTCCCCGTCAAGAGGCGTGCCCGTACCGGCGGCGCCGATCAGGCTTCTGCTGGGTACTGCTCATGCTCGTGGGGGCCGCGTCGGCGCTGGTCCCGCGGCGGTGTTTGAGCATCTGTCCAACCGGGGGCGTAAGAGGTGTGACATCTGTACGTAGTGCGGGGGAGGCAGCCGTTCTACTTTCGGTGTGCGCGGGGTTTCACGCAGGGTGACCCCCAGCTATGAGCTGTCTGTCCGCGCTGCTTGCGCTCATGCGCCCGCCGGCAACCCCTGAGAATCAGAGGCGGCGTCCGGAGCCGCGAGGTGAGCCGGGCGGCCCTGTTCCACATTCCGCTCCATGGCTGCTCAGCCGATTGTCCGGACCGGGTTACCGCATGCGGAGCACAGCGCTCCCATGCCACTCGACATTTCTCGCATTCCGATTGGAGCAGTTCTCATGAGCGCCGTCAGCAGGCGCCCCGAGCCGACGCCGATCAATGTCCGCCACCGACCGGCGACGGACCGGGAATCCACCGACACAAGCACCCCCGCGTGCCACTGCGGCCAGTTGCTCATCCGGTGCAGCGGCTGCCGGACCCTCCGTTGCCTCGACTGCGACCCGTACCGTTCAGATGACTGCGCCTTCGCTGTCTGAACATTCCGGCACCAGTACCGGCGACGGGACCGAGCAGCAGGACTTCGTCGTGATCGGGGACGACGCGGCGCGCAGGGTCTGCGGTCAGCTGCAGGCGGCGGGGACGGCCGTGTGCCACATGGCGTACCCGACGGATGAGGCGTTGCGCCGTGCCCTGGTCCGGCAGGTCACCGGGGTCGCGGTGCTCTTCGACGACGATGCCGAGTCCCTGCGCTACGCACTCGCGGTGGAGCACATCCGTCCGGGTGTGCACCTGGTGGTGACGGTCTTCGACCGGACGGTCGCGGATCAACTCGAACGCACAGTGCCGAACTGCCGGGTCACCTCCCCGGCCGATGTCGCCGCTCCGGTCCTGCTGGCCGCCTGCCTCCAGCCCGGCCTGCTGGCGCTCAGCCGGTCGTCCTCGGGGCACGTCGGCGCCCGCTGGGAGGCGGACGGAGTACGGCTCGAACCGTACCGGCCGCCGCGCGCCCTGAGGTACCGGGCCTTGGCGGGCAAGATCAGGGGCCAGCTGCGACCGCACGACGGCAGTTCGCGGATCATGCTGGCCGGGCTCGCCGGTCTGTTCGCGGTGCTGCTGGCGGACTGGTGCTGGTCCGTGACCCTGAACCACCGGCCCCCGGTGGAGGCCCTCTTCGAGGCGGCGCGGACGCTGGCGACCGTCGGGCCCGCGACCGCGCACGGCTCGACGGGCTATGTGGTGTTCGCCAGCATCGCCATGCTGACCAGCATCGTGTTCACCGCCGTCTTCACCGCCGGAATGGTGGACCGGCTGCTGGCTCCGCGCTCGATCGGCATGGTGGGCCCGCGGGCACTGCCCAGGGCGGGCCATGTGGTGGTGGTCGGACTCGGACAGGTCGGGCTGCGGCTGTGCACACACCTGCAGGGGCTCGGCCTCGGCGTGATCGCAGTGGAGCGGGACCCGGCGGCGCCCAATCTCCGGCTGGCGAAGGCGCTCGGGGTGCCCGTCGTCGTCGCCGACGCCAGGGACCGGTTCGTACTGCGTAAGCTCGGGCTCCCCAAGGCCCAGGCCATGGCCGCCGTCGCCTCCGACGACCTGGACAACATCGCGGTGGCCGTGGCGGCACGGGCCGTCGCACCCGAGCTGCGTGTCGTGATCCGGGCGGGCGACCACGAGGCCATAGCCGAGACCCAGTCCCTGTTCAGCATCGGCATCGTGCACGACCTGGCCAGCCTGAGCGCCGCCTATACGGCCGCGAGCCTGACCGGCCCGGAGCCGAGCGGAGTGCTCACGCACGGCAGACGACTGCTGGTGGAGCGGGCGGACGGTGCGTTCACCCAGTGGCCGCACGCGGCCCGTTGCGATCACCATCCATACGCGAGTCACGAAGGGCAACCTCGAACGACGAGCTGAGGCGCCCGTCGGAATCCCTTCGCCCTCCCCCGTGAAGCGCTCTAGCCTGGGCGACCATGAGCAGCAGCCTGGAGACGATCAACGACGTACCGGTCCTCATATGGGACACCGAGGGCGAGACCATCGGCAGTGAGCGCGATGCCCTCGACGTCATTGGCAACACCTCGTACCAGGGTGCCGAGTGGGCGGTGATCCCGGCCTCCCAGCTCGACGAGGAGTTCTTCCGGCTGGGCACCCGCCTCGCGGGAGACATCATCCAGAAGTTCGTCCAATACCGGGTGGGCCTCGCGGTCGTCGGTGACATCTCCCGGCACCTGAATAGCAGTTCGGCGCTCCGTGACTTCGTACGGGAGTGCAACCGCGGGCGGCAGACCTGGTTCCTGGCCGACGTGGAAGAGCTGCGGGAGCGGCTGAGCGGCTGACCGGCCGGGGCGCCTTATTCAGTCGCGTCCCACTTCGTGGGCCGTTAGCTTCGCGGCTGTGACGACTCAGCTGCGAACGGAACGCCTGTTGCTCCGCGGATGGCGGGAGAGCGATCTCGCCCCCTGGGCCGAGATGAACGCCGACCCGGAGGTGCGGGAGCACTTTCCCGGTGTGCTCAGCCGGGAGGAGAGCGACGCGTCCGTGGCCCGGTTCCAGGGGGAGCTGGAGCGGCGCGGCTGGGGGTGGTGGGCGGTCGAGGTGCGGGGCACCGGGGAGTTCGTCGGGTTCGCCGGTCTTGACCCGGTGGAGGACGAGTTGCCGGTCGAGGGGGTGGAGGCGGGCTGGCGGCTGGCCCGCTCCGCCTGGGGGCACGGTTATGCGACCGAAGCGGCGCGGGCGGCGCTGGAGTTCGGCTTCGACTCGCTGGACCTTACGGAGATCGTGGCGATCACCACGGCCAGCAACCTTCGCTCCCAGGCGGTGATGCGCCGCCTGGGCATGACCCACGACCCCGCCGACGACTTCGAGGACCCCACTGTGCCCCCCGGCCCGCTGCGTTCCAGCGTCGTCCATCGCCTGCCCCGCGACCGGTTCAGCGCCGCGCGCCCTGAGTGAGGGTTCCGGCTATGGCGTCGGGGGCGCCGCCGACCCGCTACAGGTCCGGGTCGGTGAAGCCCCACAAGGGCCACCAGTCGAGGGTGGCGGTGCCCTCCAGCGTGGGGTATTCGAACCGGACGTGGTTGCCGGTGAACGAGAAGCGCACATGCTCCCAGCCGTCGAAGTGCTCGGTGACCTCGACGTCCCAGTCGCCGAGATCGTCAGCCGTGGCAACGGCGGCGATCGAGTAGTCCGGAGGACTTCCGGCCGGGCAGCCGTAACCGTAGTCGGCGATGGCGGCTACGGTGCCCCGGTGGGTGGCGAGCGTGACGGACTGGCAGTCGTTCTCCTTGGTGCGGTAGAGCAGCCGGGGTTCGGACCAGGAGCCGCCCTTGGCCTTCTGGTGGCGTTCGACCAGGCCCTTTTCTCCGTAGCGGAGTGAGACGCGGCGGCCGTCGTCGAGGGTGATCCGGGTGCTGCCATCACCCAGTTTCGACCGTCCCTCTTCACCGGGCCGTTCCCCCAATTTGAACCATCCTCCCGCCAGCAGCATGACGAGAGCGACGCCTGCGCCGATCAGCTGGACCCGCCTTACCCACATGGTGACTTCCCGATCCCCCGGTGAACTGCCGTGGGCCGTGGAGACGTGCAGCCGAGGACTGTCGGTTCCTGGTTCGCCGCCCTGTCAGGGAACCCGCCCCCTCTCAGGAAGACTCGCCCCCTCTCAGGGAGAGACGGGCGGCTCCGCCTCATGTGCCCGGTGCAGCACATCCAGGAAGGACGGCGCCGCAGGCAGCGGCACCGCGCCGATGCGGTGCACCGGGATACCCGGTGTCCAGGAGTTGAGGACCACGGCCCCGGCGAGTGCGGGCAGGTCGGCGAGGGTGATCTCGCGGTCGTGCTGGGGGACGCCGAGGCGGTCCAGCCCGCGGCGGACCATGGCCATCATGGTCCCGCCCAGCATTTCGGCCCGGGGCCACACCACGGCTTCGCCGTCCCAGAAGGCGAAGTTCCAGATGGTTCCCTCGCTGAGCCGGCCCCGCCGGTCGACGAAGGCGGCGTCGTCGAAGCCCTGCTCCTGCGCCTGCCGCAGGAAGTAGGTCTTGGCCACTTCGCCGACGTGTTTCACCGTCGGGAGGGGACGTTCGTACTCGACCGTTCCCAGCTCCAGCGGCCCCGCCGGGCCGGACGCCGCGGGTCCCGTCCGCACCAGGACGGAGAGCTCCGCGTCGGCCGCGTCGGCGGTGAACTCACCGGCCGAGGAGTACACGACGGCCGTCAGTGACACGTCGGGCGGGCCGCTCTCCAGCGCCGTCCGCAGATACGACCGCACCCGGTCGTCGGGCAGCGCCCGGCCGAACAGCTCCAGCGAGGCGGACCGCAGTCGCTCCAGGTGCAGGTCGAGCCCCCGCACCCGGCCGTCCCGCACCTGCATGGCGGTGAAGTGTGCGTAGCCCGCGAAAGCGAGCGGGGCCAGTTCTTCGGTGGTGGCCGTACGGCCGTCTCGCTGCACGGCGTACGGGGTCGTCCGGGGCCGCCTGTCCAGGGCGGTCGTGGAATGTGCGCTCATGCGGAGGACGTTAAGGCTTGACACCGATGCGAAGGTCAAGTGCGAAGGTCAACGACGTCGACGGAACAGGGCAGGACACATGCTGATCGGGGAGTTGTCCCAGCGCACCGGGGTCAGTTCCCGGATGCTGCGCTACTACGAGGCACAGGGGGTGCTGATCGCCGGGCGCGGGCCGAACGGGTATCGCGACTACGGCGAGGAAGCGGTGGTCACCGTGCGGCAGATCCGTGCCCTGCTGCGGGCCGGGCTGTCGACGGAGGTGATCCGTACGGTGCTGCCGTGCGTCCGGGGTGAGCAGCCAGTCATCCACTGGTGCGCGGAGCTGCGCGACATCCTCAACGGCGAGCTGGCGGCCATGGACGAGCGGATCGACGCTCTGCAGCGCAGCCGTGGCACCCTCGCCGACCTGCTGGGCCCCTCCTGAGCCGCACGCCGGAGGGGCCCTGCGCGGTCAGCCGGCCTCTTCGACGTCGAGGGCCGTGCCGTACAGCCGTGAGACGTGGAGGCGGATGACGACACGCTGTTCCCTGACCGCCTCGGCCAGGAACGCTTCCTCGTCCTCTGCAGAGGTGAATCCACCGGCCATGGCGGCGAGTTCCCGGCCGACCGCGTCGCCGGGGACGGCTGTGGGCTCGGAGACCTCCGCCTCGCCCTCGGCGACCGCGAAGGTCCACACGTCCGGGCTCACATGCAGGGCGGCGTGCGGGTCGGCGCGGAAGTGGCGGGGCTTGAGGCGGTCGCGGGTCGTGGAGATCCGCAGGGTGCGTTCGCTCGCGTCCCACCGGTACAGCACCGTGGTCAGATGCGGGTGACCGCTCTTGCGGACGCTGGCCAGCACACCGAACTGCTGCTCGGCGAGAAGACGGTGGAGTTCGGTTTCGGTGAGCGGGCGCGGACCCGGTCCGGGCATGGGGATTCCTTTCACGAGGGGGTACGGAACGGGGTGGGTCAGCCCACGGGCTGCCGTGCGGGGGTCGAGGATGCCGTTGCCGCCGCTGCCGTGCGTCGGCCGGGCTTCCGGAGTGCCACGGCCGCGACGACGAGTGCCACGATGAGCAGCCCGGTCCCGGCCGCGAAGGCCACGTGGTATCCCCCGGTCAGGGCCGAGGCGCGGGGGCTGCCGGAGGCGGTCAGTGCGTGGGCGCGGGCGGCTGCCAGGGTGGAGAGCGTGGCCACGCCGAGGGCCATACCGATCTGTTGGGTGGTGTTGAACAGCCCGGATGCCAGCCCGGCGTCACGTTCGTCCGCGCCGGACATGCCGAGCGCGGTGAGGGCCGGCAGCGCGAGTCCGAAGCCTGCCGCGAGCAGCATCACGGGCAGCAGGTCGGTGGTGTAGTGCGCGCGCTCGGGCAGCCGGGTGAGCAGGCCCAGCACACCGATCAGGAGCACGAGGCCCGTCAGCAGCACGGTGCGTTCCCCGTACCGCGCGATCAGCCGCGCTGAGACGCCGAGCGAGACCAGGCCGATGACGAGGGCGGCCGGCAGCATCGCGATGCCGGTCCTCGCGGCGCCGTAGCCCAGCACTTCCTGGAGGTAGAGGGCGACCAGCACCTGGAACGAGTACAGCGCTGCGACCATCAGCATCTGCACGACGTTCGCCACGGCCACCGTACGGGAGCGCAGAATCCGCAGTGGCATCAGCGGGGTGCGGGCCCGGGACTGGCGGACGAAGAATCCGGCGACGAGTGCCACGCCGAGGAGCGTGGGGAGGAGGGTGTGCGGTGAACTCCACCCGTACGCCGTGGTGTTGATCACGCCGTAGATACCCGCCATGAGGCCGACGGTGATCAGCAGTGCTCCCCAGGCGTCTGCTCCGGCACGCAGCCCCATGCCGCTGTCGGACGGGAGCGCCGGCAGGGCGAGGGCGATGACGGCGGCGCCGATGGGCAGGTTGATGAAGAAGATCCAGTGCCAGGTCAGCAGGTCGGTGAGGACACCGCCGAGGACCTGGCCGATGGAGGCACCGGCGGCGCCGGTGAAGCTGAACACGGCTATGGCGCGGGCTCTTTCCCGCCGTCCGGGGTACAGCGTGACGAGAATGCCGAGGCCCACGGCCGCCGCCATGGCGCTGCCGACGCCCTGCAGGAAACGGGCGGCGAGCAGGACCGCCGGAGTGCCGGCGAACCCGGCCAGCAGCGAGGCCGCGGTGAAGACCCCGGTCCCGGCCAGGAACATCTTTTTGCGGCCGAGCAGGTCACCGAGCCGGCCGGCGAGCAGCAGCAGGCTTCCGAAGGCGATGAGGTAGGCGTTGACGATCCAACTCAGCTGCGAGGAGCTGAAGTTCAGGTCGCGCTGGATGGCCGGCATCGCCACGGTGACGATGGAGCCGTCGAGGATGATCATCAGCGTCCCGGCGGCGATGACCCCGAGGGCGAGGCCGCGCGGACGTCGGGCGGAGAACACGGACATGGTGGGCCTCTCTTGTCGCCCTGTGGATGGGAGGTGGTGCGATAGCGAGACCGTAGCAGATAGTTTTGTTGCAGACGATCCTTTCGAAGACGATACCTTTCGGAACCAGTTCCCCGGTAAGCTGGACGCCATGACCGCCATGACGCCGCCGACCCGCACCCAGCCGGACCTCTCCTACCTGCTGGACCACACCAGCCATGTGCTGCGCACCCAGATGGCGGCGGCACTCGCCGAGATCGGGCTGACGGCACGTATGCACTGCGTGCTCGTTCACGCGCTGGAGCGGGAGTGCACCCAGAGCGAGCTCGCCGGGATCGGCGACATGGACAAGACCACGATGGTGGTCACCGTCGACGCCCTGGAGAAGGCCGGGCTCGCCGAGCGCCGCCCCTCCAGTACCGACCGCCGGGCGCGGATCATCGCGGTCACGGAGGAGGGGGCGCGGATGGCCGAGCGCAGCCAGCGGATCGTGGACGAGGTGCACGAGCGGGCGCTCGGTGCGCTGCCGGAGGGCGACCGGGAGACGTTCCTGCGGCTCCTCGACCATCTGGCCACCGGCCACCTGAGCAGCCCCGCGCCCACCCCGGCGCCGGCCCGCCGGGCACGGCAGCGCAGCCGTTGACCCGAGCGGGCGGCTCTGCGGACCGCGGGTGCCGCGCCACTGCGTTCGCGCGACCATGGAAGGGCCAACCACCGGACCGCTGAGGTGAACTGATGGCTGCGACGTCCAAGCGCGTGATCGTGACGGGGCAGGTGCAGGGGGTGTTCTTCCGGGACACCTGCCGCCAGGCAGCCGCCGGGTACGGCGTGCAGGGGTGGGTGCGCAACCTGCCCGACGGCAGCGTGGAGGCGGTCTTCGAGGGGGAGCCGGAAGCCGTCGACGCACTGGTGGAGTGGGCCCACGAAGGGCCTCCGGCAGCGGTCGTCGACGACGTACAGGTGATCGAGCAGGAGCCGCGGGGGCACTCCACGTTCCAGGTACGCGGCACCGCCATGTCGCCGGGCCAGGACCGGTGACAGGGCCGGAGCCCGGCGCGGCAGCGGACGACCGGCTCCGGCTCCACGTCCAGGTACCCGACGAGCTGCGCCTCTTCCTGCCCGCCCGGCTACGCCGCCAGGCCGGGCAGCCGGAGGGTGTTTCCTGCCCGTACGACGGGACGTCCTCGCTCGGGCACGTGGTGCAGTCGCTGGGCGTGCCGCTGACGGAAGTGGCCGGGCTGCGGGCCGACGGCACGGCTGTCCCCGACTCCTACCGCCCGCCGGACGGTGCCCGTATCGCGCTGAGCCCGGTGCCCCGTCCGCAGCCGCTGCCGCCGGACGCGCCCTCGCCGCCCCGGTTCGTGCTCGATGTCCACCTGGGGGCGCTGGCCCGGCGGCTGCGGCTGCTCGGTGTGGACACCGCCTACCGCAACGACGCGCACGACCCGGAGCTGGTGGAGCAGGCCAACGAGGAGCGGCGCGTGCTGCTGACCCAGGACCGTGGCCTGCTGCGCAGGCGGACCCTGTGGCTGGGCGCCTATGTACGAGGCAGCCGCCCCGACGACCAGATCACGGATGTGCTGGCCCGGTTCGATCCGCCGCTGGCCCCCTGGACGCGCTGCCCGGCGTGCAACGGGACGCTGAGGGCCGTCGCCAAGGAAGAGATCGCCGACCAGTTGCCGCCCGGCACGCGGCGCACGTACGACACGTTCACCCGCTGCACCGTTTGTGGGCGCCTGTATTGGCCGGGGGCGCACCATGCGGGGTTGACGGCACGCGTTGATGATGCCCGGCGTGCGGGTGAGGGCGACACGTCGCCCTAGCCGTGTCCGGCGGTCCCTCCTTTTTGCCGGTTAGGGGGTGCCCGTTGCTCGATCCCGCGGGCTGCGGGTGAGATGTGGCTGGTCGCGCAGTTCCCCGCGCCCCTGACGGGGCGCAGCCCCTACACCTTGCGGAAGCGCAATACGTAGCGGCGTTGCCAGGGGGTTTCGACCGCGCGGCGCGAGTAGTGGGTGCGGACGTAGGTGACGGCCTCTTCGGGCGGGACTCCGTCGAGGACCGCCAGACAGGCGAGGGCCGTGCCCGTACGGCCCTGGCCGCCGCCGCAGGCGACCTCCACGCGCGCGGTCAGGGCACGTTCCCACACCTGGTGGAGGGCCTCGCGGGCCTCGGCACGGTCGCTGGGGAGCCGGAAGTCGGGCCAGCGCAGCCAGCGGGACTCCCAGCCGACCGGGGACGGCCGACGGCCCAGCAGATAGAGGCCGAACTGCGGCTCGGGGCCGGACGGCAGGGGATGGCGCAGTCCTCTGCCACGGACGAGCCGGCCGGACGGCAGGCGCAGCACTCCCGGTGTGTCGGGTTCCCAGGTGGCGGACATGCCGGGAGCCTAGCCCGCGGTCCGGCCCGGCATGGGGCGATCGGGAAGAGACGGCTCCCCCGTACGGACCCGCCCCGGCGGCGGGGGCCGGGGCCCGGCGGGAGACTCGGCAGGACGGTCGTCCAGGGGTACCCGGGGCGGCCCGGCGGCGAAGGGTGTGACGTGGGATGAGCGTGGAGCTGGGAATCTTCGTGGAGCGGGACGGGCTGCCCGCCGTACGGCTGGAGCGCCCGTTCGCGGTGAGCGTGGAAGAGGTGTGGCGGGCACTGACGGAACCGAGCCGGTTGGCGGCGTGGTTCCCGTCGCCGACGGTGCATCTGGAGCCGATGGTGGGCGGAAGTGTGGACTTCGCCGGTGATCCGTACGCGGAGGACGCCTCCGGCACGGTGCTGGAGTACGACCCGCCTCGCCGACTGAGCTACACCTGGGGCGACGACGAGCTCCTCTTCGAGCTCGGGCGGCGCGGCGAAGGGTGCGTGCTCGCCCTCACCGACGTGCTGGAGGACCGCGAGGCCGCCGCCCGCAACGCGGCCGGCTGGGACGTGTGCCTGGACGAGCTGGCCGAACTCCTGTCCGGCGGCGCCCCTTCCGGCCCGCACGACGGGACGGCCGCCGACTGGCAGGCCCGCTACGACGCGTATGTCGCCGCAGGCATGCCGTCGGGGGCTCCGGTGCCGGACGGCGGCGACCCGGGCTGAGTGCACCCGCCGAGTGTCAGCTCCAGCGGCGGGCCACGAACAGCGTCCAGCCGGTGAGCGCGGCGCACAGAACGCCGCCGGTGGCGAAGACCGTCGCGTGCCGGCCCTCCTGCAGCAGGGAGGTGGTCAGCGCGACCGTCGCGGAGCTGGCCAGTATGGCGGAGGCCGAGAACAGCGACGCGGCGCGGGCCCGGGCGGGAGCCGGCAGCAGCCGGGGGAGCCAGGTCTGCAAGGTGGTGTGGAGGTAGCTCCAGGCCGTGCCCAGGAGTACGGCGGACAGCATCAGTACGGCCGTACCGGGCACCAGCGCGGCGAGGAGCGCGCCCGCCACACCTGTCGAACCCCCGGTGGCCAGCAGCCTCATCGGACCCCACACACGTGCGTGCCGCCGCAGTACCAGCGTGCTGCCCAGCACGCCGACGGCGTAGGCGACCAGCACGGCCGAGGTCGACGCCTGCCCGCCCGCGGTGGCCAGCGCTGGGGCGAGGAGGGCCGGCAGCCCCAGCATCACCGCACCTTCGGCGGCGCCGAGGCCGAGCACGGTGCCGTACGCGGAGGAGCACCGCTCCCCCGCCGCGTGCGGGCGCTTCCCGTACGTCCGGGCCTGCTCCGCGGGGACGGGCCGGGGGCGGGTGGCCGCACGGATCCGGCAGACGGTGACCGCGGTCAGTACGGCGATGACGGCGAACGCGGGCCGCCAGGAGCCGCAGCGCAGCACCGTGTCGGCGAGGACGGGCGAGGCGATCGCGCTCGCCGCCGTCACGGTGGTGAGGGTGGCGAACGCGCGCTGTCTGGCCTGCGCCGGGTTCAGCGACTCGTAGTAGAGGGAGACCGAGGGGGTGACGGTGGCGAAGCCCGCACCGGCGGCGGTGCGCAGCGCGATCCACCACGCGGGGCCGGGGCACAGCGCCGAGCCGACGGACGCGGCTGCGGCGACCAGCAGTCCGGTGCGCAGGCTGCGGCCCGGTCCGTATCGGTCGGCCAGCCATCCCCACACGGGCAGCGCGAGCCCTTGGCCGAGGGAGTAGGCGGCGAGCCCGGCGGTGACGGTGCCGATATCCGTGTGCCAGGCCGTGGCGAGCGCTGCGAGCAGCGGTGCTGCCAGATGCCAGTCGGCGTTACCGAGGGCGGCGGCCCAGCGCAGCGCGGACATGGCGCCCCCTCTCTCGCGGTCGCACTCTCGCGGTCGCACCGGTGGTCGGCCGGGGCGCGGTCGGCTCGCCTGCGACGGCGGGCCCGCGGAAGCCCGCTTACGACGACGGACCTACGGAAAGAGAGAATATGGGCGTTTTCCACAAGAAGACGCTGTGTGCTGGAATTTGACCCCTTCTGGGGACGCTGCCGGCGGCCTCCCCCGGACCGCGCCACAGCGGCCGGAACCGGCGCCGGCCGAACCGGGACGGAGTTTCGGGGCGCTCGGATCGGCACCGTATCGTCGGTTTCCGCGCAACACCCGACCGACAACAGGAAGGCAGGCGAGCGGCGTGCGGGAGCAGTCCTCAGGAGCCGGCGGACAGCGGCGCGGCGGTGGGCGGCCCTACGGACGCGGCGGCTACGGCGGACCGCGCGGCGGGCACCGGCCGCGCGGGCATGGCGGTCCGCCGCGCGAGCACCCCGGGCGCTCCGCGTACGACGAGCACCGGTCGCGCGCTCCCCGCACCGGACTCGCGGCCGAACTGCGGGCGCTGGAGGGCGCGCAGTACGGCCGCTACAAGAGCCTGGTCGGGCGCTGGGAGATGCCCGGCGGGGAGCTGCTGGAGCTGGTGCGCGGCCAGTCCGACCCGTACGCGCCCCCGGCCCGGGTCGCCCTCCATGTGCCGGGACGGCTCGCCGCGCTGCCGCCCGAGCTGTGGCGGACCGCGACCCGGCGCCGCGCGCTCTCCTCCTACCTGGCGCGGCAGGCCGCGAGCGCGGTGCGGGGCGAGAAGGCGCTGCGGGTGGACGCGGGCGGCCAGGAGGTGCTGGAGCGCAGTTCGTGCACCGTCAGCGGCGAGGACGGTTCGGTGACGCTGCGGCTGGGTGCCGCGCTGCCGGGGCACGGGCGGCGGATCGACGGGCGGGAGGCCGAGCGGCTGCTGTGCCAGGTGCTGCCGCGCGTGGTCGAACGGGCGCTGTGCTACGGATCGTTGGACGCGGCGGCCGTCCGGCGGTTCGTGGAGACGGTCGAGGACTCGGTGGCGCTGCGGGACGCGCTCGGCGGGCTCGGCCTGGTGGGGTTCGTCGCCGACGGGGCGGTGCTGCCGCGCCGCAGCGGGGTGGACGACCGGCCGGCCACCGGCAGCGGCGTGGTGCCGTTCGTCTCGCCCGAGGAGCTGCGGGTGACGGTCGAGTTGCCGCACGCGGGCGCGGTGACCGGCATGGGCGTACCGGAGGGCGTGAACCTGGTGGTCGGCGGCGGCTTCCACGGCAAGTCGACGCTGCTGCGGGCGCTGGAGACGGGCATCTGGGACCATGTGCCGGGCGACGGGCGCGAGTTGGTCGTCTCACGCAGCGAGACGGTGAAGCTGCGGGCCGAGGACGGCCGCCGTGTCGAGCGGGTGGACGTGCACGCGTTCGTCGACCATCTGCCGGACGGCTCCGACACCTCCGACTTCTCGACGCAGAACGCCTCCGGATCCACCTCGCAGGCCGCGTCGCTGTGCGAGGCCGTGGAGGCGGGCGCGCGGGTGCTGCTGATCGACGAGGACACCGCGGCGACGAACCTGATGATCCGGGACGCCCGGATGCAGTCGCTGGTCGCCAAGGACCGCGAGCCGCTGACGCCGCTGGTGGACACCGTCCGCTCGCTCCACCGTGATCACGGCGTCTCGACGGTGCTGGTGATGGGCGGCTCCGGGGACTATCTGGAGGTTGCCGACCGCGTCGTGATGCTGGACGCCTACCGGCCCTCCGACGTCACCGCGCGGGCCCACGAGATCGCGGCGGTGCCCACCGGGCGGCACGCCGAGGCGGAGTCGTTCCCCGGCGTGGTGGCGCGGGTGCCCGACCCCTCGTCGCTGGACGCCGAGGTGCGCGGGCGCCCCCGCATCCGGGCGCGGGGCGAGGACGTGCTCTCCTTCGGCGATCACGAGGTGGACCTGCGCGCCGTCGAGCAGATCGCCGACCCGCGCCAGGTCACCGGCATCGGCCTGGCGCTGGAGCTGATGGTGCGGCGCGGCCTGCTGGACGGGCGGCGCACGTTGGCAGAAGCGCTGGATCAGTTGGATGAGCTGCTGGCGGACGGCGCCACGGGCCCGCTTCTCAGCATTCGGGACGAGGATTTCGCCGTGCCCCGCCGCTTCGAGACCGCCGCGGCGATCAACCGGGTCCGGGGGCTGCGGATGCTCCGCTGAGGGGGTCCGGGCAGCTGTTGGGTGAGGGCGTGGTTGGCTGTCCCCATGAGTGCGACCGTCGACGTCACCACCTGGTACCTGGAGCAGACCTCGGCCGCGGACCTGGTGCCCGCGCGGGTGCCCGAGGACAGCGCCGGGATCGGCGTCGAGCGCGCCGAGGTGCCCAGCCCGGAGTTCAGCCGCTTCCTGTACGCCTCGGTCGGCGCGGACAACACCTGGGTGGACCGGCTGCCGTGGACGTACGACCAGTGGCGGCATTTCCTGGAACGTCCGGGCATCGAGACGTGGGTGGCGTACGAGCGGGGCACGCCTGCGGGGTTCATCGAACTCGACGGTGCGAGCGGGTCCGCCGACGGCTCCGTGGAGATCAGCTACTTCGGGCTGCTCCCCGCCTTCCGCGGTCGCGGCATCGGCGGCCATCTGCTCTCGCACGGGGTCGCACGCGCGTGGGACCTGGCCGAGAGGTGGGAGGGCCTCCCACCGACCGAGCGCGTCTGGCTGCACACCTGCTCCCTGGACGGCGCGTACGCCCGCGCCAACTACGAGCGACGCGGCTTCCGCGTCTACCGCACGGAAACCGAGCCGAGGCCGCAGGCCGCCCCGCCGGGCCCCTGGCCGGGAGCCTGAGAAGACCGAGCCGGGGAAGACGGAGCCTGCGAAGTGAGCATGCGGGGGAGCACGCCGAAGGAGCGCGGCTACGGGCGCTCGGTGCTGGTCGGCACGGCTGCGCTGATGTGCGGGTTCATGGAGCTGTGGGCCGTGTACTCCTACGTGGCGTACGCGATGGAGAACCCGGGCGGCGTCTATCTCAGCCCGCTGCTCGTCTTCGCGCTGCCGCCGTTCGTCCTGGTGTGCCTGCTGATCACGGTGTGCTTCGCCCTGCCGTCGCTGGCCGTCGCCGAGGTGGTGGGCCGCGAGTCCTGGCCGTGGGTCCTGCTGATCGCGACCGGTATCGCGGCCGTGCCGTTCGGCCTCCTGGGTGGGCTGCTTGCGGGGACGACGGGCGCTGTGGTGGCCGCCTTGACCGGGGGCTGTCTGCTCGGCAGCGCGGCGCTGGCGGGCCGGGCCGCGCGCCGCCGGGTGCACACCATGAGCGCCTGGCGGGCACTGGGCCGCACCTTCGGGGCGGGAGCGCTGGTCTTCGGTCTCACCCTCGCGCTGGGGTACGGGGTGTACGCGATCGGGCTGGTCACCCCCTATTCCCCGCCGCGACTGGACGCCCGGAACCTCTACGGCAACTGGTCGGATGACGCGGGCGGCCTGCTGAGACTGACCCCCGACGGCCGCGCCCTGGCGCTGGGGCTCTCCCTCCGCGGCGACGAGATGGCCGGGGAAGCGGATACGGCCGAGGAGGAGGACAAGGTCTGCGGCGGCAGCGGCACCTGGTCCCTGGAGCGCGCCCCCGACCCGCGCGACCAAGTGATCCGGATCTCCATCGACGGCTGCTCGGCGAGCGAGGAGTGGTCGGTGCTCGGCACGGTGGACCGCCCGAAGCTGTACCAGTTCCGGGGCGACCCGGACTCCAGCGATATGCAGGTGCTCCGGAAGCAGTGACCTGGCTCACTCCCCGGAGGGCCGTCCCACCAGTCGTCCCACGATGCGAGCAACAATTGTCCGCAATATGGATGGCAGTGGACTGACATCAGACGCCCGTGCGACGCTTCCGTCATGTCTCGCGCTGGAATCGCCTTGGTGAGTCGACGTCACGTCGACCTCGTTCGCGTGTCCAGCGCCATCTGTCCGGCGAGCTGACAGTCACAGCACCGCCGTTCTGACACCCCCCTCCTGACGTCCTCCGACGCCGACCAAGCCCCGCCGAGCCGCGGCCACCGCCCTCACCGTCGCGGGCGAGCCACCGGAACCGGCGCCGAAACCCCTGCGTACGGGCACCCTGCCGCTCCACGTGGCCGGATCCGCCCGGCGCGTTCCGACCGCACTCGCCCCACGTGTGCCCGCGCCCCCTGCCCGAAGGATCTCCCGCCATGGCCGACACCTCCGAGCGCCCCGCAGCCCCCGCCCGCCGCAAGGCGGGACGCCACCGCGGCGAAGGGCAGTGGGCCGCTGGTCACTTCACGCCGCTCAACGGCAACGAGCAGACCAAGAAGGATGACGACGGTCTCAACGTGCGGACACGCATTGAGACGATCTACGCCCATCGCGGCTTCGAGTCCATCGACGGTGCCGATCTGCGCGGCCGGATGCGCTGGTGGGGCCTGTACACCCAGCGCAAGCCCGGCATCAGCGGCGGCAAGACCGCCGTGCTGGAGCCGGAGGAGCTGGACGACGAGTACTTCATGCTCCGCGTCCGTATCGACGGCGGCCGGCTGACCACCGGGCAGCTGCGCGTCATCGGGGACATCTCCCAGGAGTTCGCCCGCGGCACGGCCGACATCACCGACCGGCAGAACGTGCAGTTCCACTGGATCCGCATCGAGGACATGCCGGAGATCTGGCGGCGGCTGGAGGGCGTGGGGCTGTCCACCACCGAAGCCTGCGGCGACACCCCGCGCGTGATCCTCGGCTCACCGGTGGCGGGCATCGCGGCGGACGAGATCATCGACGGCACCCCCGCCATCGAGGAGATCCACCGCCGCGTCGTCGGCAACCCCGCCTACTCGAACCTGCCCCGCAAGTTCAAGACGGCCGTCTCCGGCTCCCCGCTGCTGGACGTCGCGCACGAGATCAACGACGTGGCGTTCGTCGGCGTCGAGCACCCCGAGCACGGCCCCGGCTTCGACGTATGGGTGGGCGGCGCGCTGTCCACCAACCCCAAGCTGGGTGTGCGGCTGGGCGCCTGGGTGCCGCTGGAGGAGGTCGCCGACGTCCACGAGGGCGTCACCGGCATCTTCCGCGACTACGGCTACCGGCGGCTGCGCAACCGCGCCCGGCTGAAGTTCCTCGTCGCCGACTGGGGCCCGGAGAAGTTCCGGCAGGTGCTGGAGGACGAGTATCTGCTGCGCAAGCTGATCGACGGCCCGGCCCCCGCCCAGCCGGCCCGGCAGTGGCGCGACCACATCGGCGTGCACGAGCAGAAGGACGGCCGCTACTACGTGGGCTTCGCACCGCGGGTGGGCCGGGTCGACGGTGCCACGCTCAGCAAGATCGCCGACCTGGCGGAGGCCCACGGGTCGGGGCGCGTACGCACCACCGTCGAGCAGAAGATGCTCGTGCTCGACGTCGAGCAGGACCAGGTGGAGTCGCTGGCCGAGGGCCTGGAGGCGCTCGATCTGACGACCCGGCCCTCCGTCTTCCGGCGCGGGACGATGGCGTGCACGGGCATCGAGTTCTGCAAGCTGGCCATCGTGGAGACCAAGGGCCGCGGCTCCTGGCTGATCGACGAACTGGAGCGGCGGCTCCCCGGCTTCGACCAGCCCGTCACCATCAACCTCAACGGCTGCCCCAACTCCTGCGCCCGCATCCAGGTCGCGGACATCGGCCTCAAGGGCCAGCTGGTCACCGACGCCTCCGGCAACCAGGTCGAGGGCTACCAGGTGCATCTGGGCGGCTCGCTGGGCATGGAGCCCGGCTTCGGCCGCAAGGTGCGCGGGCTGAAGGTGACCGCCGAAGAGCTTCCCGACTACATCGAACGTGTGCTGCGCGCCTTCCAGGCCCAGCGCGAGGACGGCGAACGGTTCGCCCAGTGGGCGGCGCGCGCGGACGAGAGTGATCTCAAGTGAGCTGGGGGCACCGCCCAGCGGTAGCTGGGGGAGCACGCGCGGCTGCCGGACCGCAGACGACAACGAATGCCGCACGCAGCCGCGCGGGCGGAGAAGCGAAGGAGGAACGGTGAGTGAGAGGGCCGCGCCGTTCTACTGCCCGTACTGCGGGGACGAGGATCTGCGCCCCAGTGAAGAAGGTCCCGGGGCC
The DNA here is from genome assembly GCF_052246355.1 of Streptomyces sp. 3N207. Lineage (NCBI taxonomy): Bacteria > Bacillati > Actinomycetota > Actinomycetes > Kitasatosporales > Streptomycetaceae > Streptomyces > Streptomyces sp. 3N207. Next base: position 310,292 of record NZ_JBQQBV010000004.1, on the reverse strand, counting down.
TGGGAGTGCTTCGCCTGCAACCGGGCGTTCCGGCTGAAGTTCCTCGGGCTGCTCGCCTCCGGGCTGCGGTCGGCACACTCCGACGGAGAGGACCCCACCTCATGAGCACCGCACACATAACGGAGCAGCGCTCTCCCGAAGAGCTGCGGCCGCTGGCCGAGCAGGCGGGCCGGGACTTGGAGGAGGCCGACGCGCTGGACGTACTGCGCTGGGCCGCCGAGACGTTCGGGCACCGGTTCTGTGTCACCTCCTCCATGGAGGACGCCGTGGTCGCGCATCTGGCCTCCCGGGTCTTCCCCGGCGTGCGCGTCGTCTTCCTCGACACCGGCTACCACTTCCCGGAGACCATCGGCACCCGGGACGCCGTCGAGGCCGTGCTGGACGTGGAGGTCATCACCCTCACGCCCCGCCAGACGGTCGCCAAGCAGGACGCCCAGTTCGGCCCCAAGCTGCACGACCGCGACCCGGACCTGTGCTGCGCGCTGCGCAAGGTGCAGCCGCTGGAGGAGGGGCTGCGCGGCTACGACGCCTGGGCCACCGGGCTGCGCCGCGAGGAGTCCCCGACCCGGGCGAACACCCCGGTGGTCGGCTGGGACGAGAAGCGGCAGAAGGTCAAGGTCTCCCCCATTGCCCGCTGGACGCAGCAGGACGTGGAGGACTACATCGCCGAGCACGGCGTACTGACCAACCCGCTGCTGTCCGACGGCTATGCCTCCATCGGCTGCGCCCCCTGCACCCGCCGCGTGCTGGCGGGCGAGGACGCACGCGCCGGGCGCTGGGCCGGCAGCGGCAAGATCGAGTGTGGGCTGCACCTGTGACAACCGGAGTGAAACGACCAAAACAGACGACTAGGGGAGCGACGCACGCGCGGCTGACGGGCCGCAGACAACAACGACAAGCCGCACGCAGCTGCGCGGGCGGAGAAGCGACCAGACAAGAGGGGCGAGACCGATGAGCGGGGCACGCGGCGCCACCGTATGGCTGACCGGCCTGCCGAGCGCGGGCAAGACGACGATCGCCACGGCGCTCGCCGAGCAGCTGCGCGGCGAGGGCCACCGCACTCAGGTGCTGGACGGGGACGAGATCCGTACGTTCCTCTCCGCGGGCCTCGGCTTCTCCCGCGCCGACCGGGACACCAACGTGCAGCGCATCGGCTTCGTCTCCGAACTGCTGGCCTCGCACGGTGTGATCGTGCTGGTGCCGGTCATCGCGCCGTACGCCGACAGCCGCGAGGCGGTGCGCAAGCGTCATATGGCCGAGGGCACCCCCTATCTGGAGGTGCACGTGGCGACGCCGGTGGAGGTGTGCTCGCAGCGGGACGTGAAGGGCCTCTACGCGAAGCAGGCCGCCGGCGAACTGACGGGACTGACGGGTGTCGACGACCCGTACGAGGAGCCGGCCGACCCGGATCTGCGGCTCCAGACCCACGGGCGGGACGTGGCCGAGTCGGCCACGTCCCTACGCGCCCTGCTCAAGGAGAGGGGACTGCTTTGACCTCTCCCCCAGCTGCAGCAAGGGGATTCAAGCCTCACAGCTTGAGCTTTCTGCTTCACAGCCCGTTGCCGACCCGAATCAACGGCCAGGGTTGGTGTGCCAACCATCGGTCCTACACAGGCTCCACAGACCTGACTTCCCGTCGGCCCGGCGGTAGGCCCGGACGGAACTTGGTTATCGCCCCGTCCGGACGAGTCGACCGTACAAGCCGCGGCGAGAAGCCGGGCCGGGAATCGGCGAATTGCCTTCCGCCCTGTCCCGCAGGAATCCGTTTCCTCCCCCGCGTGAACGCGGGGGGTTCCCCGAAGGAGTGCCGATGACCACGGCGGTGACCGCACCGGAGGAGACCGACAACCCCTTCGCGCTGACGCACCTGGACGCGCTGGAGTCGGAGGCGGTGCACATCTTCCGCGAGGTCGCGGGAGAGTTCGAGCGCCCGGTGATCCTCTTCTCCGGCGGCAAGGACTCCATCGTGATGCTGCACCTGGCGCTGAAGGCGTTCGCCCCGGCGCCGCTGCCCTTCGCGCTGCTGCACGTGGACACCGGGCACAACTTCCCCGAGGTGCTGCAGTACCGCGACGAGACGGCGGCCGAGCACGGGCTGCGGCTGTATGTGGCCTCCGTGCAGCAGTACATCGACAACGGCACGCTGCGCGAACGGCCGGACGGCACCCGCAACCCGCTCCAGACGCTGCCGCTGCTGGAGGCCATCAACGAGCACCGGTTCGACGCGGTCTTCGGCGGCGGGCGCCGGGACGAGGAGAAGGCGCGCGCCAAGGAGCGGGTCTTCTCGCTGCGCGACGAGTTCGGCGGCTGGGACCCGCGCCGGCAGCGGCCCGAGCTGTGGCAGCTCTACAACGGGCGGCACGCACCCGGCGAGCATGTGCGGGTCTTCCCGCTGTCGAACTGGACCGAGCTGGACGTGTGGCAGTACATCGCGCGGGAGAAGATCGAACTCCCCTCGATCTACTACGCGCACGAGAGGGAGGTCTTCTCCCGGTCCGGCATGTGGCTGGCCCCCGGCGAGTGGGGCGGCCCCAAGGACGGTGAGCGGGTGGAGTCCCGGCTGGTGCGCTACCGCACCGTCGGCGACATGTCCTGCACCGGCGCCGTGGACTCGGACGCGGACACGGTCGAGAAGGTGATCGCGGAGATCGCCGCCTCCCGGCTGACCGAACGCGGCGCCACCCGGGCCGACGACAAGCTCTCCGAAGCCGCGATGGAAGACCGCAAGCGGGAAGGCTACTTCTAGAGATGAGCACGACAGCCGAGACAACCGAAGCGCTGGCGGCCACCTCCCTGCTGCGGTTCGCCACCGCCGGAAGCGTCGACGACGGCAAGTCCACCCTGGTGGGCCGGCTGCTGCACGACTCCAAGTCGGTACTGACCGACCAGCTGGAAGCGGTCTCGCGGGCCTCCCAGGCACGCGGCCAGGAGGCACCCGACCTGGCGCTGCTCACCGACGGGCTGCGCGCCGAGCGCGAGCAGGGCATCACCATCGATGTGGCGTACCGCTATTTCGCCACCCCCAGGCGGCGGTTCATCCTGGCGGACACGCCGGGCCATGTGCAGTACACCCGGAACATGGTCACCGGCGCCTCCACGGCGGAGCTGGCCGTCGTCCTGGTGGACGCCCGCAACGGCGTGGTCGAGCAGACCCGCCGGCACGCCGCCGTCGCCGCCCTGCTGCGCGTCCCGCACGTGGTGCTGGCCGTCAACAAGATGGACCTGGTGGACTACGCCGAGGACGTCTTCGCCGCGATCGCGGACGAGTTCTCCGGCTACGCCACCTCCCTGGGCGTTCCGGAGGTGACGGCCATACCGATCTCCGCGCTGGAGGGCGACAATGTGGTCGCCCCCTCCGCGCACATGGACTGGTACAGCGGGCCGACCGTTCTGGAGCACCTGGAGACGGTTCCGGTCACCCATGACCCGACCGACGACCCGGCGCGCTTCCCCGTGCAGTACGTCATCCGGCCGCAGACCCCGGAACACCCCGACTACCGGGGCTATGCAGGCCAGTTGGCGTCCGGTGTGCTGCGCGTCGGCGACCGCGTCACCGTCCACCCCTCGGGGCGCACCAGCACCATCGAGGCGATCGACGCGCTCGGCCAGTCCGTGGATGTGGCCTGGGCGCCGCAGTCGGTCACCGTCCGGCTCACCGACGACCTGGACATCTCGCGCGGCGATCTGATCGCACCCGCCGACGCGACGGTACGGCCGAGCAAGGATCTGACGGCGACCGTCTGCCATCTGCACGACAGGCCGCTGAAGCCCGGCGACCGGGTGCTGCTCAAGCACACCACCCGCACCGTCAAGGCCATCGTCAAGGAGATCCCCTCCCGGCTGACCCTGGCCGACCTCTCGCACCACCCGGCCCCCGGCGAGCTGGCCGCCAACGACATCGGCCGCGTCGTGCTGCGCACCGCCGAGCCGCTGCCCGTCGATCCGTACGCCGCCTCCCGGCGCACCGGCTCCTTCCTGCTGATCGACCCGGCCGACGGCAGCACCCTGACCGCCGGTATGGCAGGCGAGGCGTTCGCCGGCGCCGAGGTGCCCACCGCCGAGGCGCCCGACGACGACGGCTGGGACTTCTAGACCCATGGGCATCCCAGGAGAGGTCTTCTCGACCTTCGACCAGACCGGTGGCCGCATCGGCAGCGGCGCGCGCGGCAGTGGCCAGGGCGGAGTGGGGCGATGCCGGCGGTGACGAGCGTGCATCCGTGCGCCCCGCTCCCGTCCGCGTCCCCATTCCTTTCCTGAGAGGACCTCTCCGTGCCCCGTATCCGAACCCACAGCCGATCCCTGGGCCGCTCCCGTACCGCTCTCGGCTCCCGCGCCGCTCTTCTGACAGTTCCGCTGCTGCTGGTCGCCGCAGGCTGCGGCTACGGGTCCAAGGCCGTCGAGAGCGGCGACCCGAAGGCGGTGGGCGGCAAGAAGGTCGACGGCCTGGACGAGGTGAAGGTCGGCTACTTCCCCAACGTCACCCACGCCACTCCGCTGGTCGGGCTGCGCTCCGGCGGCCAGATACCGAAGGAGCTGGGCGGCACCAAGGTCAAGACGCAGGTCTTCAACGCCGGTCCCTCCGCGATCGAGGCGCTCAACGCGAAGGCCGTGGACATGACTTGGGTGGGGCCCTCACCCTCCATCAACGGATACGTCAAGTCCGGGGGCAAGAACCTGCGCATCGTCGCGGGCGCGACCTCCGGCGGGGCCTCGCTCGTCGTCGACCCCAAGAAGATCCACTCCCTCAAGGACCTCAAGGGCAAGAAGATCGCCACCCCGCAGCTGGGCAACACCCAGGACGTGGCGCTGCTGCACTACCTCAAGACCAAGGGCATCAAGGTCGACCCCGAGACCGGCCGGGGGGCGACCTCGGTACTGCGGCAGGACAACAAGGAGATCCCCACCACCTTCCAGCAGGGCGGCATCGACGGCGCCTGGGTGCCCGAGCCGACGGCCTCCAACCTCGTCAGCAAGGGCGGAAAGGTCCTGCTGAACGAGAAGAAGCTGTGGAAGGGCGGAAAGTTCGTCACGACGAACCTGGTGGTGCGACAGGACTTCCTCAAGAAGCATCCGGACGCCGTCGAGGCGGTGCTGCGCGGGTCCGTGAAGACGAACGCCTGGATCCGCTCGCACCCGGACGCGGCGAAGAAGTACCTCAACGAAGCCCTCCGGCGGGATGCGGGCAAACCGCTGCCCGGCAAGGTGCTCGACGCGGCGTTCGCCCAGATCGATGTGACGGACGACCCGTTGGCCGCGACCTTGCGGAAGCAGGCCGACCATGCGTCCTCGGTGGGTCTGCTGAAGAAGGCCGACCTGTCGGGGATCTACGACCTGACCCCGCTGAACCGGGTCCTCAAGAGCGAGGGCCGCCCCGCCGTGACCGACGCCGGGCTGGGCCGGAAGTGAACCGCTCACGACCATCGCAGGAGGTGAACCAGTGACCGTGACCACGACCAGGCGTGCCGCCGCTGCCCGTATCGAAGGCGTCTCCAAGACCTTCGGTACGCAGCAGGTGCTGGACGACATCAGCATCGATGTCGCCGACGGCGAGTTCGTCACTCTGCTGGGCGCGTCAGGCTGCGGCAAGAGCACGCTGCTCAACCTGGTGGCCGGGCTCGAAGCCCCCACCGCCGGCAGCATCGAGGTGCCCGGCGGACGCCCGGCGCTGATGTTCCAGGAGCACGCGCTCTTCCCCTGGCTGACGGCGGGCAAGAACATCGAGCTGGCCCTCAAGCTGCGCGGCATGCCCAAGCCGGAGCGCCCGGCGGAGGCCGAGCGGCTGCTGGAGCTCGTACGGCTCAAGGGCGCGTTCCGCAAGCGGGTGCACGAGCTGTCCGGCGGGATGCGGCAGCGGGTCGCGCTGGCCCGCGCGCTGGCGCAGGACAGCAAGCTGCTGCTGATGGACGAGCCGTTCGCGGCGCTGGACGCCATCACCCGGGACGTCCTCCACGAGGAACTGACCCGCATCTGGGCGGAGACGAACGTCGCCGTCCTGTTCGTCACGCACAACGTCCGGGAGGCCGTGCGCCTGGCCGAGCGCGTGGTGCTGCTCTCCTCCCGGCCCGGGCGGATCGCCCGGGAGTGGCAGGTCGGCATCCCGCACCCGCGCCGGATCGAGGACGCGGACGTGGCCGGGCTGTCCGTCGAGATCACCGAACAGCTTCGGGGGGAGATCCGCCGCCATGGCCAGCACTGAGACACAACCGAAGGTCGAGGACGAGCTGGTGGCGAAGGACGCCACAGCCGCCGTCGCCGACCGGAAGACCGACCCGGCGGGCGACCTCGCCGGTCTGGAGGCGGGCCTCGACGCACTCGACACCCGCACCGCCGCCCGCACCCCCCTCCCGGTGCTGCTGCGCCGCAAGGCACTGCCGCCGGTGGTGGCCGTCGTCCTCGTACTGGGGCTGTGGCAGGCCGCGTTCGCGCTGAGCCTGAAGCCGGACTACCAGCTGCCGAGCCCGCTGATGGTGTGGAACGCGCTGGCCGAGGAGTGGTACAAGGGCACGATCCTCAGCATCATCTGGCAGAGCGTCTCGCGCGGTGCGCTGGGCTTCGCGGTGGCGCTGCTGGTCGGTACGCCGCTGGGGCTGCTGGTGGCGAGGGTGCGGCCGGTGCGGGCCGCGATCGGGCCGATCCTGTCCGGGCTCCAGTCGCTGCCGTCGGTGGCCTGGGTGCCGGCGGCGATCATCTGGTTCGGGCTGACGGACGCGACGATCTACGCCGTGGTGCTGCTCGGTGCCGTCCCCTCGATCGCCAACGGGCTGGTCGCGGGCGTCGACCGGATCGATCCGCTGCACCTGCGCGCCGGAAAGGTGCTCGGTGCGACGGGATGGAGCGGCGTACGGCACGTGCTGCTGCCCGCGGCGCTGCCGGGCTACATTTCGGGGCTCAAGCAGGGCTGGGCGTTCTCGTGGCGCTCGCTGATGGCGGCCGAGCTCATCGCCACCTCGCCCGAACTGGGCGCCGGTCTGGGCCAGCTGCTGGAGACGGGGCGCTCGTACCAGGACATGCCGCTGGTGCTCGGGGCGATCCTGCTCATCCTGCTGGTGGGTATCGGTATCGAACTGCTCATCTTCGCGCCCGTCGAGCGGCGGGTCCTGCGCCACCGGGGGCTGCTGCGCTGATGGTCCCCGCACCACCGGTCCCCTCCCCCGCGCTGCTGCTCGTCGCACACGGCAGCCGGGATGCCCGGCATGCCGCGACGGTCACCGCGCTCACAGCGCGGGTGCGGCGGCTGCTGCCCGGCGTGCGGGTGGAGGCGGGCTATCTGGACTTCGACGCACCGTCGGTGCACGGAGCGCTGGGACGGCTGTACGCGGCCGGAGTACGCGAGGTCGTCGCCGTCCCGCTCCTCCTCACCCGCGCGTTCCATGCGACGACGGACATCCCCGCGGTGCTTGCCGAGGCGACGTCCGCACTGCCGGACCTGGACGTCCGGCAGGCCGACGTGCTGGGTCCGCACCCCTTGCTGACCGCTGCCCTGCAGCGGCGGCTGCGCGGCGCCGGGCTGGCCCCCGGCGCCGCGCCCTCGACCGGTGTCGTCCTGGCGGCGGCCGGTTCCTCCGACCCGGAGGCGAGCGCAGTGATCGCTGATATCGCGCGGGAGTGGCGGCGTACCACCGGTTGGTGTGCCGTGCGGCCTGCGTTCGCCTCCGCTGCTCAGCCCCGTACGGCGGACGCCGTACGGGCCCTGCGTGCCGACGGCGCCCGCCGGGTGGCCGTCGCCCCCTATGTGCTGGCACCCGGCCGGCTCCCCGACCGGATCGCGGCCGGAGCACACGAGGCCGGCGCCGACGTGCTCGCCCCGGTGCTGGGCCCGGCGCCCGAGGTGGCCCGCGTCGTACTGGAGCGCTACACCACCGCCGCGTACGCCCTCCCAGCCGGAAGCTGGGTGACGGGCCCGGCCCGACGGGCGGCGGCCTGAGGCGGATCTTGCGTACCCCGCAAGGGGGCTGCGCTTGCCCACCCTGCGCCCCTGGCGCAGACTGCCCAAGCGCAGAGGGGGACGCCCCGTCATGGGCGCCCCCTCCGCAACCCGTCCTAAGGGACGTACTTGTAGCCGACGCGGCGAACCGTCACGATCCGCCCGCGATGGCGGGGCCCGAGCTTGCGCCGCAGCCGCGCCACGTGGACGTCCACGGTGCGCCCGTCACCGATGTGGTGGCCGTACCCCCACACGGTGGCGACGAGCTGTTCCCGGGTGTGCACCCGCTGCGGGTGCTCAGCGAAGTGGGCGAGCAGCTCGAACTCCAGGTAGGTCAGCTCCACTTCGGAGCCGTCCACATGGACGGTGCGCCGCTCGCGGTCGATGTGCACCCCCTCCCCGGCCGGCCCGGCGGTGACGGGCAGCCGCAGGACACGCGGCACGGCGTCGTCGGCGCGGGAGCGGCCGGCGAGGGCGAGGGCGTTGGCCGAGTCGCTCATCAGGCGACCGCCGCCGGGGTGTAGTGGCCGGCGTCGTCGCCCTCGACCACACTGCTGGGCTCGCCGTCCACGCCCACCGGAACATCTCCCGCGACCGTCACCCGGTGCAGGCGCCGCGGCAGGTCCCCGTAGTCGTCGGGGGCGTAGTGCTGGGTGATGCGGTTGTCGAACAGCACCAGATCGCCCGGTGCCCACGTCCACCGCACGATGTTCTCCGGACGGGTGACGTACGCCTGGAGGATACGGAGCAGGTCGCGGGACTCGTCGGAGTTCAGCCCGACGATGCGCTGGGCGAATCCGCCGATGAACAGGCCGCGTTCGCCGGTCTCGGGATGGACGCGTACCACCGGGTGTGCGGTCTGCCAGCGGCGCGAGATGAACACCTTGTGCCGCTCCGCCGCCGCCTGGTTCTTCGGCTCGGCATAGTCGTAATCGTTGGTGTGCACGGCCCGCAGCCGGTCGGCCAGCTCGCGCAGCGGCTCGGGCAGATCGGCGTATGCGGCAGCGGTGTTGGCTATCAGCGTGTTGCCGCCGTAGGGCGGGACGACGATGCTGCGCAGGGTGCTGGCCTTGGGCGGGGTGCGGACGAAGGTGACGTCCGTGTGCCAGCGGTTGGCGCGTACGCCTTCGTCCCCGTCGACGGGCAGGATGTCCGGCTGTCCCTCGACGGACGGCACGGTGGGATGGGCCCGGGTCAGTTCGCCGAAGAGGGCGGCGAAGCGCAACTGGTCGGCGTCGTCCAGATTCTGATTGCGGAAGAAGAGCGCCTTGTGGGTGAGCAGCGCGTCGTTGAGCTCGTCGACGAGACGGGGGTCGAGCTGTTCGGACAGGTCGACGCCGAGGATCTCCGCGCCGATACGGCCGCCGACGCGACGGATGTCGAAACCGGTCATGGTGGTGTTCCTTTCGGGAGGGGTGGGTCAGGCTGTGGTGCGCCAGGAGGTGAAGCGGCGCTCCAGGGCGACGAGGAGCTGGTTGAAGGCCACGCCGAGCGCGGAGACGGTGAGGATGCCGGCGTACATCTGCGGGATGGCGAAGTTGAACTGCGAGTTGTTGATGAGGAAGCCGAGCCCGGCCTTGGCGCCCACCATCTCGGCGGCGACGAGCACCAGGACGGCGACGCCGCCGGCGAGCCGGATCCCGGTGAAGACAGCGGGCACGGATGCGGGCAGGATCACTTTCTGGAAGAGCCGCCAGGGCGGCAGGTCCACGCTGCGGGCCAGCTTGAGCAGCGTGGGGTCGACGGTGCGGACGGCGCTGATCGTGTTGAGCAGCACCGGCCAGGTGCACGCGTAGAGGACTATCGAGATCTTCGACGTCTCACCGATGCCGAGCAGCAGCACGAAGACGGGCAGCAGCGCGAGCGCCGCGGTGTTGCGGAAGACCTCCAGCACGGGCCCGAGCAGGTCGGCGACGGGCTTGTACCAGCCGATGAGCAGCCCCAGCGGCACGGCCAGCGCGACGGCGAGCCCGAAGCCGGTCAGCGAGCGCACCAGGCTGGCCCGCGCGTCGTCCAGCAGCTGTCCGTCGGCCAGCAGCTCCCACCAGGCGGCGGCCACCTCGGAGAACGGCGGCAGGAACACCGGGTCGGCAAGGCCCACCCGCGGTGCGGTCTCCCACAGGGCGAGCAGCACGAGGATCGCCGCGGTACGGGTCAGCGCGGCCCGTCCCAGTCCCAGCGCGCGGCGCCACACCGGCTGCCGGGGCGGCACCCCGGGCGGGGACACCGGTGCGGCGGCGGAGTGGGGAGCGGGCCGGGTACGGGGGGTGAGGGTGGCACTCATGCGGCGGCCTCCTTCCACTCCAGCTCCGCCCGCTCCAGCTCCTGCGCGCGGCTGACCTCGTCGTGCAGCAGCTCCCAGACGCGGTGCCGATAGGCGGCGAACTCGGGGCTGGAGCGCGGATCGTCGGTCCCGGTACGGGCGCCGAGGTCGATGGGCACGCTCTCCTTGACCCGGCCGGGGCGGGAGGTGAGGACGGTGACGCGCCGCCCGAGCAGCACGGCTTCGTCGATGCTGTGGGTGATGAAGACGACGGTCTTGCCGGTGCGCTGCCAGATCCGCAGCAGCTCGTCCTGCAGTGACTCCCGGGTCTGCGCGTCGAGCGCCCCGAACGGCTCGTCCATCAGCAGCACATCGGGGTCGTAGGCGAGGCTGCGGGCAATGGCGACGCGCTGGCGCATGCCGCCCGACAGCTCGTGCGGGTGCCGGTCCCCGAAACCGTCGAGGCCGACGAGGGAGAGGAACTCCGCCGCGCGTTCGGCCCGCTCGCGACGCGGCACGCCGCCCGCTTCCAGACCGAACTCCACGTTGCCGCGGGCGGTACGCCACGGCAGCAGCGCGTACTGCTGGAAGACGGTGCCCCGGTCACGGCCGGGCCCTGTGACGGGCTCGCCGTCGATCAGGACGCGGCCCGTGGTGGGCGCGGTGAGGCCGCCCAGGAGATCGAGGAGGGTGGATTTGCCGCAGCCGCTGGGGCCGACCAGGACGCTGAACTCGCCCGGCGCGATGTCCAGTGTGATGTCCTGGAGCGCGGTGAAGCTGCCCGTGCCGCCGCGGGAGGAGCGGACGGGAAAGGTCTTGCTGACGTTCTCGAAGCGGATCGTGGGCGTTTCGGGTGGGGCGGTCATGGTCAGCTCCCGGAGCGGTCGCGGGCGGGGGTGGGGACGGGGGCCTTGTCGAGCCGGTTGGTGTTGAACCGGTTGGTGTAGATGTCGGGGATGTACACGCGGTCGGCCTTGATGTCGCCCCGCCGCTCCAGCCAGCGCACCCACAGGGACAGCTCATCCGGTGCGATGCGGCCCACCGGATCGGCCACCCCGTACGAGCGCCAGTAGCGCAGCGGTGCGGTGTCCTCGCTGCGGTCGCGGCGCCGCACGATGCGCACCATGCGGTCGACGACCTCGTCCCGCGGGGTGCGCCGCGACCAGTCCAGGGCGCGGCCGACTCCGGTGACGAAGGCGCGGGCCTGGCGCGGGTGCTGCTCCAGGTAGCGGTCGGCCATCACGTAGGTGCCCGCGCTGAAGGTGCCGAGCAGGCGGTGGTCGTCGGTGAGCGCGCGGAGGCCACCGTGTTCGAGGGCCTTGTCGCGGAGGATGTCGCCGAGGACGGCGACGTCGATGTGTCCCTTGCGCAGGGACTGCTCGGTGTTGACGGGCGGCAGGGCGATCCGCTCGACCTGATCGGCCTCCTCGATGCTGAGGCCCTCGCGCTTGAGGTAGGTGTCGAGCATGGCCTCGGCGTGCGCGCCGAGGGTGTTCATCGCGACTTTCCTGCCGATCAGGTCCCTTGCGGTGCGGATGGGGCTGTTCTCGCGTACGTAGAAGCCGCTGAAGCGCTCCTTGTCGACGCCGTAGTAGCTGATGACGGCCTTCACCGGCGCCTTGGCCGCGGCCATCTTGACGACGGCACCGTTGAAGGCACCGCCGAAGTCGGTGTCCCCCGCCGCGGCTGCCTGGATGTCCTGCGGGCCGCTGGTGGTGTTGCCGACCCATTTGAGGCTGAGGCCGTCCAGATAGCCGAGGTCTTCGGCGAGTTCGGCGGGAGTGACGGTTCCGGCCCAGCCCTGGTAGCGGATGGTGTCGGCCGGGACGCCCTCCCTTCCGGACGCCCGTCCGCAGCCGGCGGCGGTGGTGGCGGCGGCGAGTGTGGTCAGGCCGGTGAGGGCGAGCAATTCCCGCCTGCGGAAATGACGTGGACGCACGGGTGCCTTCCGTTGCACAGCCCGGGCGCGACGCAGTGTGGACAGGCGGGACCCGGGGATTCCGCGCGGCGCGCCCGGCCGTCCCGTACGAACGCGCGAAACCTCAAGGCTTCAAGACGTCAAGGCGCAGGGGAACTGCGGGGGCTGCTGCCGGCGCGGAGTGGAAAAGGTGAGCTGTGGGGCGCGCGTCAGGCGCGGCCGGGGGCACAGAGGGCGCTGGCGTGACGTCGAAGATCGACGTGCAGGCGCGCGACAAGGTTCCGGTACTGGCTCACGGTTGCGAGCTTGCCAGCCGGATCTTGGCGGCGTCAACGGCTGGAGTGTTAAGCCCGTGTGAAGTGTGTCCAGGGCCGTGCGGGGGCCGTGCCGGGGCCGAAGGGGCTCGCCAGGGCACGGAAAGGGCCCGCCGTGCCCCGTGGGGGGAGGGCACGGCGGGCCTGGTGGTGCGCTTACCCGGAAATCCGGGGTTACGCACGGAGAAGGCTCAGAAATGACCGTGAATGAGCGTCACTTGACCACGCGGAGCAGCTTGTTGGGCGTCCCCTTGGTCGGGTTGGTGATCGCTCCCGCGGTGGCGCCCTTGGTGAGCGCGGTGGCCACCTGAGCTGGGGTGGCGGACTTGTGGCCGCTCAGATAGACGGCCGCGGCACCGGCGACATGCGGGGAGGCCATGGAGGTCCCGGACATCGTGGCGATGCCGTGGTCGCTCTTGTTGCTGGCCGAGACGATGTCCACGCCGGGCGCGTACAGGTCGACGCGCTTGCCGTAGTTGGAGAAGCGCGCCTGCCGGTCCTTGCGGTCGCTGGCGGCGACGGTGAGCGCCTCCGGCACCCGCGCCGGCGAGGCGGTGGAGGCGTCGGCGCTCTCGTTGCCCGCCGAGACGGCGTAGCTGACGCCGGAGGAGACGGACCGCTTGACGGCGGCGTCCAGCGCGGCGTCCTTGTTCCCGCCGAGGCTCATGTTGGCGACCGAGGGGCCCTTGTGGTGCTTGGTGACCCAGTCGACGCCCGCGACGGCGAGAGCGGTGGTGCCCGAGCCCTGGTTGTCCAGCACCCGCACGGCCACGATCTTCGCCTTCTTGGCGACGCCGTACTTCGCCCCCGCGATGGTGCCCGCGACGTGGGTGCCGTGGCCGTGGCCGTCCTGGGCCGTCTTGTCCTTGTCGACGGCGTCGTAGCCGTAGGAGGCACGGCCGCCGAAGTCGTCGTGGCTGATGCGCACGCCGGTGTCGAGGACGTACGCCGTCACACCCGCGCCCGCGCCGGCCGGGTAGGTGTACTTCCGGTTCAGCTTGTTCGACTTCTGGTCGATCCGGTCCAGGCCCCAGTTGGGCGGGTTGGTCTGGGTGCCGGTGGTGGTGATCCGCTGGTTCTGGTAGACCTGCGCGACCTTGTCGTCGGCGGCCAGCCTGCGGGCCTCCTCGGCGGACATGCCGGTGGCGTTGAAGCCGTTGACGGCCGACTCGTAGGTACGGCTGACCTTGCCGCCGTACTCCTTGGCGAGGTCCTTGCCCGCACCCTCGGCCTGGACCGAGCCGCTGCTGCCGTCCTTGAGGAGCACGATGTAGCTGCCCTTGACGGCGTCGTGGGAGTCGGCGCCGATGACGGTGCCCTCCGCCGGTGCGGCCCCCGCCGGGAGGGTGAGGAGCGTCGCGCCGCCCGCGACGGCGACTGCCGCGCCGATCGCGAGGGATATCCGGCGCTTGGTGTTACGGGCCACGTGGGTTGCCATGGGCAGAAGTGCCTCTCCTGGTGGATTGTGGGGGGCTGTTGGGATACGGCCGCGAACGGGGGGGTTCGCGGCCGGGTGGATGGTTACCTGGGGACGCGCAGCAGCCTGTCGGGCGTGCCGGTGGTCGGGTTGGTGATGGCGCCCTTGGTGGCGCTGTCGGTCAGCGCCTTGGCGACCTGCGCCGGGGTGGCCGTCTTGTGCGTGCCCAGGTAGAGCGCTGCGGCGCCGGTGACGTGCGGGGCGGCCATGGAGGTGCCCCAGCCGGCCATGGAGGAGGTGTCGCTCTTGTTGCTGGCCGAGACGACGTCGATGCCGGGGGCGTACAGGTCGACGCTCTTGCCGTAGTTGGAGAAGTTCGTCTGCCGGTCCTTCTGGTCGCTCGCGGCGACCGTGATGGCGTCGGTCACCCGGGCCGGGGAGGCGGCGGAGGCGTTGCCGCTGTCGTTGCCCGCCGAGACGACGCAGGTGATGTTCGCGGCGATGGCCCGCTTGACGGCCTCGTCCAGTGCGTAGTCCTTGAAGCCGCCGATGCTCATGTTGGCCACCGCGGGGCCGCCCTTGGCCTTGTGGTCCTTGATCATCCAGTCGATGCCGGCGACGGCGTCCGCCGTGGTGCCCCGGTTGTCGTTGCCGAGGATGCGGACGGCGGTGATCTTCGCCTTCTTGGCGATGCCGTACTTGGTGCCCGCGATGGTGCCGGAGACGTGTGTGCCGTGGTTGGCGCCGTCCTGCGCGGTCTTGTCGCCGTCCACGATGTCCTTGCCGTTGGCGGCACGGCCCCCGAAGTCCTTGTGGCTGACCCGCACCCCGCTGTCGATGACGTACGCCGTCACGCCCGAGCCGGCGCTGTTGGGGTAGGTGTACTTCTTGTTGAGCGTCTTCGACGCCTGGTCGACCCGGTCCTGCCCCCAGGAGGGCGGCCTGCTCTGGGTGGCGTGCGCGCGGATCTCACGGGCCTGGATGACCTTCGCCACCTTGTCGTCCGCCGCCAGCCGCCGGGCCTCCTGCGCGCCGAGCCCCTTGGCGGAGTAGCCGTTGAGCGCGGCGTGATAGGTGTGCTCGACCTTGCCGCCGTACTCCCCGGCGAGGCTCTTGGCCTCGGTGGCGGCCCGCACACCGGTGCCCTTGGCCGGGTCGCCCTTGAGCAGCACGATGTAGTCGCCCTTGACCGCGTCCTTCGCCCCGGCGCCGAGGACGGTGCCCTCGGCGGGCGAGGCGCCCGCGGGGAGGGTCAGCAGTGTTGCTCCTCCCGCGACTGCGATTGCGGCGCCGATTGCGAGAGATATCCGGCGTTTGGTGTGGCGTGCCCCGTGTTGTGCCATGCCGAGGAAGTCCTCCGAGGTGTGCGGTCGAGCGACCCAGAAGTGGATCGTTCGAAACCCTGTCGGATTGCTCGGTGTGGCTCAAGGGACTTGGGGGACTGTGACAGACGCGACACAGTTCGGTGACGGCCCTCGCAGGACACCTACGACACCGACCGCGAGTCCGCCCAGAACGCCTCGAACTCCTCCCGATACGCAGGAAAGAGGGCACCCTCCCCCTCCTCACGGACCGCCGACGGCACCGACGGCACCGTACGGCCGGGGCCGCGCAGGACGAGGACGGGCGTCTCCATCCCCCGTGCACCGCGCAGATACGACTGGACCACGGCGAGGCCGTCCGGCCCGTCCCCGTCGACCATGTACGCGGTGAACCGCGGGATCTCGTCGAAGACGTGGATCTCGAAGGCCCCCTGGTCCCGCAGCCGGGAGCGGACCCGCCGCATATGGAGGATGTTGGTCTCCACCGAACGGGCCAGCTCGCCCTTCTTCAGCCCCAGTTCCCGCTCCCGCCGCTTCACCGCGCTGCTGGCCGGATTCAGGAACAGCAACCGCACCCGGCAGCCCGCCTCGGCGAGCCGCACCAGGCGCCGCCCGCTGTAGTTCTGCACCAGCAGATTGAGCCCGATCCCGATGGCATCCAGCCGCCGCGCGCCGCCGAACAGATCCTCCGCGGGCAGCTGCCGCTGGAGCCGTACGCGATCGGCGTGCACGCCGGCCACATCGGCGAAGCGGTCCCCGACCAACTCCTCGACGGCATCGACCGGCAGCCGGCCGGCCGCTGCCACCCCCTCGGGCGCGGCGCCCAGCCGCTCCAGCAGCCGCCGGCACATCCGCTCGGCCTGCGCCAGCACCGTCTCGGACAGCGCACGGTTGCGCGCCACGGCGCTACGGGCCACCTCCAACTCGTCCAGCGCCAGCTCCACCTCGCGCCGGTCGTCGAAGTACGGCTCGAAGCAGGGCCAGTGCTGCACCATCAGCTCGCGCAGCTGCGGCAGCGTCAGGAAGGAGATCAGGGTGTCGTCGGCGGGGTCGAGGAGGTAGCCCTTGCGGCGGCTGACCTCCCGTACGGCCACGGCCCGCTGCACCCACTCCTGCCCGGCGGGCCCGGCCGCGGCGATCACCCACTCCTCGCCGTGCACCGGTTCGTAGATCGGCCGCAGCACGGCCGCGACGACGGCCCGCATCCGCTGCTCGACCAGGTTCAGCCAGACATACGCGCGACCCGCGCGCTGCGCCCTGGTGCGTACCTCGGCCCAGTCGTCCTCGCCCCAGCCCACGTCCGCGCCGATCTCCATGGGGCGGGCCAGCGGGACGGCTCCGGGTTGGAGCCCGGCCTCCCCCAGCCTCCGGCCGGGGGGTCCCCCCATGCCGAACCCGCCCGTCGGATCGTCCGCCGTTCCGGCCTCTCCGGCGGTGCCACCGCCGTCCGGCCCCTCACCGCCGTCGCCTGGGGGGAGTTCAAGCCCTCCCGCACCCAACTGCGCACCGCCTTCCACGCCCCGTCCCGGCCCCCGCTGTTCGATCAAGGAAGACTACTGCGGCCGTCCGAGGGGTGCATCCGGAACCCCTGCCAACATCCGGTGCCCGCACGGGTGGACGGGGGAAGATGACGACTGGGACCACCGCGCCCGCCGCGGTGCCGTACCGACACGTCGATGGGGAAGAGACATTCCTATGCAGGTATGGCCGGGACACGCGTACCCCTTGGGTGCCCACTACGACGGCGCGGGTACGAACTTCGCCGT
This sequence comes from Streptomyces sp. 3N207, assembly GCF_052246355.1. Classification (NCBI taxonomy): domain Bacteria; kingdom Bacillati; phylum Actinomycetota; class Actinomycetes; order Kitasatosporales; family Streptomycetaceae; genus Streptomyces; species Streptomyces sp. 3N207. The sequence continues at coordinate 293,368 of NZ_JBQQBV010000004.1, read as the reverse complement.
CTTCTCCGAGGCGGCGGAGCGCGTCGAGGTGTGCTTGCTGCACGAGGACGGCTCGGAGACGGCTGTCGAGCTGCGCGAGTCGGACGGGTTCGTCCGCCACGCCTATCTGCCGGGCGTACTGCCGGGCCAGCGCTACGGCTTCCGCGCACACGGCCCGTACGCGCCGGAGAACGGGCAGCGCTGCAACAGCGCCAAACTGCTGCTGGACCCCTACGCGAAGGCCATCAGCGGCCGCGTCGACTGGAACGAGGCCGTCTTCGGCTACCACTTCGACGACCCCGAGCGGCGCAACGATCTCGACTCGGCGCCGCACACCATGACCTCCGTGGTGATCAACCCCTACTTCGACTGGGGCGACGACCGTCCGCCGCGCACCGACTACCACCGCACAGTGCTCTACGAGGCGCATGTCAAGGGCCTCACGATGCGCCACCCCGAGCTGCCGGACGAGCTGCGCGGCAGCTACGCGGCACTGGCGCACCCCGCGGTCATCGCCCATCTGACCGAGCTGGGCGTCACCGCGCTGGAGCTGATGCCGGTGCACCAGTCGGTCACCGACCACCGGCTGGCCGAGGCGGGAATGACCAACTACTGGGGCTACAACACCATCGGATTCTTCGCCCCGCACAACACCTACGCCTCCTGGGGCGAGCGCGGCCAGCAGGTGCAAGAGTTCAAGCACGCCGTGCGGGCCCTGCACGAGGCAGGCATCGAGGTCATCCTCGACGTCGTCTACAACCACACGGCGGAAGGCAACCACCTCGGCCCCACGCTCTCCTTCCGGGGACTGGACAATGCCTCGTACTACCGCCTCGCGGACGACCCGCGCTACTACACGGACACGACGGGCACGGGGAATTCACTCCTGATGCGCAGCCCTCACGTGCTCCAGCTGATCATGGACTCGCTGCGCTACTGGGTGCTCGACATGCACGTGGACGGCTTCCGCTTCGACCTGGCCGCCACGCTGGCGCGGCAGTTCCACGAGGTGGACCGGCTCTCGTCCTTCTTCGACCTGGTGCAGCAGGACCCCGTCGTCAGCCAGGTGAAGCTGATCGCCGAACCGTGGGACCTGGGCGAGGGCGGCTACCAGGTCGGCAACTTCCCGCCGCTGTGGACGGAGTGGAACGGGCGGTACCGCGACACCGTGCGCGACCTGTGGCGCGGCGAACCGCGGGCGATGGCCGAGTTCGGCTTCCGGCTCACCGGCTCCTCCGACCTCTACCAGGACGACGGACGCCGCCCGCTGGCCTCCATAAACTTCGTCACCTGCCACGACGGCTTCACCCTCGGCGACCTCGTCTCCTACAACGAGAAACACAACGAGGCCAACGGAGAGGGCAACCGGGACGGCGAGAGCTACAACAGGTCGTGGAACTGCGGTGTCGAGGGCCCCAGCGACGACGCCGCGGTGCTGGCACTGCGGCGCCGGCAGCAGCGGAACCTCATCGCCACCCTCATGCTGTCGCAGGGGGTGCCGATGCTCAGCCACGGCGACGAGTTCGGCCGCACCCAGCAGGGCAACAACAACGCGTACTGCCAGGACGGGCCGCTCACCTGGCTGCGGTGGCCCGGCGGCGACGGCCCCACCGACGGGCCCGGAGCACCCGACCAAGCCCTGTGCGCCTTCGTACGTGCCATGGTGTGGCTCCGGCGCGACCATCCCGTCTTCCGCCGCCGCCGGTTCTTCCACGGGCGGCCCATGGAAAGCACCCACGACGAGCTCTCCGACATCGCCTGGTTCACCCCCGGGGGCGCCGAGATGACCCAGCGCGACTGGCAGTCCGCGCACACCCGCTCCCTGACCGTCTTCCTCAACGGCAACGCCATCTCGGAGCCCGGCGAGCGCGGAGAACGCATCACCGACGACTCGTTCCTGTTGTTGTTCAACGCCCACCACGAGGCCCTGGACTTCGTGATCCCCGTCAACCACGGGAGAGAGTGGGAGGTCATCGTCGACACCGCCCAGGAGGACAGCCACCAGCAGGGCGGGGGCCCGAAAATCGCCGCCGGAGCTCACCTTCCTCTGGAGTCCCGCAGCATGGCGGTGCTGCAACGCCCGGTGTGAGGCGAAGCTGTTCCGCGGGAAGGGCGGGGCCCGCCCACCGTCTGTCCAACCGGTGGACCGACAAGAGAAGGACGCACGAAATGGCCCCGGCAGGGTACGTACGTTCGCATGACACGTGAGGGCGTCCCACCCGCAGCGGCACCCCGCGCAGCCCGTGCCGCCGCCGTACCGGCCTCGACGTATCGCCTCCAGCTCCAGCCCGGCTTCCCCTTCGCCGCCGCCGAGCACGCCGTGCCCTACCTGGCGGGCCTCGGCGTCTCGCATCTGCACCTCTCCCCCGTGCTGACGGCCGTGCCGGGCTCCACCCACGGTTACGACGTGACGGATCACGGGACGGTGCGGGAGGAGTTGGGCGGCGAGCGCGGGTTGCGGGCGCTGTCGGCGACCGCCCGCGCGCACGGGCTGGGGCTGGTCCTGGACATCGTGCCGAACCATATGGCCGTCCCTGCGGATCTGCGGCTGAACCGTCCGCTGTGGGAGGTGCTGCGGGAGGGGCGCGGCTCGCCATGGGCGCGCTGGTTCGACATCGACTGGGCGGCGGGCGGCGGCCGGGTGCTGCTGCCGGTGCTCGGGGAACGGCTGCACGAGGCGCTGCCGCACATCCGGGTCGAGGACGGCACCCTGCGCTACCACGACCACATACTGCCGCTGCGCGAGGGCACGGAGGGGCTGCCGCTGCCCGAACTGTGCGCGGCGCAGCACTACCGCCTGGTGTGGTGGCGGCTGGGCAGGAGCGAGCTCAACTACCGCCGTTTCTTCACCATTTCGGGTCTCATCGGAGTACGGGTCGAGGATCCGGAGGTGTTCGCGGCCACCCACCGCAAGGTGCTCCAGCTGCTGCGCGAGGGGGTCGCCGACGGGCTGCGCGTCGACCATCCGGACGGTCTGGCCGACCCGGGAGGCTATCTGCGACGGCTGCACGAGGAGAGCGACGGTCGCTGGACAGTTGTCGAGAAGATCCTCGCCGACGGCGAACCGCTGCCCGGCAGCTGGCCGGTGGCGGGTACGACGGGATACGACGCGCTGCGCCAGGTGGACGGTCTCTTCGTCGACCCCCAGGGGCATGGTGAACTGGAAGCCTGCTACCGGACGTTCACCGGAGCACAGGCCGATCTGGGCGGTGAGTGGGAGGCGACCCGGCTGCGCGCCGCCCACCGGGTGCTGACGCACGATCTGGCGGCCGAGACGGAGCGGCTGACCCGTACCGCCGTACGGGCATGTGCCGACTCCCCCGATCTGTCGCTGCGCGACCACGCGCCCTGGGCGCTGCGCACCGCACTGTGCGAACTGCTGGTGCGGCTGCCGGTGTACCGCCCGTACACCGCGCAGGGCGTCCGGCCCGACCCCCGAGACGCCGCGCTGTTGGAAGGTGCAGCGCAGGGCGCCCGCGAGGCGTTCCGGCTGTCGGCGGAGGGTGCGGCAGTGGATGCCGTACTGCGGCTCGCCCTGGGGGACGCGGGTGACTGCGCGGCCGGCGCCGAGTTCCCCGTACGGTTCGCGCAGTTGTCCTCCGCGCTGCGGGCCAAGTCGGTGGAGGACGCGGCCTTCTACCGCTATGTGCCGCTGCTGTCGGCGTGCGAGGTGGGTGGTGAGCCGGGGCGCCCGGCAGTGCGGCCCGAGGGCTTCCACGCGTACTGCGCCCGCATGCAGCGGGACCGGCCCGCCTCCGGCACTGTGCTGTCCACCCACGACACCAAGCGCAGCGGCGACGCCCGCGCCGCGCTGGCGGTACTGAGCGAGTGCCCGCAGCGGTGGGCCGAGCTGCTGGCGGGGACCGATCTCTCCGGGGCTCCCGACCGTCACACAGCGTGGGTGTACTGGCAGACCGCGCTGGCCCTCGGTGCGTTCCCGCCGCCACCCGGACGGCTGGTGCCCGCGCTGCTGAAGGCCGTACGGGAGGCGGGGCTGCGTACCACCTGGACGGAGGGCGACGCGGAGTACGAAGCGGCTGTCGAGCGCTTCGTCACGGCCCAGCGGGACGGCGCGGGCGCGCGGGCGCTGGCCGGCTTCGCGGCGGAGCTTGCCCCGTATGTGCGCGCCAATGTGCTGGGTGCCGCGCTGCTGCAGCTGACCATGCCCGGCGTACCCGAGCTCTACCAGGGCACCGAGCACACCTACCGCGCACTGGTGGACCCGGACAACCGGGACCCGGCGACCATTGCCGAGAGGGGCAGCGCTCTCGACGCGGAGAAGTCGCGGCTGACAGCTGCGGCACTGCGGCTGCGCGCGGACCACCCGGAGCTGTTTCTGCCGGGAGCCAGGTGGGCGCCCACGTACGAGCCGCTGTACGCGGAGGGCGAGCGGGCCGCGCACTGTGTGGCGTTCGTGCGGACGGGCGCGGTACTGACGGCGGTCACCCGGCTGTCGTTACGACTGGAGCTGCGGGGTGGCTGGGGCAGCACGCGGCTGACGCTGCCGGAGGGCATCTGGCAGGACGCCCTCGCTGAAGAGGGCAGCCCACGGGAGCTGACCGGAACCGTCCCGCTGGGCCGCCTCTTCGGGAGCGCCCCGGTGGCCGTGCTGACCCGTCGTACGTAGCCACCAGGGGCTATCCCTCCCGCAGTACGCGCAGGAAGGCTTCCGCCGCCCCCGTCGGCTGCGAGCGGCAGAACGCGGTGAGCGTGCGGCGCCAGGGCGGGCCGACGTTGACGAGCTGCCCGGCGGGGACGAGGTGGGGAGTGAGGTGTGCCGAGACGAGGCAGATGCCCGCCCCGGCTGCAGCTACCCGTGCCGCCGTCGTCGGGTGCTCCACGCGCACGGCGGTACGTGGGATGAACCCGGCCTGCCCGCAGACACGGTCGAGGAACTGCTGCCCTTCGATCCACGGCTCCATCCCGCACCGCACCCATCCGCGGTCGGCGAGTTCCTCCAGCTTCACGGGGTCGCCGTCGGCGCCCGCCCGCGCGCACAGCGGGTCGTCGGGCGGGACGACGAGAACGACCTTCTCCTCGCCGATCTGCCAGGAGGGGCCCGGCCAGTCGTCGAGCCGGAAGCCGACCGCGACGTCGGCGATGCCCCGGGCCATCCGTTCGCGCAGTTCCTCCTCGGTCACGTACTCGTGCAGCCGCAGCTCCACCGCTGGGTGGAGCCGCCGCATCCGGGCGACGGCTTCCGTCAGCACGCCGACCGCGAGGCCGTGCACGGTGGCGACCTCCAGCTCACCGCCCCCGGCACCGGCCGCAGCCCGTGCCGCGCGGCGTGCCTGGCGGGCACTGCGTACGGCGAGTTCGGCGTCCGGCAGAAAGGCCCGGCCCATCGGCGTCAGCCGTACCCCGCGCGGCAGCCGCTCCAGCAGAGGGCCGCCGACCTCGCGTTCCAGGGCCTTGATCTGGTGCGAGAGTGCCGACTGTGTGACGTGCAGCGACTCGGCGGCCCGCGTGAACGTCGCCTCTTCGACGACCGTGACGAAATATTCCATCTGCCGCAGACTCACGAGCCCTCCCCAGCCCCGGAACTACTTCTCAGCCGCGCCGGGACCCACCGATCGCAGCGATCTGGTCACCTACAGGGCCATGAACGTTCTTCATCGCAACCATAGAAGCATTGCGTTGGACTCATCATCCCACCGGGCGGAGGCTGAGGTCATGAGCGGGAACAGCACAGATGTGATCGTCATCGGCGGGGGAACGGGCGGCTACAGCACGGCGCTTCGCGCCGCACACCTCGGGCTCGGCGTCACCCTCGTCGAGCGGGATCTGGTCGGGGGCACCTGTCTGCACCGGGGGTGCGTGCCCAGCAAGGCCATGCTGCACGCCGCGGAGCTGGTCGACGGGGTGGCGGAGGCGCGGGAGCGGTGGGGGGTCAAGGCGACGCTGGACAGCGTCGACTGGAGCGCGCTGGTCGCCACCCGCGACGACATCGTCTCGCGCAACCACAAGGGGGTGGAGGGCCAGCTCTCCGCGGCGGGCGTGACGGTCGTACGGGGCACCGCCACGCTGGCGGGGCCGCGCACCGTCCGGGTCGACGTCCCCGGCGCCGGGGGCACCGAGCTGTGGACGGCGCGGCGCGGTCTCGTCCTGGCGACCGGCTCCCGACCGCGGACGCTGCCGGGTCTGGAGCCGACCGGTGAGCACCTCGTCACCAGCGACGACGCGCTGTTCGCGCCCGGTCTGCCGCGCAGCGTGCTGGTGCTGGGCGGCGGTGCGATCGGCGTCGAGTACGCCTCGTTCCACCGCTCCATGGGAGCCGAAGTCACCCTGGTGGAGGCGGCGGAGCGGCTGCTGCCGCTGGAGGACGCCGACGTCAGCCGCCAGTTGACCCGCGCGCTGAAGAAGCGCGGCATCACGGTGCTGACGGGCGCCCGGCTGCTGGACGCTCACCTGACGGGCGCGCCCCCGGCGGACGCGCACCGGTCCGGTGCGGGGCAGACCGGTGCGGGGCAGACCGGTGCGGGGCAGACCGGTGCGGGCGCTCCCGGCGGGGGCGTCGCAGCGCGGGTGCAGCCGGCGCGTGGGGACGCGATGCTGATCACGGCGGAGCGGCTGCTGGTCGCGGTGGGCCGGGTCCCGGTCACCGACGGGCTGAACCTGGCGGCGGCCGGTCTGACGACGGACGAGCGGGGCCATGTGCCACCGGCCGACTGGGCCACGCTGGAGACGGCCGTCCCCGGCGTGTACGTCGTCGGCGATCTGCTCCCACCGCCCTCCCTGGGCCTGGCACACGCCTCGTTCGCCGAGGGGCTGGTGGTCGCGGAGACGCTGGCCGGGCTCGCGCCCCGCCCGGTGGACTACGCGGCTGTGCCCCGGGTGACGTACTCGAGCCCGCAGACCGCGTCGGTCGGGCTGAGCGAGGCGGCGGCCAAGGACGCCGGGCACGAGGTGGCGGTCAACATGCTGCCGCTGACCGCCACGGCCAAGGGCATGGTGCACGGCCAGGGCGGCATGGTGAAGGTCGTCGCCGAACCGGGCCCCGACGGCCGGGTGCTGGGCGTCCACCTGGTGGGCCCGCACGTCTCCGAGATGATCAGCGAGTCCCAGCTGGCCGTGGCCTGGGACGCCTCCCCCGCGGACATCGCCCAGCACATCCACCCCCACCCGACGCTGAGCGAGGCGGTGGGCGAGACCTTCCTGACACTCGCGGGGCGCGGGCTGCACCAACACGCGTAAGTCGACGGCACGTTGGGGCACCCGGCGACACCCGACGGGTGCCCGGCAACAATGGGCCGCATGCTGTTCGACGTATGGGCTCCGACCGCGCGAACCGTCACCCTCCATCTCCCGCCGGCCCCCGGCATTCCGATGGCTCACTCGCCCACCCATCGGGGCTGGTGGCAGGCCGAGGCACCGGCCCGGTCCGGCACCCGCTACGGCTTCGCCCTCGACGGCGGTCCTGTGCTGCCGGACCCGCGTTCGCGCCGCCGGCCCGACGGACCCGAGGGGCTGAGCGCCGTCGTCGACCACGACGCGTACACCTGGCGGCACCCATGGCGGGGACTGCCACTGCCCGGAGCCGTGCTCTACGAGCTGCACATCGGCACCTTCACAGCCGAGGGCACCTTCGAGGCGGCGAGCGAACACCTCGGCCACCTGGCGGAGCTGGGCATCACCCACGTCGAACTGATGCCCGTCTGCCCGTTCCCCGGCACTCACGGCTGGGGCTACGACGGTGTGGCGCTGTGGGCGGTGCACGAGCCCTACGGCGGGCCGGACGGGCTGAAGGCGTTCGTGGACGCCGCGCACGGACACGGGCTCGGGGTCGTTCTCGATGTCGTCCACAACCATCTGGGCCCGTGGGGGAACCAACTGCCCGCGTTCGGGCCTTACTTCACCGACCGCCACCAGACGCCCTGGGGTGCGGCCGTCAACCTGGATGCGCCCGGCTCGGACGAGGTACGCGCCCACCTCATCGGCAGCGCTCTCGCCTTTCTGCGCGACTACCACCTCGACGGGCTGCGGCTGGACGCCGTCCACGCACTGGCCGACAACCGCGCCGAGCACTTCCTGGCCCAGCTGTCCGAAGCGGTCGACACCCTCGCCGCGCACACCGGGCGCCCGCTGTTCCTGATCGCCGAGTCCGAGCTGAACGACCCCCGCACCACAGCGCCGCGCAGCGCCAACGGCCACGGCATGCACGCCCAGTGGAACGACGACTTCCATCACGCCCTGCACACCGCGCTCACCGGCGAAACCCACGGCTACTACGCCGACTTCGCCCACGCCCCGCTCGCCGCCCTCGCCAAGACCCTGACCGGCGCGTTCTTCCACGACGGTACGTACTCCAGCTTCCGCGGCCGCAGCCACGGCCGGCCCGTACGCCGCCCCGGCGCAGCGCAGACCCCGGCACACCGCTTCCTGGCCTACGCACAGACCCACGACCAGATCGGCAACCGCGCGCTGGGCGACCGGCTCTCCGCGCTCGCCTCTCCCGGGCTGCTGGCCTGCGCCGCCGCGTTGGTGCTGCTCGCACCCGGGACGCCGATGCTGTTCATGGGCGAGGAATGGGGCGCCCGCACCCCCTGGCAGTACTTCACCGACCACCAGGACGCCGCGCTGGCCGAGGCCGTACGGCAGGGGCGACGACGGGAGTTCGCGCGCCATGGGTGGGACGCCGATGACATCCCCGACCCGCAGGATCCGGCCACACGTGGGCGCTCGTGCCTGGACTGGGACGAGCCCTCCGAGACGCCGCACGCCCGGCTCCTCGACTGGCACCGCACGCTGCTCGGGATACGCCACGCGCACCCCGTGCTGGCCCACTTGCCACTGGGCGAGGCCGACGTCCGCTACGCGGAAGGCGACAGCAACCGGTGGCTACTGCTGCGCAACGGGCCCCTGTACATCGCGGTGAACCTCTCCGCCGACGGTACGGCGCGGGTCCCGCTACCCACGGCCCAGCCCGCCCCGCTCGCCGCCTGGGACTCGGAGACCCGGGTGGTGGAGGGTGCGTTACGGCTGCCGCCGGAGTCAGCGGCGGTGCTGCGCTAGGTTCTGCCCTGTCCGGAGAGGGGGTGGCTCTGCGCGAAGTATGCGGGCTGCATGAATGAGTTGTCTGATGTCTTCAGTGGTCGATAGGCGATCAGGGATCGTTTGACGTTGGCGTTGGCGTGGGTGGTCCAGTTGCGCCAGATACCGGCGGCCAGGGGCGAGGAGCCGTTGGCCGACGCGGGCGAAGACCCCGGCCGGTTTCGACCGCCGTGTTGTTCGAGGGTCAGCCGGCCTTTGAGGGTGCCGAAGACGGCTTCGATCCACTGACGGCAGCGAGCACGGCGCCCGTGCCGGACAGGTTCGTCCTTGCGGTCGGCCGCACCAGGTGCACTCCCGGCCGTTGTGTACGGAACTCCCCGAACTCCCGGCCGGCGAAGCCCATGTCGGCCAGGATCACCTGGCCCGCATGTACCAGGTGGTGGTCGCGTTCCAGCAGTGCGGTCACCACCTCCCGCTCGCCGAGTTCCGGGGTCGCCCGATCCGGCGACGAAGGGCCACATGGTCGTCGGTGAACACGTACCGTGCCGCCAGGAGGGCGTCCAGGTCGGAAGTCACACTCAGGCCACCGGGCGCCCTTCGCATGGCCGCGGCCGGCCCAAATACCGGACTCATTCATCCAGGACCGCAGTCCTGGGCTGCTGTGGTCATGCCGTGGCTCTGGAGGAGATCGCCATCGACTGATCGATGCCGCGACCATGCCCGCGCTCTCGTGCAACAACTGATTTCGGGCGTCCAGGCTTCGTGCCGGTCCGAGGGATCGGGGAACGTCGGCTCCCCCTTGGCCAGCGAGATGTAGATCCGTCCGGGCGGTGGGGTGACGGCCACCCGAACGCTCCGGCGAAGCCCTGGCCGAGTTCTCTCTCGGAGATGCCCATGAAGTATTCGGGACGGAAGAGGCCGATGCTGAATCGCACGCTGACGGCCCGCCAGTTCAGCTAGCAATTATCCCAGAACGCATGGATGAGTAGTTCGCGCGACCCGTTACGTGATCAATTTTGAGGAGTCGCTGTAGCAGCAGACGGCTGCCGTCGCGGCCCGAGACTGCGTAATGGGGACAAACGCCCGCTCCCAAGCATCAGTCGCCCAGCCGGAGTTCGGCTCTTGGTGGGTGACAGGGTGACAGACCCTGTCACCCGCGCGGCCACGCCCCTTCAGCACGGGGTCCGCTCTGGGGTCGGCACCTCGGTTACCGGCGGGTTGGGACCGGTCTCGGGTGGTGTCCTTTAGCGTCACGGCGGACCTAGAGACCAGGACTTGTCGTGCCGCGCCCAGCGGGTGAGTGGGGTGGCGCGCTTTGTCCAGCCGTGAGGAGGCGCCGCGTATGCATCTACGGAGAGTCCCGGATCCACCTGGCCGTCCCCAGCAAGGGGAGGCAGGTTCGGGTTCGGGTCATGCCTTTTTGGTGCTGGTCAGGAACTTTCAGTTGGCCAACGCGGTCGCTGTGGGGACGAAGTCGCAGTTGGCTGCGGCCGGCGTCGATGTGCCGGTGCTCGTACCGCCGGTCTACGGGGAGGAGTTCGCCGCGCCGGATGCGGTGTGGCGGCTGCAGACGTGGTGGGATCGGCAGCGTACGGGTGTGGAGCTGTCCGCTGCTGTGGTGCTGATCGTCGATGTCGAGGAACTCGCGGGTCTGGGGCGGGTTTCGTACATGGCGGTGCAGCCGGGGGAGGCGACGCGGCCCCGTTCGTATCAGCGCGGTGGTGCGGTGGTCGAGGTGCCGGTGACCACGGTGGGTGAGCTGACGGACGCCGTGGTGTCGGGCACGCTCGGTGGCGGTGAGGCCGGTGTGCCGTCGGAGGGGGTGCGGTCGGCGTTCTCGTCGGCGCGTTCGGAGCGGCACTCGAAGCCGTTGTGGGACCGCCAGAAGGTTCGGACTGCGATGCTGACCGGGGCGCTGGGGTTCGGTGCCTGGCTGCTCTCGGCGGTCTCCCAGCCGGGCCTGGCACAGGCCGCGGACATGCACCAGCGCCCTCACCATCAGCAGCAGTACGGCAGCGAGGAGGAGCCGACGCCGCCTCCTCCGTCGAATGAGCCGGCGCCGTCTACGGAGCCCCCGCAGGATGGAGGGGCGGAGCCCGGCGCGGTTCCGGCACCGCCGCCCGGGACACCCCTGGGCGACTTCATTTCCGGGCAGTGGGCCGACGACGGCACCCCGGCATCGCCGTACGACCAGTTTTACGGCACTGTGCCGGCGCCGTCCTCGGAATCCGGGGTTGGGGATCCGGAGGAGAAGTTGGGACCGCCGGTCCCCGTTCCCGGCCCACCCAAGGACGCTCCCTCGGGCGAGGCCGCGCCACCATCTGAGGGCGGTCCGGCTGCTGAGGATGGTGCTCGGTCCGATGAGCCGGTGGTCAACTCCCGCGCGAACGAGCCCGCTCCCGGCCCCGAGTGGAACTGGGGGGACTTTTTGGGGCGCACGTTCGACGGTGCCCACACCGGCTTCGTCATGCCTGATCAGCTCGCAGACTCTATTGAGGGCTACAGGGACCCGGAAAAAGTCCGCCCGCTGCCTGAACCTGAGGGCGAAGATGATGCAGACAAGGAGCCAAAAGGGATCCTCAAGCGCGTTCCAATTGCCACGGCTGTCCTAGGCGGCCTGTGGAACGCGAGTGCTTACACCGACGAGCACGCCTCGCCCGAGTACAAGAGGGCTATACGTGAGATGGACGGCGGGATTCCGCCGGACCCGTCGCAGGACCCGCTCAACCCGGCGTTCCAACCCACTCGGGGAGAGGTCTCCGCGGGTGTCGCCAAACCACCCGGCCAAGAGAACGGCCCACCCCCGTATATCCCCGGACTGGTCAACAACGGCCTAGTTGGTGTGCCTTTGGGGGAAATCTCGGAGATGGAGCCGCCGCCCGTGCCGACTGGTTCGTCACCTTCGGAGCTGGCGCGTGCGGAGGAGGCGCGCGGAGAACAGGCGCGGGCGGAGAGGCAGGCGTCACAGCAACCGCCGCCGCCTGGGGCGGCTCAGGTGCCAGGGGCGCCGGTCGGTCCGCCTCCGGCTGCCGAGCCGCCTCCGGCTCCTGGCCCTGAGGGTGGTCCGCCTCCGGCTCCGGGGGCTCCTGCCCTGCCGCCTGAGGGCGGGGCCCCGGCCCCGTCGGCTCCGCCGACACCTGAGGGTGAGGCACCTGTCCCATCTACGCCCGAGCAGGAGACTCCCGCTCCGGACGCCCCGCCTGCTCCGCCTGTGCCTGAGGGTGGGACTCCGGCTCCGGCGCCTGTGGGTGGGGCTCCGGATCCAGCGGCTCCGCCTGGGCCTGCACAAGCGCCTGAGGCTCCCGCTCCGCCTACGACTGAGGGTGGGATTCCGGATCCGGCGCCTGCGCCTGCGCCCACACCGGCGCCCACGGCGGACCCCGAGCCCGATCCCACGCCGGATCCTGCACCGGAACCCACGGAGGGACCGGAGGCGCAGCCCACGCCGGACCCCGCACCGGAACCCACGGAGGAGCCTGAGGCGCAGCCCACGCCGGACCCCGCACCGGAACCCACGGAGGAGCCTGAGGCGCAGCCCACGCCGGACCCCGCACCGGAACCCTCAGAGGAGCCTGAGGCGCAGCCCACACCGGACCCCGCACCGGAACCCACGGAGGAGCCTGAGGCGCAGCCCACACCGGACCCCGCACCGGAACCCTCAGAGGAGCCTGAGGCGCAGCCCACACCGGACCCCGCACCGGAACCCTCAGAGGAGCCTGAGGCGCAGCCCACACCGGACCCCGCACCGGAACCCACGGAGGAGCCTGAGGCGCAGCCCACACCGGACCCCGCACCGGAACCCTCAGAGGAGCCTGAGGCGCAGCCCACACCGGACCCCGCACCGGAACCCTCAGAGGAGCCTGAGGCGCAGCCCACACCGGACCCCGCACCGGAACCCTCAGAGGAACCCGAGGCGCAGCCCACACCAGACCCCGCACCGGAACCCTCAGAGGAACCCGAGGCGGAACCCACACCAGACCCCGCACCGGATCCTGCGCCCGAGCCTGCACCGGCTCCCGCGCCCGAGCCGGCGCCGGCGCCGGCTCCCGCGCCGTAATCCGCCGTCCCGCTGCCGCCCGAGCCCCCGGGCGGCAGCGGGCCATTCCCATGTAGGAGTTCGTTCGGACGCTTGGAGCGATGGTCATGTCAGTCCAGAGGAACGGGGACGGCCTGCGCCGGGACCCGTCACGTCAGGAAGCGGCTGGCGTGGTCCCGAGCAACCGGGACGAGTACGAGAGTGGGGAGGCAGGGACGATGACGCTGGCGCCGCCGCGGCCACCGAGCAAGGTGAACCTGCTGCCGCAGGATTACGGGAGCCTGTCTCGCGGTATTCCGCCCGCGCAGCCCGGCACGCTGTTCGTCATGGGCGTCAACGGCGGCATGAGCATGGCCCCCGACGCCGCTTTCCCTCTCGTGTTCGGCCGCAACGAACCCGAAGTCCATGTCTGCATCGCACCGCACGACACACACGTCAGCCGCAAGCACGGCTACATCACACGGGAGCACTCGCGATGGGTGCTCAACAACTCCGGACGCCTGCCCATCCGGCTCCCCGGGGCACGCCTGGTCCTGGGCGGCGACCGGGTCGAGCTCCCGTCCGGATTCACCCCGCTGTTCATCGTCGGCCCCAAACGCGAGCACCTGCTGGAGGTCCGTATCGCCACGCCCGCACCCGGCGTGGGGGATGACGGGGTACGCGAGGCCGCCACGCACGAGGGCGAGGTGTGGGACCTGACCGCGACCGAGAAGCTGGTCCTGATCTGCCTCGCCCAGCGCTACCTGCGCAACGACCCCCAGCCCCAACCCCTCACCTGGGCCGAGGCCGCAGCCGAACTGGGCGAACTGCGCCCCGCGGAGAACTGGACCAGAAAGCGGGCGGCACGCATCATCGCCGGCGTACGGACCAGACTCAGCCGCACAGTGCCCGGGCTCATGGAAGACGAAATCCCCCAGCCCGTCGGCAACGCCCTCAACCACAACCTGATCACCGAACTCCTCGTCACCACAACCCTCGTCAAACCCGACCTGACCGCCTTGGAAGGCGACGGACAACACTGAGGGCCCTGCGCGCCGTCCGCGAAGGCTCAACTCCTCGCCGGACTCGAACTGAAACGGGCCATGAAGCCAGGCCCGAGAAATGCCCGCCGCAGGAGGACTCCGTCCAGTGGACGATGTTGTCGTGTCTCGAACGACCATCTCCCAGAACGAGGTCCTGACCAGGCAAGAGGCCGTCTCGCGTGTGACCGGTCAGCGATCGGACCGCATTCGACTTCGGCGGCGGGGGGCAAGCACCTCGCGCTGCAAGCGCTCAACAGGGCAACGTCACCGCAGGTCAAGGGCTACTCCGTTGTCTTTCGGCGAGTATTACCGGGGCCCTCTGTTAGACCCCCACATCCCATGGCCGGGTGAGATACGGCTTCTCAGAGTTCGCGAAATTGCGGACCGGTAATGCAGCGGCGGACCGGATTGTCCGCCTGGCCTCTGGCCCGACCCGGAGCGCCTGCGGGTCTCCGAGCAGATCCGGGTGCACCTGCGGGAGGTGCTGCGGCTGTTCATCGCCCCCCGGCCTGGCACCCGTGGAGTCCTCGCCGTCTCGCCGACACCGGGACAGCCGATGCACGCACTGGGCCTGTGCGAGGCACTCGGCCTGCCCATGCTTCCAGCCTGGTCAGCCGCGGCGTCCGCACCGAAAGCGACGGATACCGCCGGGCGATCACATGCATGCCCCCAACCACCGGATCAAAATGCAAGCCCCCAACTCCCGCACGCCCGTCTGCGGAGGTTGGTCACGTGAGTGCCAAGAGCGCAGCACGAGGCGGCCGGGGCATGATGCTTTGCGTGGCGGCGACCACCAAATTCCCGCCATATCCTTCGAGGCATGAACCCTGGTTCCGTTGCTGTGGTCGTCACTGAGGACATCGGAGTCCCCTCATGGGATCTGTACGAGTTGAGCATCCCCTGCACCGTCTTCGGGAAGCCGCAGCCCGACCTGGCCGACCCTTGGTACGACTTGCGGCTGTGCAGTACGCGGGAGCATCAGCAGGACAGCTCTCCGACCGAGACCGGGCTGTCACTGCGGACCCGCTACGGGCTCGATGACCTTGTTGGCGCCGACACGGTCATCGTGCCCTCGGTGCCCGACCGCTGCGTAGACGAGGGCAGACCGCTGCCGCAGTCACTGATCTCGGCACTGCGCCATGCCTACGACGTAGTCGCCCGCATGGTCTCCCTGTGCACCGGCGCCTTCGCACTGGCCGAGGCGGGGCTGCTCGACGGTCGACGCGCCACCGCGCATTGGATGCACACCGCTCAACTCGCCGAGCGCTACCCGAAGGTACAAGTTGATGACTCGGTGCTGTACGTGGATGACGGCGATGTGCTCACCAGCGCCGGGCTGACCGCCGGACTCGACCTTTGCCTCCATCTCGTACGCCGTGACCTGGGCGCACACGTCGCCAACCAGTTGGCCCGTCGGATGGTGGTGCCCGCCCATCGGTCCGGCGGCCAGGCACAGTTCATCGACCTGTCCATCCCCACCACCGACGACGGGAGTCTGGGGCCCGTCCTGGACTGGGCCCGTACACACTTGGACCAGCCCCTGACGGTCGAGGACCTGGCACAGCGGGCAGCGATGAGCCCGCGGACCCTCCACCGCCGACTCCAGGCAGCCACCGGGACAACCCCACTTCAGTGGCTCCTCAATCAGCGCCTGGCTCGGGCCCAAGACCTGCTGGAATCGACGGACTTGCCCATCGAGAAGGTCGGCGAGCTGAGCGGCCTTGGCACGGCGAACAACCTCCGCCACCATTTCCTCAAACAAGTCGGGGTGTCGCCGAGCAGCTACCGACGGGCATTCTCCCGGACGATGCCCGAGTCATCGGAATGACCGCGGCGCTTCCGGTGCCCGGGCGACGCCAATGATCGACGGGGCAAGACGATTCGCCTCAAACAGAGAGCAACGCGCGAATCATCTTTGGGGATCTCCGAATCGAACCCGAGCGATTCAGACTGGCCTGTTCCCGTTCGGGGTTGCCCGGTCTGCCCCTCACCTGGATGAGGACGTTTCCGATGGACTCGCCCAGGTATACGCAATTTCATCGAGACAGACCGGGCGCGCCTGGCGCGGTTGATCGATGAGCACCGGGCAACCGTGCCTATAAGCCAAGTGATGCTGCCGAAGCGCCCCGGCAGCGGGGTTCGGGATCGGTTGCGGCGTCCCTGGGACTGCGAGATCAGCGCATCCCCGTAACGGCAACCCCGATGTCGGACCCGTGATCGAGGCCCCATTCGGCCAAGGCGTGGACGGCGGCGTTGAGTGAAGCGCCGGCCGCGGTCACTGTGTATTCCACCCTGGACGGCACTTCATCAAACACATCGCGCCGTATCAGGCCGTCCGCCTCCATCGCCCGGAGTTGTTCGAAGAGAACCTTCTCGCTGATGCCGGGGATACGCCTTCGCAATTCACCGAAGCGCACCGGTCGGTCATGCACCTCCCAGAGGATTGTTGCCTTCCATTTGCCGGAAATGGCCGCCAAAGCGACACCAAGGCCGCAAGCCGCAGGGTGTTGCCGCGTCATCACCCTCTCCTCCTGACCATCAGGTAGGCGCTTACAGTAAAGTCAGTACTTGTCGGTCACTTCGGCGCCTCTCTAGTCTTCATCACGAACGATGAACGACCGAGAAAGGCGTATCAAGATGAACAAGGTGTTCTGGTTCGACGTGCCGGTACGCGATATAGACCGCGCATCGGAGTGGTACCACCAGGTATTCGGTTGGGATGTTCAGCCCAGGCACCCGAAGGACGGGAACGATGCGCTCAGCTTCCGGATGGCCTTCACGAGCGAAACGGGCGAGAACTGGACTCCGTTGAAGCCCGGTTCGGTCAACGGCGGCGTGGTGACGCGTGACATCGGCATCTCGCAGCCGACCATTCTCATCGAAGTCGACAGCATCGACGAGAAGATCGAGCAGTTGGTCAAGGCAGGGGGCGGCATCGTGGCCGAGAAGGTTCACCTGCCCCTCGCCGTGGGCTATTTCGCCTATGTGACCGACCCCGACGGCAACGTCCTCGGGCTCTACGAGTGGGAGAAGTAGCCGGCTGGCCAAGTGAATCACCAGCACACGAGGCTCCCGTCAGATGCGTTGCCTTCAGAGGCAACAGAACTCTCCAGGAGCTTCGCGTGCTGCCCGATAGCTCTCCTTCACACCCTTACGAGCAGCACACAAAGAGCCGGTCACCTCGGGACTCCTCCCGCTGACCTGCGGCGCTGTCCTCAGCGGATGGCTCCATCCCACTGCCAGCCGTCTCTGCGGATATGGCCTGGAAGATCGGCGCGCCAGTGCACCACAGGAGTGTGCCGGCCGCGTCATGGCCGTCCGGAGCCTCCGGGAAGAGCCGTCGTACCGCGTGGGTACATAGCTGCTCCGGCGGTCTCCAGCCGAGCCCGAGGCCGCGGGCGATGTCGTCACTGTGGACGAGCAACTCGACGATTCCCATGGCGGCGAATCCCGGGCCGTCGGAGTGGCCCCATGGATGCCATGCGCGTACGTCGCTGTCGGCCTCACGTACCGCGGACGCCAGAATGCTCGCCGCGATCCCGACCCCCTCGAGGCACTCGGGAATGGAAGCCTGCGCATCGAGCGAGGCGAAAAGAGTGATGTACCGGTCGGCCGGACGGGCGATGAGGAGCCCGGCGTAGCCGACGATGCCCAGCGCGAGATGGTCGAGCGTGGTCCGGCAACTCCACTCCAGCCCCGCGGCGTTACGTGACCAGTCCAGCTCGGCACCCTTCTCCAGGATCGAGGTGCATTCGTCCGCCGCCTCGACGACGAGGTCGGGCCACGATGGGGCGCTCATCCGACGGCCCTCCTGAAATGGTTGATGATGCGGGACACGAGGTTGCTCAGGACTCGCCCGGACAACCCCGATTCAGCCGGTGCCCGCAGCTTGCGCCGGCAGTGTTGTCCCGCACGTAGTCGATCACCAGCTGAGCAGCGGTGACGGCGACGTTGCTCGTCGGGGCTTCGCTCGTGCCTGCCTCGGCCAATGGCCCTGCTCTGCCTGACGTGCGGTTCCCGACGGTCGTCGGATGGCCGGCGTTCACGAAGACGCCTGCCAGTGCCCCGCCCCATCAACCCCATACCAAGGACGGTGACCGGTGTGGCTGTCACGTCTTGTCTCCCTGTCCGTTTCCCCTGTGGTAGGCGACCACGATGACAGCGCCACAACGCCGGCCGATACTGACAAGAGTGCCGATCGTCACCAAATTCCTGCCATAGGGAGGTACTCGTGGGAGAGCGTTCCGTGGGATTCGCCGAGGCGGGGACGACACCCCGTCCGATAGCTGACGCCCTGTCAAAATTAATCAACAGCCCGCACATCCAGCTTCTGCGTCCCGAACGCCCCCATGGGAACGCCCTGAGCTCACCGCAATGGCTGAACGCCCCGGACACCTGGGATGCCCTCATGTTCTGGCAGTTCGACAGGTTCGTGCGATGCGTCTCAGACTTCGCCGAGATGATCAAGTGGTGTCAGTCGCGCGACAAGAATCTGGTCTCCGCCACAGAGACCATCGACATCCGTTCGCCCATTGGCCGCGTGATCGCCTACATCGTCTCCGCCTTCGCCGAAACGGAAGCGGAAGCCACCCGGGAGCGCGTCATCGGCTCACACGACTATCTCCGTCGGAATGGCCGCTGGGGCGGCGGGCTGGCGCCGCACGGCTACCAAGCCGAGCCGATTCCCGGTGGGAAGGGGGTGCGACTCGTCGAGGACCCCGACGCTGCACCGATTGTCAACGAGATTGTACGACGGTCAGTCTGCGCAGCGCACACAGACAGGCTCGGCCACCATGCCTCCAGCGGCCGGATCGGACGTCACCGCACATCCAACCGTCACCATCACCAAACCGGCGAACCCATGCGGTCACAGCACCAGCAAGCGCCAGACGTTGATCGGAGAAACAGCGCCCAATGCCGCATCAAGCAACGTCGCGCCTGTTGGCTGCCGACCATCCTGTCCGCCGCCACCCGACCGTGACCTTCGGGCTACCCGCGTTTGATCCGGCCTCGGACAGCGAGCGCTGCAAGTCCGAGCAGCACCGGCTCACTGAAGCGGGAAGCCATCTCAATGTAGTTACCCCAGGTGGTGAGGTGCTGTTCGCTCGAGCGGAAGACAACCGAGTTGAGGACGATGCGCAGGGAATCCTCGAACCGTTTGGTGGTAAGGCGCTCGTCGACGGACAGAGTGAGTTCGGGTTCCTGCTTGGCGATGATCGTCCGTGTCCTGTCATCGTTCCGGACGCGCTTGATCTCCTGTCCGGGCGAGTTGTCGGGCAGCCCGAGGCCCATCATGAGCGCGACAGTGATGGTCATCGCGGCGGTGAGCCAGGCCAGGGCGCGAGAGGCGCGCAGGCCGTAGCCGGAGACCGCCCAGTACAACGTGAGTAATACCCGCTCACCGAGAGGGCGGTGGCGGTCGTAGCGGCGCATCTCCATTTCGCCGTAGTAGAAGTCCGCTGCATCCGGCTCGTTCTTGCCGTCCTCGAAGGATTTACGCAACTGGCGGTAGACGGGCGCGAGTACCTCAGGCCCCACCGGAGTGGCCTCCTCCGGTGCCGGCATCCACCCGGGCGCGCCGCGGCTGGTGCGCCAATGGTGCTCCTCGGCGAGGGTGTGGCGCGGCGACCAGCGCATCGCGCGCCAGCCCTTGCGGTGCACGCCCTCGGGAGCGGCCGCGAAGATGCAGCGCCCTCCCATGCCGAGTTGGTCGAGGTGGATGGTGCGGGTGAAGCGGCATTCGCTGAGGTCGACGTCGGTGAGGACGAGATGGGCGGCATCCATGCCGCTGAGGGAGGTTATCCGTGCGGGGCCGGTGGGCGCGTTGCGGTGCCTGTCCTCGTCTTCGTACCCGCCCGCGTGCACACTGCCGTGTCCCTTGTGGGTGGTAACGCTGAGTGGGTACTCCAGGACCGCGTCACTCAAGTCGAGGGCGGCGCCGCGCAGTCGTAAGGCCCCAGTGGACGCCCACCGCGTCCAGCGGCAGGACACACGCGCGGCGGCGGCCGTGACCGTCATCGGCGCTCCGAATGTCGCGCCCCACAGGTCCAGCGTCCCCGGACAGGCAATCGGCCCCAGCTGAGACGCCATATCGAAGGTGGCGCTGCCGAACAAGGCGTCTCCAGCGACCGCCACTCTCTCGAACCGGGCCATACGGTGGAACCTCACCCGGCTGAACCGCGCGTCTCCGGAGAAGGCCGCCTCCCCAAACCGCGCGTCTCCGGAGAAGACCGCCCAGTCGAACCGGGCATCCTCCAAGAACCGCGCCCCGCTGAACCAGGCGGTTTCGGAGAATGTCGCGTGTCCGAATACGGCGCGATCGTGGAACAGCGCACCACCGAACCGTGCTTCCCCGGAAAAGCTGGCCCCACCGAAGCGGGATTCACTCGTGAATGAGGCCCTCTCAAACCATGCGGCACCGAATGACGCCCGGCTGAACCGGGCCGCCCCGGCGAAGTGTGCCCCTACGAATCGTGCTTCTCCGGAAAAGTGCGTCCCGTTGAACCGGGCTTCCTCGGGGAACGACGCCTCCTCGAACCAGGCATCACCCAGGTGTGGCCGGCCGGTTGCGGGGTCATGGAGCGCGCGGAGGAGCGCATCGAGCAGACTGCTCGTCAGGCGCGTACCGCGGTGGTCCACCTCGCTCCCGGGCGCCAGGCCGGCCAAGTAGTCGGCGCGGCTGGTCTCGGGCAGGTGCGCGAGACACCGGTCGTGTGGATGCACGGGGCGACCACGGCATCCGAACCTGTCCGCGGCACCGGCACGATATCTACAACGTGGCCACGGGGGCCGTGTAGCCGAGCGGGTAGGAGCGCCATCAGTCGCGATGTCCCGCAGATGACCGGGATCTCGATCAGTTCCTGGCCTCGGGGAATGTCCGGGCACGAACGGGTCCTCCACTTCCTCGGAGCCTCCGGGGAGGGACAGAAGCAGGATTCCACGGCCCGAGTGAGCGCTCAATCGTCGCAGCTCTCTGCGCCCCCGTCTCGTGCAGGCGGGTGGCGGCGAAGGATACGGCGGTGGCAGGGGAAGGGCTTGCGCTTCAGGAACCCATGCGCCCCAGCGCCGGTTGGCCTCTTCGTCGCATACGGCAGCCGGACTGTCCCCCTCCAGCAGCGCCGGGTGAACGTTTCGACCTAGTGCTCCAGTGCGGTTTCACGATCTATTCATCAGGTTCGTCGGTGGATCGTCGTCAGTAGTGGCTGTGTCGGGCTGTTGCCTGGTGGCGTCTGCGCCAGTTGGACCAGTACAGCAGTCTGGCCGCGGACCTGGCCGGAGGGTTGAATACGGCGGGGAGCAGGTGGCGGATTTCCGGGACGGTCAGCGTGATCGGATCGCTGCTGTGGGCCGGGTGGTGCGGATCGGCGGGCTGGTCCGTACCTGTGCTGGCGGCGACGGCGGCCAGGAAGGCCAGCGAGCATGGCGAGTGTGTTGTGACGGTGCCAAGAGGTCCAGTGCCGGACCTGGTAGTGGTCCAGGCCGACCTGGCCCTTGGCGGCCTGGGCGCTTTCGGTTGGTCTCGGATGTGTGATCCGCAGCGCGGACTGGCAGGGTTCCCGCACACACCGCGTGCGCAACCGCTCGGGAAATCCAAGTACAAGTGAGACGGGAGAGTCCGCCAACCACGGGGCTATGGACAGTCAATACCTCCCCCGATGCGTGGCTACGCGCGGCCTGCGATCTGAAGGACCTCATCAGACGAGCCGGTGGAGAGGTCGTCGCCTGAAACGGAGCTCGACGACTTCGGCCCCCCCCCCACGAGATCAGCCCTCCGACCCCGCGCGGGTGGAGAGCAACAGGAAGCACACGCCCTTGCGGTGTCCAGCCTCGGCGCCCGCGGAGGCGCCCGATGGGCCTCACAGCCCTACGGGTCCACTGATGAGCCTCCGCGGAGGTGGTCTGCGGCTGGCTTCGGCGGGGATGTCCGACTCGGGGTTGTCTCCGCCGGCGCAGAGGTGCTCCGTCGGCCAGGGCGGACGTACCAACCATACGCACTCGATGGTGGCGGGCGGCTACTTGATCAGAACTGCACGAACCACTACGGCTCATAGGAGCCACCAAACGGTTCCGAAACGGGTCGCCCGGCTGCGGCGTGGCTGGTGACCGATCTCCTTGCCTCCGAGCGAACGGCCGTCTCAAGGTCCGCTCCGAGCCAATGGTTCCAGGGCCGACTCGGCCCGCTTACAGGCGTGCAAGCCTGTATGCCTCTTCAATTACGCTCTTCAATTACGGCGAGGGCCCCAGGTTTGTACTGGATTCTGCCGTTTCCCATCTGTGGCGTGCCCTGCCGGGGATTCCAACTTGCGGCGAACCTGGGGTCTTCGCCTGATCCGTGGCCGAAGTAGGGCGCGGAAGGAGGCAGGAGCCAAGCTTCCGGGACGCCTCATAGCTTGTCGTTCAAGGTCCGGGAGGCACTTCGAACTGCCCCGGGTGGCCAGTTGGTAGCGAGATGTCGCGTCGTGCCGCTGTGTAGAACCTCTCGCGGGCCACGCGTTGATTTCCGAGCAACGTTGACCACGCATCCGGATCATGGACCTCACCCCACACGAACATCTCGGCGACTGTCCTCGCCCATGCGTGTGCCACGTCCACAACCTCCGGGGCTGCCAGCAGCAGCATTGTCTCCCACGCCTGGTCACGGGCCTCAGAGGCACTGGCCAGCCGCGGAGACGCCTCAGCCGGTGTCAAAGGATGCGGGTGCGGGTCATTGCCGAAGTGAGCCGAGACCCTGAAAACCACACTGATCATTGCCTTGAGTGATCCGGCGTAGTCCGTATAGGCGGTCAGTCGCCGATCCTCCCACCGGGCCATCTGCTCCCGGCGGAAACGCGCTCGATCGCTGAGAATGACAGCCAGACAGGAACCGAGGGCGCCGACGACCACGCCGATCAGCGCCGGAAGTTGCTGGAGGAAGGCCGACACCGCGGCACCGTATCGGCAACGGCCGAGCCGTGTCGCCTCAACGTCGAAGCCTTCAGCTCGCCCGTAAGCCCCCACGGCGTGGCTTGGTGCCCTTCTTGTGGTGGGCCGGGCGGCCGTATGCCTCGCCGGTGGCGAGGACTCGTCCCACGTCGTGACGTGGTGCCGGACGGCGGTTCTTCGAACCCCTTGGCCGACCAGGGCCGGGACGGGACGGTTTCGGTGCACCGGCTGGCGAGCCGGCCTTCGCGTGCAGGTTTCTGAACCCTCTGTGGACGCGGGCGGGTGTCAATTTGTTCGACTCGGTCGGCTTCTCCCAGGGCCCTGCGGAGGTCGATGGCCAGCAGGCGGGCGAGCCGGAGCTGGGCAGCTTCTCCACGACAGGCGGATGACGGTGCCCTCGATGATGGGCAGCGGCCCGTCGTGGTCGAGCCAGGCCGCCCGGCGGGTCAGCCTCGGGTGCAGACGGTCCCACGCTTGCGCGGTCGCCTTCCCATTGAGGCGGGTGTCCGTGGCCGTCACCGCCTGCTCGGTGCCCCAGGTTTCCGCGTCGCCGAAGATGAACTCGCCACCGTGCTTGGGTGATCGGCCACCCCTTGGGGTCGTAGACTCGCGGCGGTGTCGGCCGCCGCATCACGCGGTCCGAACGGAGTCGGCCGAGGATCTCGACGGGCAGGCCATCCGCCGCCCTCGGTAACAGCACCCCCGCCAGGGCGCGACCCAGCCGGGCCACATCGATCCGGCACTGATTCAGCCGCCATACAGAGCGCCGTGACCACGGCGGTGTTCAGGCGCGAGCGCGAGATCAACCAGGGTCCGCACCGGCCCGTTCGTGCATAACAGCGCGTCGCACGACTCGAACAACGCGTCTCCCCGCGCAGTCAGACGCGCGTACAACTCCGACCGGAATCGTGACACTTCCGCGAACGCATCCCGTAGGACGCCCTGATGCACTGCACCAAACTCACGATCACGGCCTTCGCGCTGATCCACTCTGTGACGGAGCACAGGATCGGACGAAGGCCGCCTACGTGTCCGCTGAACTGCGCAAACGCTGACCAGGTTCGAGTCGTGATCGGCTCCGGGCCTCAAATGACAAGCATAGGGCCTGTTGCGAAGTGGATCGTCTGTCAGACCTGCCTGGGATGCTCCGAGGATGGAGATGACAGTGCAGTTGACGATCGACTGCTCCGATCCGCAGAGAATGGTGACCTTCTGGGCCGCGGCTCTGGGCTACGTGCCTGAGCCTCCGCCGGGCGGGCACGCCACGTGGCGTGCTTACTGGGTGGCGGTGGGGGTGCCCGAGGCAGAGTTGCCGGTCGGTGCCGGGGATATTCCGGAGTCGATCATCGATCCCGCGGGACGTGGACCGAGAGTGTGGTTCCAGCAGGTTCCGGAGCCGAAGGTCGCCAAGAACCGGTGGCACTTCGACCTGAAGGTCGGTGGGGGCCGTGACGTCCCACTGGACGTCCGCACACAACGGGTCAAGGCCACGGTGGAAGGGCTGGTCAAAGCTGGTGCCACCGTGCTGCGGATCAAGGATGAGCCGGACATGGGGCTCTACGCCGCCGCCATGCAGGACCCTGAGGGCAACGAATTCGACGTCGTCTGAGGGCCGTTGCCACGGTACTGGTCACAGCCGCTCGTTCACGGCTGCGACCAGCACAATCGCCTCGTAGCGGACGGAGAGCTTGCGTACCTCGTGGCCACTGCCCTGGCCTTTTAAGTCCTTGGACCCGCACTCGACCGCATGGCGCTTCCGGTAATCCACCGCATCGATTCACCCGCTCGTCCGCTTGTGGAGGTGCTGGTGCCGTCGGTGCTCGGTCTGCTGCAGGCCCGGAAGAGGTTGCGCGGTCGCGGAAGGAGGCCGAGCGGGTGCGGGTGGCGCTCGTCGAGGCGGAGGGCAGGCTGGCGCGGCCGGCCGATGCCCGGGGGACGAGGTGCCGGCCGAGCCGCCTTGCGTACCACAGCGCCGCCACTGGCACATCTCCGTTCCAGGCCAGCCGCCGGGTCGCCGCCAGCGGCTCTCCGTTATGGACATCCTCCCAGGAAGGAGCCCTGATCTCGAATGACCGACGAACCGGATCGAGCCCAGCCGCTCCTCTCAATTCAGAAAATTGATCGACTGGGTCCCTGGTGTTTGTTCCCCTCAAAGGGGCGATGAGCGTGCGTCTGCACGCATGCGGCCACTTCGCCTGCATCAGTCACTACCCCTCTAAGGGGGCCTATCACCGCCGATGATATTGGCTTGCCCCAGGGCGGGTGAGTTCGCTCCGCAGTTACCTCCGCTGCGCCTTCATCACCTGTCGTGGTGAAGGCGAAGCGGACGCATAGATTTTGCTGGAGAAGACGCCCCACACTCACACAGTCGAGAAGAGGTGGGGAAGTAATGGATCAGCTCACCGGCTTGTTCATTGCACTGGCTGCCAGCGCTGCTCGGGGGCTTGGCCGTGAGATATGGGGGAGCTCAACTTCGTTGAGACAGGACACAAACGTCGACAAACGTTGCCGGCTCTCGACTCCTAAACCACAAGTGGTGCCTCTTGTGGTGTGCAGGGTGAGGGTTGGAGGTGCCTGTGTGCAGGGGTGTGGTAACGGGGTCGGAGTCGGCTCTACAGCCGCGTCGGCTCTACGGCCGCGTCGGCTCTACGGCCGCGTCGGCTCTGCGGCGGCGGTGCTCGGCTCCTTGATCACGAGCGGGTGCAGCTCCCACGCGTCGACCGCGTAGCCGAAGCGCGTACCCGATGTGCTGCGGGCCTGCAGTCGCCACGGGCCCTGCCCTGTGGGGTAGCAGCGCAGGGTGAGGACCTGGCCGGTGGTGGTCAGGAAGATTTCGGCGATGGAGTGGTCGACGATCACGCGCAGGTCGAGGGGCCGACCGGCGGGGCAGGGCATCCGGTAGGAGCCGCCGTGGGCCCGGGCGTCCAGTGAGGCGTGGTCGCGGTCGACGACTAGTTCGCCCGCGTCGGCATCAAGGCGGATGTCGAGGTACTCGGAGCCGTCCGGGGTGGTGAGCAGCCGCAGGCCGGCGTTTGCGGTCGGCTCCAGACGGGCTGTCAGGTCGAAGGCGTGGCCCACGTTGCCGAGGTCCACCGGCTGCGGGCCCTGCGTCGCGCCTGCGGCGTGAATGCTGTGCCTGCCGCGCAGGGCGAGCAGTTCGGTGACGGGCTGCTGGCGCAGCGTTCCGTCGTCATCGACATGGATTTCGCGGGGCAGGGTGAGGACGCCGGCCCATCCGTCCGCGACCGCCCAGGTTTCGTCGCGGGCTTCCCATGACCAGCCCCACAGCAGCCATCGGTTGCCCGGTGCGCGCAGGAGGGCGGGCGCGTAGCAGTCGGGGCCGTGGTCGGCGGGTATCGCTGGACCGGCCTTGAAGTAGCCGTCGTGCTCTTCGCCGATCAGGGCTGCGACGCTCTGCGGGCCGTCCTGTCTGTTCCATGCGCTGATGATGAGGGCGCCGCGTCCGTCGGCTGCCGGGAGGTATTGGGGGCACTCCCAGCCCTCGCCGGTGAGCAGGTCGGTTCCGCTGATCGGCTCCTTCTCGCGGGCTGCGAAGGGCCTGCGGTAGGTCCAGTTCTCCAGGTCGGGTGAGTCGTAGAGAAGGGCGGCGGCGCGGCCGTCCGCGAGGGCGGCGCCGACCAGCATCCGCCAGCCGTCGCCGTCCTGCCAGACGTACGGGTCGCGGTACATGGTGCAGCCCTCGGGCAGCTCGGGGATGAGCAGTTCGCCGTGCGGGCGGAAGCTTCCGCCGTCGTCGTGGGAGACGGCGCAGGTGACCGGCTGGTGCTGGGGCGAGCGGTCCTCGCGGTGCGCGGAGTAGAAGGCGACGAGACGGTCGCCGTTGGTGACGGCGTTGCCGGAGAAGCAGCCGTCGGCGTCCACGCCACCGGCGGTCGGGGCAAGGGCGATCGGCAGCGACTCCCAGGTCAGCAGGTCGGGGCTGCGGAAGTGGCCCCAGCGCATGTTCGCATGGGTCGCTCCGTACGGGTTGTACTGGTAGAAGACGTGGTAGTGGCCGTCGTGGAAGACCAGCCCGTTGGGGTCGTTGATCCAGTTGGCGGGCGGGCGTAGGTGCACGACGGGATAGTGCGGATCGCGGGGTGTGGTGGACACACGCGTGCCTTTCGGTATGTCAGACAGGTGCCTGCCCAGTGGTGCCGAGGGGCGCTGGGCGGTGGTCTTCAGGCCCGGATGCGGAATCCTGCGCTCAGCTGCTGCTCCCGCCGTGAGCTGGGGCCGACGCGAAGTGCGAACTCACCTGGTTCGACCACTCGGCGGTTGTCGGC
Organism: Streptomyces sp. 3N207; assembly: GCF_052246355.1. Taxonomy (NCBI): domain Bacteria; kingdom Bacillati; phylum Actinomycetota; class Actinomycetes; order Kitasatosporales; family Streptomycetaceae; genus Streptomyces; species Streptomyces sp. 3N207. The sequence continues at coordinate 266,132 of NZ_JBQQBV010000004.1, read as the reverse complement.
TGTGACGAGTGTGCACTGCGCGGCAGGGATGCCGATGCGGACGTCCAGGCTTTCGCCGGGAGGGATTTCGACCTGGGTGAAACCCTTCAGCTCCTGCTCGGCCCAGGTGACGCTGGTGGTCAGATCGCTGATGTATGCCTGGACCGTTTCCAGGGCCGGACGGCTGCCGCTGTTGGTGAGTCGTACCGTGGCGCTGACGGTGCCGTCAGCGGGGACGTCCGGGTCGTGCACCACAAGGCCGGAGTAGGTGACGGTGGTGTAGGTGAGGCCCTCGCCGAACGCGAACAGGGGGTCCTGCGTGAGATCCGCGTAGCGGCTCCCGTGCTGGCCTCGCACCTGGTTGTAGAAGACCGGTTGCTGCCCGACGTGGCGTGCGAAGGAGACCGGGAGCCGGCCGCTGGGTTCGATGAGCCCGAGCAGGAGCTCGGCGATGGCGCGCCCACCGCGCATGCCCGGGTTGAACGCCTCGACGAGCGCTGCCGCGTTCAGTGCTGAGCCCGGGAGGGTGCTCGGCTTGGACTGGGCGAGTACGACGATCATCGGTGTCCCGGTGGCAGCAACCGCGTCCAGCAGCGCGGTCTGGCCTCCTTGAACGTCGAGCGTGGCCGTGGAACGCACCTCGCCGGTGAGGGCGATGGTGTCCCCCACGACCACCACGGCGTAGTCGGCGGCCTCCGCTGCGGCGGTGGCCTCCCGAAGTTGTGCCTGGTCGACCGGGGCGGAGGTGAAAACGGGGGGCTGTGGTTGGCCGTCGGGTCCCACGCACCACTCAAGGCTGGAGGCGGGGCTTGCGATGTCGGCTCCGCGGGCGTACGTGATGGTCCAATCGGCGGGTGCGACGGCGCGCAGACCGTCGAGCACCGTCTCCACCGACTCGCTTGGATGTCCTTCGGGCATCCAGGGAACCTGACCCGTGGCACCCGCCCAGTCGCCGAGCATGGCTTCCGTGCTGTCGGCGTTGGGGCCGATGACCGCGATGGTCCGCGGTGCGCCCTGGCTTGCGGCGCGGCCGGTTCCGTTCGAGGTCAGCCCGCCTTCGAGGGGCAGGATGCCGTCGTTGCGCAGCAACACCAGGGAACGTCGGGCGGTCTCAAGGTTGAGGTCGGCGTGTGCGCGGCAGCCGATCACCTGTGCCTGCCGCTCGGGGTCAGGGGTGCGGGGGTCCTCGAAGAGCCCGAGCTCGAACTTCAGCCGCAGAACCCGCCGTACGGCGTCATCGATCTGTTTCTCCTCGACCAGGCCGCGGGCCACCGCCTCCTGCGCGCCCTCGAAAAACTGCGGCGTGGCCATGATGAGGTCGTTCCCGGAGTTGACGGCGACCGCCGCCGCCTCGGCGTAGTCGGCGCAGGTCCGTTGGTCGTAGACCATCCGGCCGACGTTGTCCCAGTCGGTCACCAGCGTGCCGGTGAAGCCCCACTCGCCCTTGAGCACGTCGTTGATCAGCCACTGGTTCGCGGTGATGGGCACCCCGTCGATCGACTGGTAGCCGAGCATGAAGGCGCGGCAGCCGGCCCGCGCCACCTGCTCGAACGGGGGCAGGAACCACGAGCGCAGCTTGCGTGGGCTGAGCTCGGCTTCGCTCGCGTCGCGCCCGCCCAGGGTTTCGGAGTAGCCCGCGAAGTGCTTGGCGTACGCCAGCACGGCTGTCGGGTCGCTGAGGCCCTCACCCTGATAGCCGCGCACCATCGCCGCCCCGAGTTCACCGATCAGGAACGGGTCCTCGCCGAACGTCTCGTTGATCCGGCCCCAGCGCAGGTCCCGGGTGATGCACAGCACCGGGGAGAACGTCCCGTGGATTCCGGTCGCCGCGATTTCGATCGCGGCCACGCGGGCGACCCGCCGGAGCAGAGAGGGGTCCCAGGTGCAGGCCATGGCCAGCTGGGTCGGGAAGATGGTTGCGGCCGGCCAGAACGAGTGGCCGTGGATGCCGTCGTCGGCCGTCAGCAACGGAATGCCGAGTCGTGTCCGCCGGGCCAGTTCCATGGCTTCCGGCATCAGCGTGGGAGACACGTGCAGGACCGATCCGGCCAGCTTGGCCGACACGATGTCCGCCAGGTCACCGTGTTGTGCGTCGAGCATCAGCAACTGCCCGACTTTCTCCGGCAGGGTCATCCGTGACAGCAAGTCCTCGATTCTTGCTTCCACGGACGCTTCCGGATCCAGGTATGCGGCAGGGCGGACCGGCTGTCCCACTGTGTTCTCCAAGTGATGAGTCATACGGGGTCGGGGAGTTGACTGCCGATGGTGGGGCATCGGTGTGTCACTTCAGGCCGGTGGTGGCGATGCCGGCCACGAAGTGGCGCTGGAAGAGGACGAAGACGATCACCACCGGGAGCAGGACGACGACGCTGCCGGCGAGGAGGATGCCGAAGCGGGTGAAGTCCGATCCGGTGCTGACCAGGGCGAGGCCGACCGGGAGCGTGTACTGGTCCTCGTTCTGGGCCACCACCAGCGGCCACAGGAAGTTGTTCCACGAGGCGAGGAAGGTGATGATCCCCAGGGTGGCGAGGGCCGGCTTGGTCAGCGGCAGGATGATCTTCCAGAAGATCGCCAGCTCACGGCAGCCGTCGACGCGGGCGGCGGCGATGAGTTCGTCGGGCAGTGTGGAGATGAACTGCCGCATCAGGAACACCCCGAGAGGCGTGACCGCGTACGGCAGGATCAGCCCGAGCAGGGAGCCGGTCAGTCCCAGATTGGCCATCACTACGTACAGCGGTACGAAATAGACCAGGGGCGGCACCGTGAGAGTGGCCATGACCAGGACGAAGATGCTGCTTCGGCCGCGGAACTCCAGCTTGGCCAGGGCGTATCCCAGCATCGAGCAGAAGATGAGGTTCCCGGCGGTGACGGCTACGGCTACGATCACGGAATTGGCGAACATGACGGTGAAGTCGAGGCTGCTGAACAGTTCTTTGTAGTTGACGGTGGTGGGCTCGGAGGGGATCAGGACGGGGGGCACCTTGCGGATGTCGGCCTCGGGCTTGAAAGAGCCGGACAGCATCCACAAGAACGGCGCGATCATCAGCAGCAGGACGCCGGTGAGCGGCAGATACAGCCACGGATGGCCCCATGTCCGCCGGACGCGGCGGCGCCGCAGGGCCCGGTCCGTGCCCGGGTGTCCCGTCGCGGGGCTGGAGAGCGTGCTCATCGGCGTCAGTCCTTGTCTCGCAGCAGCCGGAACTGCAGCACGGTCAGGGCCACGATGAGGACGAAGACGACATAGCCGGCGGCCGCGGCCACGTCGTAGTTGCCGTGGCCGAACTCCTGATAGGCGTACATCGTGGCCGACATGGTCGAGTCCAGCGGTCCGCCCTGGGTCATCACGAACGGCTCGTCGAAGAACTGCAGATAGCCCACGCCCATGAGCACGGCGTTCAGCAGCAGAGCGGGCCGCAGGAGCGGGAAAGTGACCCGCCAGAACCGCTGCCAGGCACCGGCCCCGTCCAGCTCGGCCGCCTCCGTCAGAGAACGGGGCACGGACTGCAGACCGGCCAGCATGATGATCATGACCGTGCCGAGGTTCCGCCACACAGCCATCACGATCATGACGGGCAGGGCGAAGCGGGTGTCGGCCAGCCACGCGGGCCCGTCGATCCCGAACCAGCCCAGGACGGTGTTCACCAGTCCCACGCGGGGTTCGAGGAGCGTCTTCCACACCACCGCGATGGCCACGATGCTGGTGATCACGGGGAAGTAGAAGCCCACCCTGAAGACAGCCTGGAAGCGGCGGATGCCGCTGTTGAGGAGGACCGCCGCGGCGAGCCCGGCGGCCAGCGTCAGCGGCAGGCCCACCAGGGTGAACACGCCGGTGTTGCGCAGGGCCGTGAGGAACTGCTCGTCCTGGAAGAGGCGTGCGTAGTTCTCGAACCCGGTGAACGACACGTTCAGCGGCGTCCGTAGGTCGGCGCTCTTGGTGTCGGTCATGCTCATCAGCAGCGACCAGACCACCGGCAGCAGCATGAAGGACGCGAACAGGGCGAGGAAAGGCGCGGCCAGAGTCCAGGCGGCGCGGGTCTGCCGGCCCCGCGCCGTCCGCCTGAGTGAGGAGGTGCGGCGGTCCGCCGTGCGCTTGGGACTCGGGGGCCGCTGCGCACGCGTGCCGTCCTGCCCCGTGACAGTGTTCGTGGACATGGAGGTCATCCGTCCGTACGAGGGGTGATCACTCGGCGGCGCTCAGCGGCCGGTGCCGATGCTGGTGGCCTTGGACTGCAGCGTCTGCTGCACCTGGGCGACGGTTGCCTTGCCGAGGGCGAGCTTCTCCAGCTCCGACTCGATGGCGGTGGCGACCTGCTGCCAGGTCGAGATGGCGGGCGGCGCCTTGCTGACCTTGAGCTGCTCGGCGAACGCCCGCATCGTCTTGTCGTTGCTCAGCTTCGCCTCGTCCCACGCTTCGGGGGAGGGGGAAGGGCGCCCGTGTCCTTCGCGTAGGCGGCGAGGTTGGCGGGCTCGGTCAGGAACTTGACGAACTTCCACGCGGCGTCGGGGTTGTCGGCGTCCTTGAACACCGCCAGGTCGCTGCCGCCGGCGAACCCGGCGGATTGCTTGCCGGACGGCATCGGCATGGTCTTCCACTTGCCGTCCAGCGCCTTGGCGTCCTTGCGGAGCTTGCCGCCGACCCACGGACGGTCCTGGTGGACGGCGACCACTCCGTCCTGGAAAGCCTGCACGTTGTCGGTCCGGTTGGTCAGCGCCAGGCCCCGCTTGGGGATGCTCGCGTAGTACTTGAGCGCCTTGGCGACCGCGGGCGAGTCGAAGGTGAACTTCCCGGTCTTGGCGTCGTAGATGTCACCGCCCTGCTGCCAGACCAGCGGCAGCCAGAAGATCCAGGAGTTGAAACCGATCGTCAGTCCACTGGCGCGGCTCAGCTTGGCGTTCTGCTTGCCGGCGGTGGCCTGGAGGGCCTTGAGGTCCTTCCGGTAACCGTCCCAGTCCCCGGCCAGGGCGTCCTTGATGCCGGCCTTCTCAGCGAGGTCGGCGCGGTAGTAGACCACCTGGGTGTCCGCGCTGAACGGCACACCGTAGGCGGTGTCCTTGTACTTCGTGGTGTCCCACTGACCCGGGTAGAACGAGGACGCCTTGAACGACTTCGGGGTGGCCTGGAAACCGTTCATACCGGCCAGCTCGGCCATCCACGTACTGCCGATCAAGGACACGTCCGGTGTGTTGCCGCCGGCGATCGCGGTGGTCAGCTTGTCGTGGGCGGAGCTCCACGGCACCGCGGTGATCTGGACGTCGACGTCCGGGTTCTCCCGCTCGAACTTCTTGGCCAGGTCCTTCAGGGTGTTGGTGTCCTCCTCGCCCATCGACCACATGACGACCTTGCCCTTGGCCTTGCCGCCACTGATCTCAGCGGGAGCGTCCTTGCCGGGGCCGGAGTCCGTGTCCCGGCCGCAGCCGGTGGCCAGCAGGGCTGCCGTGACGGTGACGCAGAGGGCTTGGAGGGTTCTGGCGGTGGGAGAGGTGGTGGTACGCATCGTGCGGCTCCTTTTGCCGTTGAGCGACAGAGGACTCGGGGGCGGGGGAAAGAGCTGTTGGGTGACCGGCAGGGTCAGGCCACGGGGTGGAGACCCTCGGTGCCGGAGGCGATGTCGCGCACAGGTCACGGCTGGAGCGTCCGACGCGGAGCCGGTAGCGGCCGGGCGGGTGTGCCAGGCGTGCCGTTGGGTGTCCCGGATCGGGAACGTGCGGGGCGGAAACGTGCACCTCTGCGGGTACGGGTGAACGCGGGTGCAGTCGCTACGGGTTGCGAGGAAGGCGAGGCCGAAGAGGTCCGCCGAAGTCTCAAGGAGACAGGCGCGGTGCGTCACTCACCGGCAACACACCGCCCGACTGCGAGGCGCCAACACCTTGCGCCTCGCGACGACATCCCGTCAGTTCGAGCTCGACTGTGACGTCGAGCCACGGATCACGAGCCTGGTGGGAATGATGCACGAGGGGGCGGCCTTCGGCGATCCGCGCACGTGGTCCAGCAGCAGACGCGCCGCCGCCGACCCCATCTCCCGCATCGGCTGGCGGACGGTGGTCAATGCCGGATAGGTGTACGACGCCATTTCGACGTCATCGAACCCCACCACGGCGACATCCTGCGGAATCCGAAGACCGCCCTCATACAGGGCGGCGAGCACACCGGCCGCCGAGGGGTCGTTGTGTGCGAAGACCGCGTCGAACTCCAGGCCGTCCGCGAGAGCGCGCGCGACCGTGCTCCGGCCGCCGTCGAACTCGAAGTCGCCGCAGATGATGCTGCGCTGGTCGAGCTCGATCCCGGCCTGCGCATAAACATCGACGAAGCCGCCCAGCCGTTCCCGAGTACAGCCGAATGCCTCCGGACCGGTCACCACCAGAGGGCGACGGCGGCCGATGTCCAGCAGGTGGCGCGCCGCCTGCTCACCGCCCTCCCGGTTGGTGGTGGCCACGTAGGGGAATCCCGGCCGCTGGAAGCGGTCGTCGATCAGCACCACCGGCAGTCCGGCGTCGTGCAGTTCCGTGATGGATCCCAAGGCGCCCTCGGGCTCGATCACCAGCAGACCGTCGAACGACTTGGCGGCGACCTGCAGGCCCAGCCTGCGCAGTGACTCCTCACCGTGGTTCCAGGTCAGCATGCGCAGTCCGAAACCCTCGGTCTCCAGCGTTTCGACGACCGACTGCACGATGCCGGACCAGGCCCAGGCCAGATCAGGGACCAGCATGCCGATCATCTGTGTCGTGCCACGGGCGAGCCCCACAGCCCCGGAGCTCGGCACATAGCCGAGCTCCGCGATCGCCTTGCGGACCTTCGAGACGGTGTTCTCGTGGATCTCGCCTTTGCCGTTCAGCACGCGCGAGACCGTCGTCTTGCTGACCCCGGCATGCGCGGCCACGTCAGCGATGGTGACTCCCATGTCACCTCCTCTCTCCACGCAGAAGCGGAAGACATCCTCCCTGCACCAAAGGATCGCTTGTGCAGAGGGTCGTGGAACCGCTTCCGGAACCGGTTTCGGTACCGGTTCCGGCAGTGAAGCACCGAGAGGCTCGACCGGTCGATACCCGGGAGGCGACTCGCGCACTGGCCGATCTCGGCCTCGACGAGGTCGCGGAAGCCTGCTGTTCTGCCACCCAGGTCGCCGCCCTGACCTGCTCAGTTGCCGACCAGAGCCCGCCACGGCAGGAGTAATGGGCGCAGTTCGCGACCGCCGGCACCGTCCGCCGACCCGTCGGACCGAACCGGAGCAATCGCGCCCGCACCGTTGACGCACTGGCCGCCGATCAGTAGCCCGCTTCCGCGAAGCGGTCCGGACCCGTCCTCCTGGCCGGTGACCATCTGGACCGGCGCACTGCGCGTGCTCTCCTGCACGGCACCCGGCGAACGCCCGGGGACAGGTGGTCCCGCACGCCGCCGGCGTCCCGTCTGCCCCACCCACCAGGTGTGCGCGCACGCCGGCGCGAGGGCCGATCCGTGGTGAGCAGTCCGACGTAACCGGCGCGGCCCGGGAGGTGCTGCTCCTCGTAGACACGATCCGTCGCTGAGAGCTCAGCACGCGAGACCCACGACCGAGGTAAGAGGTCGAACCTATCGGCGAAGAGGAAACTCGTCTTTGTAAACGACGGACGAATGCGGCTTGACTTCACCTTTGACGGCATGCCACCGACGCGCTCAGCCGCACCCGCGGCATCGGCTCACCCCGGATGGAAGCGATGCTGCACGCCCGTCTCTCGCGCGCCCACGCCCGCGCCGACGACGGTCAGCTTGCGCTGCTCAGCCGACCGTCCCTCCGCCCTGTGGATAACCCGCACCCTGTGGATAACCCGCCGCGCGCTTGTCACCGCCCCGCCTACGTTCTTCCTTGTCCTACGAGGAGGTAGCCATGGACGAGGAAAGCACCGGCGTGAACTGGAGCCGGTGGGCGGTGCTGGTCGCTCTCGTGCAGCTGGCGGTCGACCTGGCGGAAGCATGGCGGTGAAATCACAGCTTGGTGGGCCCGCTCGTACTCCCCTCCGCCAATCCAGTCGATCAGGTGCGCGTCATCACCGAGCCGGACGCACTTGCGCTCCAAGCTGCCGAGGATCAGGCCGCGGGCTACGACGCGCCGACCTCGGCGTCACGCGGGGCCGTACGCCGTGTGCCGCCGGGCGGGCGGGGCGCGTCCAGCCACCCCGTCTCGCCCGCCGGGCCGTGAAGTCCGGCTCGATCTCAGCCCGGCGGGCATCGGTCAGGCGTCTGTCAGCCGATGTGCTCGAATCGCCACTGGTAGAAGCCGGTGGTGGCCTTCAGTGTTGCGCCGAGCTTGTTCGGGCTGGGCTGGAGCGTGCCGTTGAGGTCCGGGGTGACGATCTGGCCTCTGAGGAACTTCCAGTTTGCCGTGGGGGGTGCGCCGATCTCAGGGTCGCAGGGAAACTCCGTGACATCCTCGGACGGGCCCACGTACCGGGTGACGCAATAGCCGTCTTTGAAGGAGAGCAGATACTGGCCGGGCTTGGCGCCGTAGAGCACCTGGACCTCCTCCCTCTCGCTGCCGGAGGGCTTCTTCAAGAGCGGTCGCGACTGGGTGCCGTCGGGGTCCTCATCCGCGAGAACGGCGCCGTCCAGGTGCCGGGGGAAGACGCGGTAGGTCTCTCCCGGCACGGGAGCGGCGCAGTCCTCTGCGCTCGGCGAGGACGGAGCGGCCCCGGTGTCGCGAGGCGTGAGCGGCGTACCCGCCTCGCCGGTGCCGGGCTGCGGCGGCGTACCGGCGTCAGCGACGCCTGTGCCTGTCTCCGCGCCCGTTCCCGTGCCGGTGCCCGTGTCGGTGCCGGACTGCGGCGGGGACGCGGCTTCGGCACCGAGAGCGGCACGCTCCCCCTCCTGCTTCTGCTGCGCCGCGTGGTGCTCGTCGGGCTTCTGCTCCTGGGCTGAGCGCGCACCGAGCTGTCGGCCGCAGTTCGGATTGAGGTGGTAGCGCACGTACGCGTTGTGGTCGGAGTTGGTCCCCCTGCGTTCGGCGTTCATGGTGGAGTTGTTCTGGTCGTTCATGTAGGCGAAGTCGAGTTCGCCTCCGCCTTGGTGGGTGGGCTGGTTCGTGCGGATGATGTGGTTCTGCAGATTCGTCCTCATCCGGCCGGGGTTGCGGTTGAAGTCGGCCAGTACCGCCCAGCTTCCGCCCGGGTGGCGGCGCGCCATGAACTGACGTGCCGTCTCGATGATGTCGTCGGCGTCATTGGGGCTGGTGGGGCCGTTCGACAGCGCGTGGGCGTTGAAGTACCAGGTCTCGCCGATCTGCACGCCCATCATCGGGCGGGAGTTGAACCGGCCGCCGACGGGGAGCTGGACGGCGTTGCGGACGTTCTCCCGGGTGGCGATCGCCAGGCCGTTGCGCTGCTGACCGGTGTCGGCCCAGTAGATGTGCACGATGTCCGGGCGGGACTCCGTGCCGATGTTGTAGAGGTGTTCGGTGACGCCGGGCTCGGGGAAGCGCCGGTCGGTCTGATGGGACTGGGGCGGCGGTTCGCTGCCCGCCTCCTGGAGGGAGGCGACATCCACGCCGTCCTCGTTCAGCATCTGCCGCAGTTGGGTGAGCCAACGCGACTCCGGCGTCCCGCCGACACCGTCCCGCTGGCCGTTCATGTTCCACTGCGCCGTGACCAGGTCATCGCCCGCCGCGTGGGCGGACTGCGGGCTGGTCCACTCGGCGGCCGTCAAGCCGGTGGCCAGAATGCCCGCCGTGACGAGCACCGCCCCCCAGCGGTGCTTTCTGTTGTGGTGCCGGGCCGATAACGCGGCACGAAAGGATCGAATCAAGATGAACCCCGCATCTGTGTTGTTTACCGGTGAAGCCGAAGCCTTCGAAGGACCTCTTGTCCTCCAAGGCCGCTTTGCCTGCAAGGGGTGACCAAGCGGCCATGGACCGCTGCGGCCCCGCGCTCCGTGTCATCCGTGCAGCCAGCTCGCTTCACCAGAAGGGCACGGCAGGAACACGCGCCTACGGGCAGGACTGGTTGCAGGAGGCGCCCGCGAGGGCGGCGGCCCAGCCGTGCCTGGGTGCCAGCAGGGCGGCTCTTGCGCCCATGGTAGGAGACGGCGCCCACGTGCGGGGCGGAGTTCAACGGAGCCAGGCCGTGCGCCGCCGCCTCGGGGACGAGCCGCTCAATGCAGGCGCCCGCTTCGACGTTCGCGGTGCGGGGCTCACGGTCGACACGGACAACGGCCATCCGCCGGGTGGCGACCAGCAGGCGGCCCTCGACACCTGCCTTCAGAAGGTCCGCCACACCGACCGATGAGCGCCGCTTGACCTAGACGCATTGACAAGTTCGCCGGTGGCAGAGGGGAAAACCCCGCGGAAGGGCTGGTGCACTGCCCCAAGCCATGCCAACGTACAACGCCCTGCCCGAAGATCTGGCTACACGGCCGACAGCGGCCCCGGGACGCCGCTTCGGCGGGGCGCGGAAACCGCGGTCGACTGCGGCCCATGACGGCGGATTCCGGGGACGACCGCCAGCCCCATAACTGACGCTCCGTCAAAATCAACCAGCGCACATCCAGCGACCGTACGTGTAGCGGCAGGTGACGACGTATCAGTTTCACCAGCGACCAACCAGCGACCGGAATCCCAGCAGGGTGGACCCGAAAACGGGTCCACCCTGCCTGACCTGCTAGTTTGACTAATCGCGGACGATCAGTTATCCACGCACGCTACACATTGACCCGGAACTCCACCACATCGACGACGAGTCACTCCTCCTCCGGCACCAACCGCAGCGAGACCGAGTTGATGCAGTACCGCTGGTCGGTCGGGGTCGAGTAGCCCTCGCCCTCGAAGACATGGCCGAGGTGGGAGCCGCAGCGGGCGCAGCGGACCTCGGTGCGGACCATGCCCATGGAGCGGTCGGTCAGCAGCTCGACCGCGTCCGAGCCGGCCGGGTCGTAGAAGCTGGGCCAGCCGCAGTGGGAGGCGAACTTGGTGTCCGAGCGGAACAGCTCGGCGCCGCAGGCACGGCACTCGTAGACGCCGGTGGTCCTGGTGTCGGTGTACTCGCCGGTGAACGGGCGCTCCGTACCGGCCTCGCGCAGCACGTGGTACTCCTCGGGCGTCAGCTCCGCGCGCCACTGCTCCTCGGTCTTGTCGATCTCGTAGGACATCTCGGCTCCTCGGTCCTCGGTTCCTCGAGCGCTGGTTCGGGCACGGAAGGGTGCGGGCGGTACGGGCGGTACGGGCCGCCGATCACTCCGCGAGCCGGGCGAGGATCCTGGGGCCCAGTTCCGTGACGTCACCCGCGCCCATGGTGAGAACGAGATCGCCGGGCTCCGCCATTCCCACCACCGCATCCACGGCCTCGGCGGGGGTGTCCATGGCACGTACGGCGGCGCCTGCCGCCTGTGCGGCGTCCGTGATCAGCGCGCTGGTCACGCCCGGGATCGGGTCCTCGCGGGCCGGGTAGATCGGCAGCACCACCGAGCCGTCGGCCAGCGCAAGGGCCTCCCCCATCTCCTTGCCCAGCTCCTGGGTGCGGCTGAAGAGGTGCGGCTGGAAGACCACCAGTACCCGGCCGTTCTCCGCGCCGCCCCTGATGGCCTCCAGGTCGGCGGTCATCTCGGTGGGGTGATGGGCGTAGGAGTCGATCACCTGCACGCCGCGGGTCAGCCCCTTGAGCTGGAGGCGGCGCTTGACGCCGGTGTACGAGCCGAGCCCACGCCCCAGCTCCCCGGCGGACACCCCCAGCGCCACGCCCGCGGTGAGCGCGGCCACCGCGTTGAGGGCGTAGTGGTTGCCGGGCACCGAGACGTCGAAGGTCAGCTCCGCGCCGTCGAGGACGACGGTGACCTCGCTGGTCAGCCCCTTCGGAGTGATCTTGAGAACCCGTACGTCGGCGTCCTCGGCCACCCCGTACGTACGGATGGTGAGCGCGTGGTCGCGCGGAGCGGCACGCAGCCTGCGGGTCAGCTCCCGCGCGCCCTCGTGGTCCGCGGAGATCACCAGGGTGCCGCCGTCCACGATGCGTCCGACGAACGTCTCGAAGGACTCGTAGATCTCTTCCAGCGAGGCGTAGTTGGCGTGGTGGTCGAGCTCCACATTGAGGACGATGGCGACCTCGGGCGCGTACTTGTGGAAGCTCCGGTCGCTCTCGTCGGCCTCCGCCACGAAGATCTCCCCGGTGCCCTGGTGCGCGTTGGAGCCGGGGCCCTCCAGGTCGCCGCCGATCGCGTACGAGGGGTCCAGGCCCAGGTCGGCCAGGCTGACGGCGAGCATCGAGGTGGTCGTCGTCTTGCCGTGCGTACCGGCGACCGCCAGCGGCCGCAGCCCCTCCATCAGCGCGGCCAGCGCATCGGCCCGGTGCAGCACCGGCAGGCCGCGCCGGTTCGCCTCGACCAACTCCGGGTTGTCCTCGCGGATGGCGCTGGAGACGACCACCGCGGTCGCGTCGGACGCCAGATGTGCGGTGTCGTGACCGATGTGGACGGTCACTCCGAAGCCGCGCAGCGCGTCGGCCGTCGCCGACTCCCGGGCGTCGCTGCCCGCGACCCGGGCGCCGCGCACCGCCAGGATCTTCGCGATGCCGGACATCCCCGCGCCACCGATCCCGACGAAGTGCGGCCGCTCCATGGCGGAGGGGAGGGAGGGAGTGGCGGCAGCCGTCATACGGACTTCTCCTGCTGGCTCGGTCGGGCACCTCCCGGCCCAGGACCGGGGAGGACGAGGAACGGCGCAAGCTTATGCGGTGCGACCCCTCACCTGACGTGAGCCCTCACCTCACCTGAGCCCTCGCCCTCCCCGCCCCTCCTCCACTACTCGTTATGCGCACTGCATCCACCCCGGGGCAACCCCCCGGACCCCCGGCCGGGAGGAGAGGGCCGCCCCCCACTGCACGACTACTCGTTATGCGCGAACAGCTTCAGTACCGGGACCCCCACCTTGTGCCGGGCGCGGGAGGCCCAGTCGCGGTGGAAGAACTCTTCGACCAGGTGGGGGGCGGTCATGACGATGACCTCGTCGGCGCGGGTCTGTTCCGCGACCGACTTCAGGACGTCGAGGGGGTGCTGCTCGATGATCTGGCCGACAGCCTCGCAGCCCGCGTCTCTGAGGCGCTTCAGGGAGAGCTCCAGGGCCTGCTCCGCGGGGCCGACCGCCTCACCGCCCTCGGGCTCCTCGGCCTCGCGCACCACCTGGTCCAGTTCGCCGAGCGCCACATCGTCCAGCGCTCGCAGCAGCCGGTCCTGGTCGCCGCGCGGCTGCATAAGGACGACGAAGGAGACGGGCTCCTCGCCGTGCAGCGTCGTCACCATCTCCGCGTCGGCGGACACCAGCGGCTTCTCGATCATCAGCACTGTCGTGATCACGACGGGCGCCCCTTCTCCGGTCGAACGGTCGGAAAGAAACCCTGCTGCCGTGTTCCCACGGTTCCTGCGGTTGTCAGTCTGCCCAGCGCCAGGTAACCGGAACGTCTCATTCCGCAACGGTTCGCAACCGACGGTAACGCGTGAAGAGGAACCCCTCCTCTTCGAGCACCCCCTCGAGCGTGTACTCGTCGGGGTCGGGCAGAACGGGCCCGTTCATGATCCGCGGCGCCGATCCCGCGACGATCCGGGGGGAGATGGACAGACACAGCTCGTCGAGTACCCCCGCATCGGCGAATTCCCCCAGCAATGTCGGACCCCCCTCGGTCAGCTGCCGCCGCAGCCCCCGCTCGGCCAGCAGTCGGGGCACCCGTGCGGGGTCCGCGGCACTGCCCTCACCTGCGAAGACCACGTCCGCGCCGGCCTCCTTGGCCCGTGCCACCCGGTCGGCCGGGGCGCCGCTGCCGGTGAGCAGCAGGGTGGGGACGACGGGCTCGGTGAACAGCGGCGCCGCGAAGTCCAGCTCCAGGCTGGCGCTGACCACGGCGATCGCGGGCACCGGCGACTGCCCGGCGGCGGCGCGGCGGTCGGCGAAACCGCTGCGCCGTTTGGCGGGCCGGTAGCCCTCCTGGCGTACGGTCCGGGCGCCGACGACCACCACGTCGGCGAGCGCCCGCAGCACTCCGAAGATCCACATGTCGGCCTTTGAGGAGAGCGGCTGGGAGCGCCCGCCGTGGTGGATGGCACCGTCCAGGGAGGCCACCATGTTGCCGCGCAGCCACCGGTCGGCTTCGTCGGCGCCCTCGCCGACGGGCGGGTAGGCGTACTCCTCGGCGATCTCCTCGATGCTCCACTCCGGGGCCGGCCTGTTCGGCGCGGGGGCGTCCGGGGCGGATACGGGGGCTGTACTCGAAGGGAACAGGCGTCGCATGCGCGCAGTGTGGCACGGCGCACGCCTGGTGGGCCGCACGCCCGCGGCCGCCGGGCGACTAGCATGACAATCGTGTCAACGACCGAAGCGCACATATCCGGGACCGGCTCCGACGCGACCGGCGACCTCGGCGACGCACCCGTCGCGCCCGGCACGCCCGTCGCACTCACCGCTCGGGAGCCACACGTTCCGGCCGACCAGCTGGTGGCCGAGATGGTGCCGCCTCCGCGCTTCGACAGCGTGCGCTTCGCCACCTACATACCCGACCCCGCCCAGCCGAGCCAGACCGAGGCGGTACGGGTGCTCGGCTCGTTCGCGGACGGCCTCGGCGCCGCCCAGCGGCCCGGCGGCAGCGACGGCGGGCCGAAGCGCTGGTTCCGCCGGGTACCGAAGCAGTCGCGCGGGGCGGCTCCCGCCGGCCCGCGCGGGGTGTACCTGGACGGCGGCTACGGCGTCGGCAAGACGCATCTGCTCGCCTCCCTGTGGCACGCGGCACCGGCAGCGCCGGAGCGCAAGGCGTTCGGCACCTTCGTCGAGCTGACCAACCTCGTGGGGGCGCTGGGCTTCCAGCAGACGGTACGCACCCTCGGCGGCCACCAGCTGCTGTGCATCGACGAGTTCGAGCTGGACGATCCGGGCGACACGGTGCTCGTCTCCAGCCTGCTGGCCAGGCTGGTGGAGAACGGCGTGGCACTGGCGGCGACCTCGAACACGCTGCCGGGCAAGCTGGGCGAAGGGCGGTTCGCCGCGGCGGACTTCCTGCGGGAGATCCAGGGCCTGTCCGCGCACTTCCGCACCCTGCGCATCGACGGCGAGGACTACCGCCACCGCGGGCTGCCCGCGGCGCCCGAGCCGTACGCCGCGGAGGACGTCACCCGCGCGGCGCACCGGATACCCGGCGCCTCGTTGGACGACTTCCCCGCGCTGCTGGGCCACCTCTCACGCGTCCACCCCAGCCGCTACGGCGCACTGGTCAGGGGCGTGCAGGCGGTCTGTCTGACCGGGCTGACGCCGGTCCCCGACCAGTCCACGGCGCTGCGCCTGGTGGTGCTCGCCGACCGGCTCTACGACCGCGAGGTGCCCGTACTGGCCTCGGGGGTGCCCTTCGACAAGCTGTTCAGCGAGGACATGCTCGAGGGCGGTTACCGGAAGAAGTACTTCCGGGCGATCTCCCGGCTGACCGCGCTCGCCCGGGACGGCGGCGCGCTGGTCACGACCCCGTCGAGCTGATCGGGTCGCAGGTTCACGTCGGTTGCGTCCTGATCGCTGTGCGCACGCTGGTGCGCGTGGTACACACGCTTGGTCACCTGTCCGCCACCAGGGGAGATGCCCGATGTCCACGACCCGACGCCAAGTGCTGGCAAGAACCGGAGCCGCCGGGGCCGCAGTCGCCTTCAGCGGCGCGCTCTCGGAATTGTTCACGGGAACCGCCGCCGCCCAGGCCACCGGCGGCAGCGCGGGCTACGGCCCGCTGGTCCCCGACCCCGACGGGCTGCTCGATCTGCCCAAGGGCTTCCGCTACAAGGTGCTCTCCCGTGAGGGCGACCCGCTTCGCTCCGGCGAGGGCAAGGTGCCCAGCAACAGCGACGGCATGGCCGCCTTCGAGGGGAGCCGGGGCCGCACCTGGCTGGTGCGCAACCACGAGAACCGGATGGACGGCCGGGTGCCCGTCCCCACCGTGGAGGGCCTGACCTACGACCCCGCCGCCAAGGGCGGTTGCACCGTCATCGAAGTGGACCGCGACAACAAGGTGTTGACCGAACGCGTCGGCATCGCGGGCACCTCCACCAACTGCGCGGGCGGGCCGAGCCTCTGGGACACCTGGCTGACCTGCGAGGAGACCGAGTTCAAGGCCGGTGAGGAGGGCTACACCAAGGACCACGGCTTCATCTTCGAAGTCGGCTTCGACCGCCGCCGTCCCACCTCCGTCGAACCGCTGAAGGCGATGGGCCGCTTCCAGCACGAGGCGGTCGCCTTCGACCCTGGCACAGGCGTCGTGTACGAGACCGAGGACGCCTTCGAGAAGCCGTTCGGCCTCTTCTACCGCTTCCTGCCCAAGAAGCCCAAGGGCGGGTACGGTTCGCTGCACGTGGGCGGCAAGCTGGAGGCCATGCGAGTGCCGGGCGTGCCGGACCTCTCCGCCGTCACCGAGACGGGCACCTCCTTCGACGGCATCGAATGGGTCGAGGTCCCCGATCCGCTGGCCAAGGAAACCCCCATCCGGTTCCAGGACTTCGGCAAGGGCGGCATCACCCACGCGCAGAAGCTGGAGGGGTGCTACTGGGGCGGTTCGAGCGTCTACTTCGTCTCCAGCTACGCGCGCAGCGCGGAGGGCTCGCAGCGGGATCACTTCGGTCAGATCTGGCGCTACGACCCGCGGCGCCGCCGCCTCACCCTCGTCATCGTCTTCGGCCCGGACACCGATGTGCAACTGCCGGGCGAGGAGCCGGACAACATCTGCCTCGCCCCCAGCGGCGGTCTGATGGTGTGCGAGGACGGTGAGGGCGCCCAGCACGTCTTCGGTCTCACCCGGCAGGGCAAGGTCTACCCGATGGCGCGGGGCGCCCAGAACATCGGCACCCCCGAGGAGCCGGAGTGGGGCGAGTTCGCGGGCGTGACCTTCGCTCCCGACGGCCGCACCATGTACGTCAACTGCTACAAGCCCGGCACTACCTTCGCGATTACGGGGCCCTGGAAGCACTGAGCCCGCACCCCGGAGAGAGGGCGCCCCCGGAGAGGGGGCGCCCGCTCACTCGCGACGGGCAGCCACGGCGCACGCCGCGGCAGCAGCCAGGCCCGCCACCGCCACAGCGCCCAGCAGCGGCGCCCACGGGATGTGTACGACCCCCTGGCTGGAGCCGCGGACCAAGCCGGTCACCGCCGCATTGGCCGGCGAGGCCCCCAGCGCGAGGGCCGCAACGCTCCCCAGCAGCGTCGCGCTCACCGCGTACCCTGGCGAGCGGATCAGCGGCCGGTTGCCCAGGGCCCCGACGGCGGCCCCCATCAGCACACACGCCAGCACCCCGCACAGCCCCGCGCCCACGGCAGGCAGCACCGGAACGGCAGCGGTCCCGTCGGTACTCCGCGGGGCACTCACCCCGATCACCACTCCCGCCCCCGCGCATCCGAACAGCAGGGCCGCCGCTCCCCCGGCGAGGACGCCCGCGAGGTGCACCCGCCAGGCCCCGGCGGCAGCCGCCGCACAGTGCCGGGCAGCCTGGGGCTCGGCCGTCACACAGGTACGCACCAGCCAGGCGGCTGCGGGCAGCAGCGTGGCGGCGGCGATCCCGAGCGAGTCCAGCAGCGGCTGCCCGGCCCGTACGCCGACGGCCAGCAGCCCGGCGTACAGCAGCAGCGGCGCCGGCCACCGCTGCGAGCGCACCAGCAGGGCGAGTTGGTAGCGGGTCAGTGCCAGCGTCGCTCTCATGCGAAGTCCCCTTCCCGCTCCCCCAGCGGCCGTACGGAGCGGACGTGCCAGCCGGGCCGGGCGGCCAACAGCACCCGCAGCGCCGTGTCGGAAGCGGCACTGGGCAGCGTCAGCAACAGCCGGCCGTCGAGCGCGAGCCTCCACCGCGCGCTTCCCGGCAAGCCCTCAGGGACCCCGGCGCCGGGCGCTCCCAGTGCTTCGATGCGCGTCATCGTGGGCCGCTGTGCGCCGTTCCCGGGCCGGGCCACCGCCGCGCCCGCCTCGGCGACCGCCACCCGGCCACCGGCCGCGACCCGCACGGTGACGTCCTGAGCCCCGGCGAGCCGCGCCGGGTCGTGGTCGACGAACGCCACGGCGCCGCCCTCGGCGACCCGTTCCCGCACCACACTGTCGAGGACCTCGCGCGCGGGCCGGTCGAGGCCGGTCCACGCCTCGTCGAGCACCAGCAGACCGGGGCGGCCGACGAGGGCCTGCGCGACGGCCACCTTCTGGGCGCTGCCCTTGGACAGCTCCCGCATCCTGGTGGCGGCGTACTGCTGGGCGCCGAACCGCTCCAGCCAGGCGGCGCCCTCCCGGGCGGCCTCGCGGCTGCTCAGGCCGCGGACCCGGCCCAGGTGGGTGAGGTAGCCGAGAGCCGTCAACGGCAGTGCGGCGGGGAAGCGTTCGGGAACATAGCCGCGGGTCCGGGGGCGCCCGCGGACCCGCCCCGCGCTGGGCGCGTCGATCCCGGCGACCAGCCGCAGCAGCGTGGACTTGCCGCTTCCGTTGCCGCCTTCCACCCGCACCAGGGTGCCCGCCCGCACTTCGAGGTCCACCCCGCGCAGGACCCAGGGCCCGCCCGTCCGGTAGCGCCGTCCCACCCTCTCCAGCCTCACGGGCCAGAGCATAGGTGGGACACCGGCCGCTGGCAGACTGAACCGGTGACCGTTTCAGACCCCGCGGCCCCGCAGCCCGCCGAACCCGAGCGCTTCGTCCTGCCCCTCGTCGTCCGGATCGAGCGCGCAGCACCGCCCGCCCGTACGGATGCGCTGGAGACTGCGGCCCGCGCGGTGCTCACGCTGCTTGCCGACCCGCGCACGGTCGAGGAGACCGGCGAGTGGCACAAGCGGGTGCGGCTGTGGGAGGAGCGTCAGATCCGCAAGGTCGTCCGGCGGGCACGGGGTGCGGAGTGGCGGCGTACGGAGCCGCTGTCGGGGATCACCGTGGCGGGGCGTACGGCCGAGGTGCGGGTCTTCCCACCGGTCCCGCTGGACGGCTGGCCCAAGGAGCTGGCACGGCTCCAGGTGTCGGGTACGGAGCTGGACGATCCGGAGCCGCCGGCCGCGCCCGCCGCCGGTACGCCGGTGCTCTGGCTGAATCCCGAGGTGGAGATGTCGGCGGGCAAGGCAATGGCGCAAGCCGGGCACGCCGCACAACTGGCCTGGTGGCAGCTGGACGCCGCGGGGCGGACGGCCTGGCACCGGGCGGGCTTCCCACTCGCCGTGCGTCCGGCCCGCCATGCGGCGCACTGGACGGAGCTGACCACCAGCAGCCTCCCCGTGGTGCGGGACGCCGGATTCACCGAGGTCGCACCCGGCTCCTGCACGGTCGTCGCGGAACACCCGGCACTGCGCGCTGCCCGCTAGGGCCGGCCTTCGAGAAGGCATTCCCCGACAAGAAGGGCAAGCACCGGATCGTCGCGGACGAGGAGCTGCGTGCCCGGCGGCAGCGGCTTCCTCTCGTTCCTGAACAACGGCAACCCGCGCAACAAGGCGGTACCGATCCTGCGGCTGACGCGGCGCAAACGCGCGGAGTTCGTCGAGGTCTCGGCCCCCCCCACGGCGCCCCGCGTGCCCGCGAAGCTCAAGTTCAGCTCTGAGGTGTCCGGCGCCGGGAATGAACCCGCGCCGAGAGAGCAGGAGTGCTCTTGCAGTCATGGGGCCGCGGCCACGGGATGCGGCCATGGGGGAGGAGCGGGAGATGGAGAGGCTGGGCACCGGGATCGGCTGGCGGCCGGAGATCGCGGACGGCATCGAGGCGCTGCCGGGCATCGACTGGGTGGAGGTCGTCGCGGAGAACATCTGCCCCGGCCGGCTGCCCGAGCCGCTGCTGCGGCTGCGGGAGCGCGGCACGGTCGTGGTGCCGCACGGGGTGGCGCTCGGCCTCGGGGGCGCCGAGCGCCCCGACCCGGGCAGGCTCGCGGCGCTCGCGGAGTGCGCCGAGGCGCTGGGCACTCCCCTGGTGACGGAGCACATCGCGTTCGTCCGGGGCGGCGGCGGCGACACCGGAGTGCCCCGGATGGAGGCCGGTCACCTGCTGCCGGTGCCCCGCACCCGGGACGCGCTGGACGTGCTGTGCGAGAACATTCGCATCGCCCAGGAAGCGCTGCCGGTGCCGCTCGCCGTGGAGAACATCGCGGCGCTCATCAGCTGGCCGGACGAGGAGCTGAGCGAGGGCGAATTCCTCGCAGAGCTGGTCGAGCGCACCGGGGTGGGCCTGCTGATCGACGTCGCCAATCTGCACACCAACCGGGTGAACCGCGGCGAGGACCCGGTGGCCGCGCTGGACCGGCTGCCGCTGGAGGCGCTCGCGTACGTCCATGTGGCGGGCGGCGTCGAACGCGACGGCGTCTGGCACGACAGCCACGGGCATCCCGTGACCCGGCCCGTGCTGGACGTCCTGGCCGAGCTGTGCGCCAGGACGGTGCCGCCCGGGGTGCTGCTGGAGCGGGACGAGAACTTCCCGCCGGTCGCCGAGCTCGCCGGGGAACTGGAGCAGATCAGCGCGGTGGTGCACGCCGCGCGTGAGGAGGCCACCGGTGTCCGATGAAGCGGGTCCACCGGTGTCCGATGAAGCGCGGGCCCGGCTGGCCCTGGCACAGGCCACGCTGCTGTCGGCGCTGGTCGCCGACGCGCCCGCGCCGCCCGGCTTCGACCGGGACCGGCTGGAGATCCAGGCCAGGGCGCTGCGGGCCAAGCGCGCCGACATCGTCGCCAAGGTGGCGCCGGAGCTGCCGGAGCTCCTCGGCGAGGCGGAGTACCGCAGCCTGTTCCTCGCGTATGCCACGGGGCGGCCCATGGACGCCAACTACCGCTGGGACGCCCTGAACTTCGCGGCGTACGTGCTCGAGGAGGCCCGGCTTCCGCGCCGTCCGCGCAGGGAGCTCAAGCGCTGGTACAAGCACCGCACCGGACCTGCCCCGCGCTGAGCCGGCCCGGCGGGGAGGCAGGCGCTCAGCCCATCCGAGGGGTGTTCCGCGACACCGCGAGGGGATGCTTTACATCTGCGTATGAGCCGCTGAGCATCCAATATGAACGGCGGTGCCCCGGGCATGGCTGACGGAGCGACAGCGAGACCAGCGGGAGCCTCAATGCGCGCAGCAGCGATCCCCTCCACAGTCGGTGCCCTTGCCCTCACGCTGGCCTCTGCCCCCGCGGCGGCCTCGGCCGCTCCACACGGAGCGCTCCCTCCCACCTACAGCGGGCCGGAAGCGGCCGGCGTCCGGGCGGCGGCCAGGGACGCCGCGGCCCGGGGCATCCGGTGGCAGCCCTGCCCCGCCGCCGAGCAGCTGCCCGTATCCGCCGAGTGCGGCACCGTCCGGGTCCCGGTGGACTACACGCGGCCGGACGGCGAGCACATCTCCCTCACCGTCAGCAGGGCCCGGGCCACCGGGAACCCCGCCGAGTACCAGGGCCCGCTGGTCTACAACCCGGGTGGGCCGGGTGGCAACGCGATGAACTTCCCCCTCTACCCGAAGCTCGGCGGACTGTGGAAGCGCCTCAACGCACGCTACGACTTCATCGGCTATGCGCCCCGCGGCGTGGGCCGCTCCGACCCGCTCTCCTGCCAGCACCCGGAAGCGTTCCTCAAGGGACCCAACCACGCAGCGCAGCACCCCACTTGGGCCGTCAAGCAGGCCATGAACCGGAAGGCCGCCGCCTACGCCGCCGGGTGTGCCAAGGCGCAGCCCGACCGGCTGCGGCACTACACGACGCCGAACAACGCCCGCGACCTGGACGTACTGCGCGCCGCTCTGGGGCAGCGCGGGCTCAACTTCATGGGCGTCTCCTACGGCACGTACATCGGCTCCGTCTACGCGACGCTCTTCCCCGGGCACGTCCGCCGCCTCGTACTGGACAGCATCGTCAACCCGGCCCCCGACAACGTGTGGTACCAGGCCAACCTCGACCAGAACGTCGCCTTCGAGCGGCGCTGGGAGGACTGGAAGACCTGGGTCGCCCGGCACGACGACACCTACCGGCTGGGGCGTACGGCCCGGCAGGTGCAGGCGTCGTTCGACGCGGTGCGGGAGGCCGTGGACCGTGAGCCCGCCGGCGGGACGGTCGGCTCCAAGGAACTGGTGGCCGCGTTCCTGGACACCGGGTACGCGGATGCGACCTGGGCCCCGTACGCGCGGGCCCTCTCCGACTTCCGCAAGGGCGAGCCCGGGCCGCTGATCAAGGTGGCGGCGCCGGACATGAAGAAGGCGAAGAAGGAGGAGAACGGCAACGCCGTCTACAACGCGGTCGAGTGCCAGGACGCACCCTGGCCACGCGACTGGCCGCGCTGGGACCGGGACAACACCGTCACGGCGGCGGTGGCGCCGTTCAACACCTGGTCGAACGCCTGGATGAATCTGCCGTGCGCCTACTGGAAGACGGAGTCGGCCACGCCGCTGGATGTGCGCACCGCCGTGGGACAGCTCCCTCCCGTGCTGCTGGTGGCCGCCACCCGGGACGGGGCCACCCCGTACACGGGCGCCCTGGAGACCCGGCGCCGGCTGGCGGGCTCCTCGCTCGTGACCGAGCGCGGCGCGGGCAACCACGGGGTGAGCGGCGGCAACCGCTGCATGGACGCACATATCGAGCGGTACCTCTTCGAGGGCAGAACGCCGGGCACCGACGCGGAGTGCGCTGCGCGGCCCGCACCGAAGCCGGGTGCCCGGCAACAGCCGCTGCCCGCCCCCGGCATGCGGGCCGCCCGCTAGCGTTCGCCGCGTTACGCCAGCCCCGCGACCAGCTCGCCCAGCGGCTTGCGGCGGCCCGTGAAGAAGGGGATCTCCTCCCGCACATGCCTCCGCGCTTCCGAACCGCGAAGGTGCCGCATCAGGTCGACGATGCGGTACAGCTCGTCGGCCTCGAAGGCGAGGATCCACTCGTAGTCGCCCAGCGAGAAGGCGGGCACGGTGTTGGCCCGTACGTCGGGGAAGCCGCGGGCCATCTTGCCGTGGTCGGCGAGCATCCGGCGGCGGTCCTCGTCGGGCAGCAGGTACCACTCGTAGCTGCGCACGAAGGGGTAGACGCTCACATAGGCGCGTGGCTCCTCGTCGGCGAGGAAGGCCGGGATGTGCGACTTGTTGAACTCGGCGGGACGGTGCAGCGCCATGTTCGACCAGACGGGCTCCAGCGCGCGGCCCAGCTTGGTGCGGCGGAAGCGGTTGTAGGCGTCCTGGAGGGCGTCGGAGTCCTCCGAGTGCCACCAGATCATCACGTCGGCGTCGGCCCGCAGCCCGGAGACGTCGTACGTACCGCGGACGACCACGTCCTTGGCGGCGAGCTGGCCGAACAGCTCCTCCACCTCGTCCGCGTACCCGGAACGGTCCTCGGGGAGCACGTCGCGCAGCCGGAAGACCGACCAGAGGGTGTAGCGGATGACCTCGTTGAGGTCCTTGGCCTTCTTGCCCGCGTTGGGGGACTTCTGCGGTTCCTCACTCATGACGTGTCTTCTCACTGTTCTCGTTGGCTGACTCAGCTGATGCGGCTGCTTCCAGTACGTGCCGGGCCGCGCGCTGTCCACTGGCGACGCAGGCCGGGATGCCCACGCCCTCGTAGACGGCGCCGGCCACCGCAAGTCCCGGCAGCGCGTCTGTGGCTGCCCGGACGGCGGCGACGCGCTGGAGGTGTCCGACCGGGTACTGCGGCAGGCCGCTGTCCCAGCGGGAGACGAGGGAGTCGACGGGGCGCGCGTCCAGCCCGGTGGCGGCGCGCAGATCGCGCAGCGACAGCTCCACCAGTTCGGCGTCGTCCCGCTCGAGCATCTGCTCCTCGCCGTAGCGGCCCAGCGAGGTACGCAGCACGAACAGGGAGGGGTCCTGGGCAGCGACCCAGCTCCACTTGTGCGCGGAGAAGGTGGCGGCCTTGATGGCGCGGCCGTCCACGGGGGGCGCCAGGAAGCCGCTGCTGTCCGGGATGCGGTCCGCCTCGGACCTGCGGAAGGCCAGGGTGACCAGCGCCATCGAGGCGTACTCGACCTCGTCGAGCACCGTGGCGGCTGCCGGGGCGTGCGGGGCGAGTAGCCGCGCGGAAGCTGGTGCGGGGGTGGCCAGCACGACGGCGTCGGCGCTCAGCGCCTCGTGCTCGGTGACGGCGAGCCAGCCGGGCCCGCCGTCGGAGGGCGTACGGCGCAGCTCGCGCACCGGTGTGCTCAGCCGGATCTCGGCGCCCTTGGCAGTGCACGCCTCGGCCACGGCCTGGGGCAGCCGTCCGATGCCGCCCTCGATGCCCATGAAGACGGGGCTGTGGGGCGCGGGCCGGGCGGCGGCCCGGTCCTGCACGGCGCGCACCGCGGCCAGCAGGGAGCGCTCGCCGCGTGCTGCCTCGTACAGCTGCGGGACGGCGGCGCGCATCGAGATCCGGTAGGCGTCACCGGCGTACACCCCGCCCAGCAGGGGTTCGACCAGCCGGTCGACGACCTCGCGGCCGAGCCGCCGGGCGAC
Source organism: Streptomyces sp. 3N207 (assembly GCF_052246355.1). Classification (NCBI taxonomy): domain Bacteria; kingdom Bacillati; phylum Actinomycetota; class Actinomycetes; order Kitasatosporales; family Streptomycetaceae; genus Streptomyces; species Streptomyces sp. 3N207. The sequence continues at coordinate 241,798 of NZ_JBQQBV010000004.1, read as the reverse complement.
GTATTCGCCCACGGCCACGTCCTCGCCGATCTCGGTACGCGGCAGCCGCCCGTCCTCGGCGATCCGGGCCCGCCCCTCGGGCGAGAGCACCCCGCCGAGCGCGGCCGGGTCGCCGGGGACGCCCATCAGATGGCCCTTGGGCATGGGCCGTACGGCGCCGCGCGTCCAGATGGCGCCCCCGGCGACGGACGGCGGCTGGAGCCGTTCGCCGAGCCCGACGGCGCGCGCCAGCTCCACGGCCTCGGGGCGGCGGGCCAGCATGGATTCGGCGCCCAGGTCGACGGCGGCCGTCCCGGCGACGCTGCCCGCACGCAGCTTGCCGCCGAGCCGGGCACCGGCCTCCAGCACGGTCACCCGGGCGCCGGACGCCAGCAGTTGGTGCGCAGCGGCCAGCCCGGAGATTCCGCCCCCGATGACAAGTACGTGCATATGGGCAAGTCTCGCAGAACGGCACCCGGCGCATAGCGTGGGCCCTGTCAGTGGCAGCACGTCCGGTGGGCGGCAGCGCCCGTACGGCGAAAGGAGCGTCCGCGATGGCGGCAGCGGAGCGGATGGTGGTCATCGGTGGCGATGCGACGGGGATGTCGGCCGCGGCGCAGGCCCGCCGGCTCAAGAGCCCTGACGAGCTGGAGATCGTGGCGTTCGAGCGGGGCGGCTTCTCCTCGTACTCCGCCTGTGGCATCCCGTACTGGGTGGCTGGTGATGTCGCCGAGCGCGACAAGCTGATCGCCCGCTCCCCCGAGGAGCACCGCTCGCGCGGAATCGACCTGCGGATGCGTACCGAGGCTCTTGAGCTGGACGTGGACGGGCAGCGGGTCCGGGTGCGGGAGCAGGAGGGCACCGAGCGCTGGGTGGGGTACGACCAGCTCGTGCTGGCCACCGGCGCCGTCCCGGTGCGCCCGCCGCTGCCCGGGATCGACGCCGAGGGCGTGTACGGGGTGCAGACGCTGGACGACGGCCAGCAGCTGCTGGACGCGCTGGAGCAGAGGGTGGAGTTCGGGGGGACGGCTGGGGAAGGTGCGGCCCGGCGAAGGGCGGTCGTCGTCGGCGCGGGCTACATCGGCGTCGAGATGGCCGAGGCGTTCGTCAGGCGCGGCTACGCGGTGACGGTGCTGGAGAAGGCCGAGCAGCCGATGTCCACCCTCGACCCGGACATGGGCAAGCTGGTGCATGAGGCGATGTGTTCCATGGACATCGAGACGGTGCTGGGCGCCGCCGTCACCGAGGTCCTCACCGACGAGCGGGGCCGGGCCCGCGCAGTGGCGACCGAGGACGCCGAGTACCCGGCCGACGTGGTCGTGCTCGGCCTCGGTGTGAAACCCGCGACGGCGCTGGCCCGCGAGGCGGGACTGCCGCTGGGCGAGTCCGGCGGACTGCTGACGGACCTGGCGATGCGGGTCCGCGACCGGGAGAACATCTGGGCAGGCGGCGACTGCGTGGAAGTCCTCAACCTCGTCTCGGACCGTGCCCAGCATGTGCCGCTGGGCACGCACGCCAACAAGCACGGCCAGATCATCGGCGCCAACATCGGGGGAAGTTACGCCACCTTCCCCGGAGTGGTGGGCACGGCCGTCAGCAAGGTGTGCGACCTGGAGATCGCCAGGACGGGGCTGCTGGAGGCGCAGGCCGCCGCCGTCGGGCTCCGCTTCGCCAGCGTGGTGATCGAGTCCACCACCCGGGCCGGCTACTACCCCGGTACCCGGCCGATCCACGTCAAGATGATCGCCGAGCGCAGCTCGGGACGGCTGCTCGGCGTCCAGATCGTCGGCCGTGAGAACGCCGGCAAACGCGTCGACATCGCCGCTGTCGCGTTGCACGCAGGCATGACCGTGGAGCAGATGACTTCATTGGATCTCGGCTACGCCCCGCCGTTCAGCCCCGTGTGGGACCCGGTACTCATCGCCGCCCGCAAGGCCGCGGCAGCGGTCCGGGAGGGCTGAGGGCCGCAACAACCGCGTACGGCCTCAGCGCGAGCTGCGCTCATGCACGTACGCCACCAGATCCGTCAGCGCCTGCGGATCCGTCTCCGGCAGCACCCCATGCCCCAGGTTGAAGATGTGCCCCTCCAGCCCGCGTGCGGCCTCCAGGATGCGTGCGGCCTGGCGCTCCACAGCCTCGCGGGGGGCGAAAAGGACGGCCGGATCGAGGTTGCCCTGGATCGCCTTGCCGGGGCCCACCCGGCGTGCGGCCTCGTCCACCGGCACCCGCCAGTCTGCGCCGACCACATCGGCTCCGGCCCCGCCCATGAGACCGAGCAGCTCACCGGTGCCGACGCCGAAGTGGATGCGGGGCACCCCGTATCCGGCGACGGCGTCGAAGACCTTCGTGGAGGCGGGCAGCACGCTGCGCCGGTAGTCCTCCGGAGCGAGCGCGCCCACCCATGAGTCGAACAGCTGCACCGCGCCGGCGCCCGCCTCTATCTGCACCTTCAGGAAGGTTGCGGTGATGTCCGCGAGCCGGTCCAGCAGTTCGGCCCACAGCTGAGGGTCGCCGTACATCAGCGCCTTGGTGCGCTCGTGGTTCTTCGAAGGGCCGCCCTCCACCAGATAACTGGCCAGCGTGAAGGGCGCTCCGGCGAAGCCGATGAGCGGGGTGGCGCCCAGCTCGCGGGTGAGGATGCCGACGGCCTCGGTCACGTACGAAACGTCCCCTGGCTCCAGGGCCCGCAGCCGCTCCAGGTCGGCGCGGGTGCGGATGGGCTTCTCGACGACGGGGCCGACGCCCGGCTTGATGTCGAGGTCCACGCCGATGGCCTTGAGGGGGACGACGATGTCGCTGAAGTAGATCGCGGCGTCCACCTTGTGCCGGCGCACGGGCTGCAAGGTGATCTCGGCGACGAGATCGGGCTGCATGCACGAGTCCAGCATCGCGATGCCCTCGCGCACCTTGCGGTACTCGGGCAGCGAGCGGCCGGCCTGCCGCATGAACCACACCGGAGTGTGCGGCACCGGTTCGCGGCGGCACGCGCGGAGAAACGGTGAATCCGCCGCAGCGCTCGCTGCGACGTCCGGTGTCTGCGTCGGCTGGCCCTCAGGGCGGTCGTCTCCACTCACACCCCGAAGTCTCCCACGGCCTAATGGGGTGTCCCTACCGGCCTGAAGCCCGCCGTCCGCCTACTCTTCGGCCCATGACTGCGGCTCGGGCGGCGAAGGCGGGAGGCTCCGGCGGAGTGGAAGACACCAGCGGGACGGGAGGCTCCGGCGGCGGGGGCGGGGACTCTTCTCCGCCGCCTTTCCGGGCGGCTGTCGCGGCGCTGAGCGAGACCCGCCCGCGCCCCGAGGTCCAGCTCTCCCTGCTCCCCGCGCCCCGGCGGCTGGCGCCGTACTCGTTCGCGCTGGAGGCGACCGTGACGGAGCCGGACGACGAGGAGACCGAGCTGGCCGACGGGCGGTTCGTGCTGCTGCACGACCCGCAGGGCCAGGAGTCGTGGCAGGGCACCTTCCGCGTCGTCACACTGGGCCGGGCCGAGCTGGAGCCGGAGATCGCCGGCGACCCGCTGCTGCCCGAAGTGACCTGGACCTGGCTGACGGGCGCCCTGGAGGCGCGCGGTGCCGGGTACGTGGAGCCGAGCGGGACGGTGACCCGGTCCAGCTCCGCCTTCTTCGGCGGGCTCGCGGAGCGCGCGGCGGAGGAGGTGCTGGAGATCCGGGCGAGCTGGACTCCTGAGGGCACCACCCCGGACGCCGCCGCGCATCTGACGGCCTGGTGCGAACTCCTCTGCCAGTGCGCCGGGTTGCCCCCGGAGACGGGCGAGGGCTCCTCGGTCGTCCAGCTCCCGCAGCGCAGGGGCCCGCACTAGCCCGACGATCCCCGCACCTCAACCCCTTCATCGCCGCACCCGGTGGGAGCCGCTCCCGCCGGGTGCGGCGTTTTGTCTACAAAGACGCCGCACAATTCCGGTCGCGCACCCGGTCCATGAAGACAACGGTCTCTGTGTAGACAAAGGAATCTTTCCGGCTGCGGAAAATGAACCGGGGAAACCGGATTGTGGAAATTCGGGTCACTAATTCGTGATCTTTCTCTAAAGAGCTGTGGAGAAGGTGCCGAAGGAGTCTGTGACCCTTCACGCGGAATACCCGACTCGTTCGGTTCCGTCCCCCACAGCCACTCCCTCAGGAGGCCCGGTGTCTGTTCTCCTTGAGCACCCCACAAGCCTGGTCGCCTACCGCCCGAACAAGCCGACGGCCATGGTCGTCGTGGCCGACCCCCGAGTCCGTTCCACCGTGACCCGCCACCTGTGGGCTCTCGGCGTGCGGGACGTGATCGAGGCGTCGTCCATCGCGGAGGCCCGCCCCCGAATCGGCAACCCACGCGACATCTGCGTGGCCGACGTCCACCTGCCCGACGGCTCCGGGCTCAGCCTGCTGTCCGAGACCAGAGCGGCGGGCTGGCCCAACGGCCTGGCGCTCTCCGCCGCCGACGACATCGGCGCCGTACGCAACGCACTGGCCGGCGGCGTCAAGGGCTACGTCGTCACCGGCACCCGCACCAACCTGGGCGGTCCGCTGCCCACCCGGCACGGTGCCGCACCCATCGGCGCCGCCGCCGCTGCGCGGATGCACCGCAGGCCGGGCGGCGGCCCCGGCGGTCCGGGCCACCCGGGCGGCTACCGGGAGCTGTCCGGCCGCGAGGTCGAGGTGTTGCGCCTGGTCGCCGAGGGCCAGTCCAACAAGGCCATCGGCGTTTCCATGGGCCTCTCGGCGCTCACCGTCAAGAGCCACCTCGCCCGGATCGCCCGCAAGCTGGGCACCGGCGACCGCGCGGGCATGGTCGCCGTCGCTCTGCGGACGGGCATCATCCACTGACCCCGGCCCCTACTCCCCGGTACTCCCCCGTCCTCCCCCCACGCTTCCGCTTTCCGGGCGCCCGTCGACGTAACGTTCCGTCGGCGGGCGCTCGCCATTGGGTGCGCGCGGATACCCTTTACTGGTGACCGACGCCCAAGAGACCGCATCAGCATCCGCAGCTCAGGCCCCCCTCCAGGACTCCGCCCCGGCGCCGGTCCCCCTCCTGGAACCACGCGAGGGGATCCCGCCCGTCACCGTGACGGCCGCGGAGCTGGCCGAGGTGACCGACGCCTTCGCATCGGGCGGCGGCCCGGTGGCCGTCGATGCCGAGCGCGCGTCGGGGTACAGGTACGGACAGCGGGCCTATCTGGTTCAGCTGCGCCGCGAGGGAGCGGGCACCGCGCTGATCGACCCGGTCGCCTGCCCCGATCTTTCGGGCCTGGACGCGGCACTGGCGGGCACCGAGTGGGTACTGCACGCCGCCAGCCAGGATCTGCCGTGTCTGCGGGAAATAGGTATGCGGCCCACCCGGCTCTTCGACACCGAGCTGGCCGGGCGGCTCGCCGGGTTCGCACGGGTGGGCCTCGGCGCGATGGTGGAGAACGTGCTCGGATACGCCCTGGAGAAGGGGCACTCCGCCGTCGACTGGTCCACCCGTCCGCTGCCCGACCCCTGGCTGCGGTACGCGGCGCTCGATGTGGAGCTGCTGGTGGACCTTCGGGACGCGCTGGAGCAGGAGCTGTCTCGGCAGGGGAAGCTGGAGTGGGCCCAGGAGGAGTTCGCGTTCATCGCCGCCGCTCCGGCCCCGCCGCCGCGCAAGGACCCCTGGCGGCGCACCTCGGGCATGCACAAGGTGCGCCGGCGCCGGCAGATGGCCGTCGTACGGGAGCTGTGGCAGGCGCGGGACGCGGTGGCGCGCAAGCGGGACATCTCACCGGGCAAGGTGCTGTCCGACGCGGCGATCGTGGAGGCGGCGCTGGCCATGCCCCCGAACGCCAGGACGCTGGCAGCGCTGCCCGGCTTCGGCCAGCGGGTGGGCCGCAAACAGCTCGACCAGTGGATGGCGGCCGTCGAGCGGGCCCGTGCGCTGCCGGAGGAGGAGCTGCCGCAGCAGTCGCAGGCCACCAACGGTCCGCCGCCGCCCCGCTCCTGGGCCGACAAGGACCCGGCTGCGGCAGCGCGGCTGACGGCGGCCCGGGCGGCTGTCACCCAGCACGCGGAGGAGCTGAACCTGCCGCAGGAGAACCTGCTGACCCCGGACACGGTGCGGCGGCTGTGCTGGGAGCCGCCGGCCGAGGTGTCCGTGGAGTCGGTCTCCGGCGCGCTGCGCACGCTGGGTGCGCGCGAGTGGCAGATCGCGCAGACGGCAGAGCTGCTGCGCGCCGCACTGACCGTCTCCGGGTGACGTACGCGCACACCCGGATGTGACGTGTGCCCCTCGGCCAGGTCGCCCCTTGCCAGGTGGTTACCGGCAAGTAGCATGGGGGGTGACCGACCCCTGGCCGCACCTGGAGGAGAGCCAACGTGCCTCGTACCGCAAGGGACGTCGTCTTCGTCGACGGCGTTCGCACACCGTTCGGCAAGGCGGGCCCCAAGGGCATCTATCACGAGACCCGCGCCGACGACCTGGTCGTCAAGTGCATCCGTGAGCTGCTGCGCCGCAACCCCGACCTGCCTCCGGAGCGCATCGACGAGGTCGCCGTCGCCGCGACCACCCAGATCGGTGATCAGGGGCTGACCCTGGGCCGCACCGCCGGAATCCTCGCGGGGCTGCCGAAGACCGTCCCCGGCTACTCCATCGACCGGATGTGCGCGGGCGCGATGACGGCCGTGACGACGACCTCCGGCTCGATCGCCTTCGGCGCCTACGACATCGTCGTCGCCGGCGGTGTCGAGCACATGGGCCGGCACCCGATGGGCGAGGGCGTGGACCCCAACCCGCGCTTCGTCTCGGAGAAGCTGGTCGACGAGTCGGCGATGTTCATGGGGATGACCGCCGAGAACCTGCACGACCGCTTCCCGCACCTGACCAAGGAGCGGGCCGACGCCTTCGCGATGCGCAGCCAGGAGAAGGCGGCCAAGGCGTACGCCAACGACAAGATCCAGCCCGACCTGGTGCCGATCTCGATCCGGCGCACCTCCCCCGAGGGCGGGGAGACCGGCTGGGGCCTGGCCACTGCCGACGAGCCGATGCGGCCGGGGACGACGCTGGAGAACCTCGCCGGGCTCAAGACCCCCTTCCGCGCGCACGGCCGGGTCACCCCAGGCAACGCCGCGGGCCTGAACGACGGTGCGACCGCCTCCCTCATCGCCGCCGAGGACGTGGCCCAGGAGCTCGGGCTGCCGGTGAAGATGCGGCTGGTCTCCTACGCGTTCGCCGGTGTCGAGCCGGAGGTGATGGGCGTCGGCCCGGTTCCGGCCACCGAGAAGGCGCTGGCCAAGGCCGGGCTGTCGATCGACGACATCGGACTGTTCGAGATCAACGAGGCGTTCGCCGTCCAGGTGCTGGCGCTGCTGGACCACTACGGCATCGCCGACGACGACCCGCGCGTCAACCAGTACGGCGGCGCCATCGCCTTCGGCCACCCGCTGGCCTCCTCCGGCGTACGGCTGATGACCCAGCTCGCCCGCCAGTTCGAGGAGCAGCCGCACGTCCGCTACGGCCTGACGACCATGTGCGTCGGCTTCGGCATGGGCGGGACCGTCATCTGGGAGAACCCCCACTGGGAGGGCAAGTAAGAATGAGCACCGCTGAGCTGCTGAAGGGTGCGGCCGAGCTGTTCCCGGACGAGGTCGTCACCCAGGCGCACGTACGCCACCTCGACCTGCCGTACGGAGCGGGTCGGTTCGCCCTCATCACGCTGGACAACGGGCTGGACCACACCAAGCCCACCACCTTCGGGCCGCAGTCGCTGGCCAACCTGAACGCGGCCATCGACCAGGTCGAGAAGGAGGCCGCGGACGGCGAGATCAAGGGCATCGGCCTCACCGGCAAGCCCTTCATCTTCGCCGTCGGCGCCGATCTCAAGGGCGTCGAGCTGCTGAAGCGGCACGAGGACGCGGTCGCCATCGGCAAGGGCGGCCACGACGTCTTCGTCCGGCTCGCCAACCTGGCCGTGCCGACGTTCGCGTACTACAACGGCGCGGCGATGGGTGGCGGCGTCGAGGTGGGGCTGCACTGCACCTACCGCACCGTCTCCGCCGCGCTGCCCGCCTTCTCGCTGCCCGAGGTCTTCCTGGGCCTCGTCCCCGGCTGGGGCGGCTGCGCGCTGCTTCCGAACCTGATCGGCGCCGACCGCGCGGTCAGCGTCATCATCGAGAACTCGCTCAACCAGAACCGCCAGCTCAAGGGCAAGCAGGTCTACGAACTGGGCATCGCCGACGCCCTGTTCGAGGGCGCCGACTTCCTGGAGGAGTCGCTGCGCTGGACCGCGGGCGTCCTCAAGGGCGAGATCGAGGTCGTACGCCCCGAGGTGGACCGCGGGGAGGCGTGGGACGCGGCCGTCGAGCGCGGCAAGCAGATCGCCGACAGCAAGGTGCACGGCGCGGCCCCGGCCGCCTACCGCGCCCTGGACATCATCGCCGCCGCCAAGAACGGTGACCTGCGCAAGGGCTTCGAGGCCGAGACCCAGGCGCTCGCCGACCTGATCATGGGTGGCGAACTGCGCAGCGGCATCTACGCCTTCAACCTGGTGCAGAAGCGTGCCAAGCGCCCGGCGGGCGCCCCGTCCAAGGACCTGGCGCGTCCGGTCACCAAGGTCGGTGTCGTGGGCGCCGGTCTGATGGCGTCGCAGCTCGGCCTGCTGTTCGCACGCCGGCTGGAGGTGCCGGTCGTACTGACCGACATCGACCAGGAGCGGGTCGACAAGGGTGTGGCCTACTGCCACGAGGAGATCGACAAGCTGCTGCTCAAGGGCCGCGTCAACCAGGACAAGGCCAACCGGCTCAAGGCCCTGGTGACCGGCTCCCTGGACAAGGCCGCCGCGTTCGCCGACGCCGACTTCGTCATCGAGGCCGTCTTCGAGGAGATGGGCGTCAAGCAGCAGGTGTTCGCCGAGGTCGAGGCAGCCGTGCCGGAGCACGCCATCCTGGCGACCAATACCTCCTCGCTGTCCGTCAGCGAAATGGCCTCCCAGCTCAAGCACCCCGAGCGGGTCGTGGGCTTCCACTTCTTCAACCCGGTGGCCATCCTCCCGCTGCTGGAGATCGTGCGGGGCGAGAAGACCGACGACGCCGCGCTGGCCACCGCATTCGGTGTCGCCAAGAAGCTGAAGAAGTCCGCCGTACTCGTCAAGGACGCGCCCGCGTTCGTCGTCAACCGGGTGCTGACCCGGTTCCTCGGCGAGGTGCTGCGCTCCATCGACGAGGGCACGCCGGTCGAGGTCGCCGACCGGGCACTGGCGCCGCTGGGCCTGCCCATGTCGCCGATCCAGCTGCTGGAGCTGGTGGGCCCGGCTGTTGCGCACCATGTCGCGGGCACGCTGCACGACGCGTTCCCCGACCGGTTCGCCGTCTCGGAGAACCTGGGCCGGGTCGTGGAGGCCGGGAAGCGGAACCTGTACGTTCCGGGCACCCAGGAGCTGGACCCGGAGGTCGCCTCGCTGTTCCAGGTCGGGGATGTCTCCCTGACGGAGGAGCAGGTGCGGGAGCGGGCGCTGAACGCCATCGCCGAGGAGGTCCGGCTGATGCTGGACGAGGGTGTGGTGGCCGAGGCCCAGGACATCGACCTGTGTCTGATCACCGGTGCCGGGTGGCCGTTCCACCTCGGTGGTGTGACGCCCTACCTCGACCGCGAGGGCGTCAGCGAGCGCGTCGCAGGCCGCCGCTTCCTGGCTCCCGGCCTCGCCAGCGTCCCGGAATGATGCGGTAGCCCCTGCTCTCCCCCCGATTCTTTTGGCTTTGCGCCCGGTTTCGGTAAGGGGAGAGCAGGGGCTTTTTCACTTCGGATGGGGCTCGCGGCCTTCAAAGGCGTTGCCCTGCGGCCCGATGGCCAGGTACTTGGACTTGATGTCGTCGGCGAGGTCTCCGGTCACATCTGGACCGTTCCCGTACTTCTCCAGGTATTTCTCCGCGGTCCCCCCGAGATCCCGCTCGCCGCGGGCGAAGAACTGATCCTTGTTCTCGGGCGGATCAGGAAGTTCGGGCCCGCCGAAGACCACGTCGTTGTGGAAGAGTTTCGAGAATTCCAGGCCGCCGCCGGCGACGATCGGAATCACCACGCCCCAAGGCCCGCTCTTACCCAGCAGGCTGAGCACCCCGCTGGTCAGCGCGGGTGCCGCAGAGCTCATACCGACGCGGGTCCAGGAGCCGGATTCGCGGTAAGCCTGCTGGGCGGCGGCGCTGTCGGCCGTGTACTGCGCCTCGATCTGCTGGACCCGCGAATGGTCCAGCGTCCCCCGAGCTTCGGCCTCCGTCAGCAGCACCCGTCGCCCCGTGGCCCAGCTCTCGTCGCTCTCGGACGGCGGGTTCTGGGCCAACCGGTCGAGGGTGTAGAGGTGTTCGGCCTGGTTCATGATGCCGTGCGAGGTCTCGTTCTGGCCCAGGACGCTGAGGAAGTCCACGGCCTGGTCGCGGCTCAGCTCGGCCGCGCCCCGATAGGCGGGCGGAAAGGCTCCGTTGCTGTGCAGCGAGTCGCCCACGCCGGAGACGGAACGGTTGATGTCGTCCACGTAGGCGCCGCCCATCGCGCCCAGGCTCGCGGCGATGGCGGGCTGGTCGTGCAGCAGCTTGGGGCCCTTCTCGCCGCCGTAGACGTGGACGACCTGCTCCATGACACCGGCGGTTGCGGCGGTGCGCCGGTCGCCGCCGTGTTCGAAGAGTTCGGGATTCTTCCCGGTCAGCGCGGGATCGTCCCAGGCGTAGCCGGTGGTGGCCGCGGTGAGCGCATGACCGAGCGCCTCGTGTCCCGGCAGCTTGCGCGGGCCCGCCTGGGTGTTGCCGTCGAAGATCCAGTTGCGGTCCTGGGTCAGGTACTTGAACTTGTCGTTGAGTTCGGAGTCCCGGTCCACGACGCCCTTGACATCGGCGGGCTGGCCGAAGAACTCGGTGGAGGCGCCCGGATTGTGCCCCAGGGCGTCCAGGAAACCGACCATCGCGTCGTGCCCGGTGTCACCGGGTATGCCGCGCGCGGTGAGGCTGTCGGTGTCGCCGGTGTTGGACCAATAGGCGTAATTGTCGTGGGTGTTGAGCTTCTTGTCCCAGGCGACGAGCCGGTCACCGTAACGGTTCAGAAAGCCGCTGTCGTACTTGCCCGAGTGCATCAGATTGCTCATGAGCTGGAAGCCGAACGGGTGGGTGGAGCCGCCGCTGCTTTCCAGACGTTTGTCGCCCAGGGCGATCATGTCGTTCTGCCACTGGCGCATTTCCGGTGTGTTGGAGTGCGAGGCCAGTGCGAGGGTGTTGCTCAGCGATTCCTGGAGCGTCTTGGCCGACTTCAGCCCCCACCCGTCGATCTTTGTGTCGGGGTGGTCGAGGTTGCGCGGGTGAGTGGCGTTGTACCAGAGCTTCAGCGTGCGCTCGGCGCCGAGCTTCGTGGTGAACTCTTCGGCGAACTGCGGGTCCTGGCTGTGCCGGGTGATCAGCGCGGTGAGCCGCTCGAACTGGCGGGCGCTCATCCTGCCGTTCTCGGTCTTCGCCAGGTGCAGAGCCTCCTTGAGGTCCTGGGCGGCATGCTCGCGGGCGGCCTTGAGGCTGTTGTACGCGTGGTCGTTGAAGCCGCGTTCGGTGCCGTTGACATCGGTGGTCAGCGCCCGGGCCAGGTCCTGGTCGGCCTGGTCGGCGCTGTCGAGGGCGGCGCGGGTGCGGTCCCGATAGCCGGCGATGGCCTCGCTGTACGACTTGGTGTAGGCGCTGCGGTGCTTCTCCTCGGCGTCGGTGAGCTCGAGGCCGACCGAGCCGTCCTGCTTGTTGAGCTTGAGGTGCTTATGGCCCTCCAGCTCGTCCTCGATGGCCTTGAGCTCCTTCTGCGCGGCGCGGAACTTGCCCAGCGCCTGGGACAGCACCGTGTGCACCCGCCGGGACTCCTCCTGCGCGGCGAGCAGTTGGGCCTTGACCCCGCGGAACTTGCGCCATGCGGCTTCGGCCGTCTCGCCCTCGAAGTCGGAGTTCGCCAGGCCCTTGATGACGTCGGTGTTGAAGTTGGTGGCCACCTGCTGGAACTTGCCGGGCGCGTTCTTCCACTTGCCGACGGCCTCGTCCAGCGGGGTGAGGTCGGCGTGCCGTACGTCGGTGTAGCTGAGCTGGTCACTCATCAGCGGCTGCCCCCGCTCGTGGCATGGGCGCCCTGCCGCGTGTCCGCGCCGTGGCTGTCCTTGGTGCCCGCCACCGCGTCGATGTCCCGCTTGCGCCGGTGGTCCTCGGTGGTGAACGCGCCCGCGGCGGAGCGCAGTGCGGATGCCGTTCCGGTGAACTGCTGCTTGACGTAGGACATCTGGTCGCGCCAGCGCTCTTGGAAGGTGGCGATCGCCGCGTCGGTACGGAAGCCCTTGAGGGCGCCGGTGATCTGTCCCGTCTCGCGCGTGACCTCGTCGTCCGCCTTGAGGAACTGGCTCCGTACGGTCTCGGCGTGGCCCGCGCGGCCCCGCAGTACGTGAGCCGTCACATGGAGCCGCTTCTGCCCGTTCGCTCCGCTTCCGGCCCCGCCGACAACGGTGCCGCCCCCGTGTGTGCCGGTCCCGGCGAGCCGCATATGCACCGTCGTCTCGGGCGCGTACGCGGCCTTGAGCCCGGCCCACTCCTGCTCGAACGACAAGCTGTCCTCCCGTTCCCTGCGTCGTACGAATTGCTCCACGCGCGACGGCCTGACGCACGCGGGGCGGCGAACCTAACTTCCGCAGGGAAACAGCAGACGATCAACGGGAGAGCAGCAACTGGACGGACAGCAGCGGCCTGCAACAACAATGGGAAACTAATCGGAAAGAGAGCGCAAAGGCCGGGCCGGTCAGCGGGGCAGGGGCGCCCCGCCCGCCCGGGAGGAGCGGATCTCCGGGCGGGTGCGCAGATAGAACGAGGACCCGTCGATGGTGGCGACCTTCTCGTAGTGACGGGCGAGATGCCGACGCAGCGTGGGGATCTGCTGGACGCCGTACCCCTTGCCGCGCGAGTCGTCGACGATCAGCTCGGGCGGGCGCCGCCGCAGCTCGCGCTCGAAGTGCGGCCAGGCACCCTCCATCGCGTACCGCTCGCCCACCCGCGTCTCGCCCCGGCCGCCGCTGAAGTTGGTGAGGAACCCGGCGGTCAGATAGCGGGAGGCGGGAGAGCGTTTGGCCAGCCAGTAGCCCTCCGGGTGCATGCCCCACAGCAGCACCCGGTCCTTGCGGTCGGTGTAGGAGCGCACGGTGTCGGCCATCCGGCGCGCGTGGTCGACCTCGGTTCGGCTGTCGGTGAAGCCCCAGCCGACGAACACACACGCCAGGAACGCGGTGGCGGCCAGCGCCACGGTGGCGGCCCGCGCGGTCAGCTCCTGCAGCGCGGCGGCACCCAGCAGCGCGAGGGGCGGGACGAGTTGGAGGAAGTAGTGACCGAAGAACTGGAACCCGACGGTGGCGGCGCCGAGCGAGGCGGCGAGCCAGATCCATAGGTCCGCGGTGCCGTCGAGCGGGGCGCGGCCGGCGGACCGTACGGCGGTACGGGAGCGGGCGACGCGGACGAGGGCGACGACGAGCGGGAGGGCGGCGAGCGTCAGCAGCCCGACGCCTGCCAGTGCACGCAGCAGCGGCTTGAATCCGGCTCCGTCGGCGGAGAGATACGAACCGGAGCCGGTGGCGATCCAGTACAGGAAGCGGCCCGGATCGAAGGCGAGAGCAGCGCTCACCACCGGGAGCGCTGCTCCGGCACCGACCCGGAAGCCGGCACCCCAGCCCGCGCGGGCCTGCCACAGCAGGGCGAGAACCGGCAGCAGCACGGCACCACCGGTCTGTTTCGAGAGCACTGCTCCGGCCACCGCCAGCCCGGCGCCGAGCCAGCGGGCCCGCTGGGCGCACCAGACCGCCGCGACGGTCCAGGGCAGCATGAAGACCTCGAACGTCGCCGCCTGGGTGTCCTCCGGCTTGAGCCCGACCGTCAGAAAGACGTAGCAGACCCCCGCCGTCCACGCCGCCCGCTCGCCCCAGCGGCGCCCCGCGAGGGAGGCGGCCAGCATCGCACCCACCAGTACGGCGACGATGGCCGCCACCCGCACCGGCCACAGCGAGTCGTCACCGAACAGCGCGAAGGCACCCCGGTAGAGCAGGGGCACGAAGGGAGGCTTCCGGTCCACCACGGTGTCGTAGAGCACGCCCCCCTCGGCCAGTTGGCGGGCCTGCGTGGCCAGATACCCCTCGTCGGGGTTCCAGGGGGTGCGCGCGAAGGACGGGAGGCGGGTGAGGACCGTGAGGGCGACGAGGACGGTGACAAGCCGCGTCCAGTTCGCCACGGGCTCCTTCGCGCTCGCAGCGGCCGTATGGCGCTCCGCAGCAGGGGACAACGGCATACGACCCAATTTAGCGAGCCCCCGCGGGCCCTCGCCGCGCTACCCCCGCCCCGGCCCTGAACAGGGGCGCCCCCTCACCGAACAGGAGCAGGGGGCGCCCCCGCAAAGCCGCTAGTCGCGGGCCACTTCGGCCTGCTCCGCGTCGAAGCGCCCGTCCAGCTTGGCGACGAGCCCCGTCACCTGGCGGGCGATATCGGGCGCGGTGAGCCCGATCTCCGTCAGGATCTCCTTCCGGGACCCGTGGTCCAGGAACCGCTCGGGGATGCCGAAGTCCCGCAGCGGAACGTCGACACCGGCGTCCCGCAACGCCTGCGCCACGGCCGAGCCGACACCGCCGGCACGGCTGTTGTCCTCGACGGTGACCACGACGCGGTGCTGCTCCGCCAGCGGCGGCAGCGACTCGTCGACCGGCTTGACCCAGCGCGGGTCCACCACCGTGGCGGTGATCCCCTGCTTGTCGAGCAGCCCGGCGATCTCCAGGGACATCGGAGCGAGTGCTCCGACCGAGACCACCAGCACATCGCCGGGCCCCCCGTCGGCGGGCTCCCGCAGTACGTCCATGCCGCCCACCCGGCGCACCGCGGGAACTGCCGGGCCGACGGCGCCCTTGGAGTACCGCACCACGGTCGGCGCGTCGTCCACCTCGACGGCCTCGCGCAGCTGGGCGCGAACCTGGTCGGCGTCGCGGGGCGCGGCCAGCCGGAGTCCGGGGACGCACTGGAGGATGGACATGTCCCACATGCCGTTGTGCGAGGCGCCGTCCGTGCCGGTGATGCCCGCCCGGTCCAGCACGAAGGTGACGCCGCACTTGTGCAGTGCCACGTCCATCAGCAGTTGGTCGAAGGCCCGGTTGAGGAAGGTGGCGTAGACCGCGAAGACCGGGTGCAGACCGCCGGTGGCGAGTCCGGCGGCGGAGACCGCGCCGTGCTGCTCGGCGATGCCCACGTCGTAGACCCGCTCGGGGAACTCCTGGGCGAAGGCGTGCAGTCCGACGGGGCGCATCATGGCCGCCGTGATGGCGACGATGTCCTTCCGTTCGCGGCCGAGCTTGACCATCTCGTCGCCGAAGACGGAAGTCCAGTCGGCGCCGGAGGACTTGACGGGCAGGCCGGTGTCGGGGTGGATGACGCCGACGGCGTGGAACTGGTCGGCCTCGTCCTGGCGCGCGGGCTGATAGCCGCGGCCCTTCTCGGTCAGACAGTGCACCAGCACCGGACCACCGAACCGCTTGGCCCGCTGCAACGCCGACTCCACAGCCGCGATGTCGTGCCCGTCGATCGGCCCGACATACTTCAGCCCCAGATCCTCGAACATCCCCTGCGGCGCGATGAAGTCCTTCAACCCCTTCTTCGCGCCATGCAACGTCTCGTACAACGGCTTGCCCACCACCGGCGTCCGGTTGAGCACGTCCTTGCCCCGGGCCAGAAAACGCTCGTACCCGTCCGTTGTACGCAATGTCGCCAGATGGTTGGCCAGACCGCCGATCGTCGGCGAATACGACCGCTCGTTGTCGTTGACCACGATCACCAGCGGACGGTCCTTGGCAGCAGCGATGTTGTTGAGCGCCTCCCAGGCCATCCCGCCCGTCAGCGCCCCGTCACCGATCACAGCCACCACATGAGCGTCCCGCCCGCGCACCTCGTTCGCCTTGGCCAGACCATCCGCCCAGCCCAGAACAGTCGAGGCGTGCGAATTCTCGATCACGTCATGCGCCGACTCCGCACGCGACGGATAACCCGACAGACCACCCTTTGCCCGCAGCTTGGAGAAATCCTGCCGCCCGGTCAGCAGCTTGTGCACATACGACTGATGCCCCGTGTCGAAGAGCACGCTGTCCTTGGGCGAGTCGAAGACCCGGTGCAGGGCGATGGTCAGCTCGACCACACCGAGGTTCGGGCCCAGATGGCCACCGGTCTTGGAGACCGCTCCGACCAGGAAGGTGCGGATCTCCTCGGCCAGCCTCTCCAGCTGCTCCGGGGTGAGCCGGTCCAGATCGCGTGGTCCCCTGATGCGGGTCAGCAACGCCACCCGTACCTCCTTGCGTCAAGCGTGATCGAACGCTGTCGAGCCGTTGTTGTCGGACCGTGCCGATCTTCTCCCAACCTTCGGCCGGGAGGTGCCTCCAGAGTCTAATGTTCCGCCTCCATCCGGATTCACCGGACGGTGCCATCTCAGTCACACGAATGCCAGCCTGCCCTCCAGGGTGCATACGGAGGGCATGGGCAGCCGGAACAGGGGCCGTACACCCATTTGGCGGCGCATCTCGCTGGTCTCACCGTAAATGCGCTTATAACGGACAACGGTGATGGTGATTACGCCGTCATCCCCCGACCCGTAGGAGGCTCCATGCCGAATCGGCTCAAGCGCACCGTCGCTGCCGCAGCCCTGGTGGTCGCCCCGCTCGCCATGACTCTGGGCAGCACACAGGCCCTGGCCGCCGCCCCGTCCTCGGTCGCCGGTGACGCGCCCGAGAAGAACAAGAAGCAGAAGAAGGAGAAGCCCGACCCGGCGTGGAAGGAGAAGTACGAGAAGATCCACGAGCCGAAGGAGAAGTCGGAGCAGGCCGAACTCGCGAGAGAGCAGAAGCAGGCCAGGCGGTAGGCCCGCTCGGCGGATCGCCCGCGAACGGCCTCCGTCACTCCTTGCAGGCGTCGGTCCAGGTACCGGAGCCCTTCGCTCCGGCGCCTGGACCGATCCATCCGCACCTGTGCGGCGTGCGGACTGAGCGCGCTAGGCCCGACCAGCGGTTTTCTGGGTCCGGCGGGAGATCGAGTCGATCACGACCGCCGCCAGCAGCACCGCGCCGGTGATCATGTCGCGGAGGGCCGAACCGGTGCCCAGCAGGGCCATACCGGAGTTGATCGACTGGATGACCAGCGCGCCCAGCAGCGCGGACCAGGTCTTTCCGCGACCACCGAAGAGGCTGGTGCCGCCGATGACGGCCGCCGCGATGCAGTTCATCAGCAGGCTGCCCGCGCCGGAGGACTGGTTGGCCGCGTTGATCTGTGACGCGAAGAACAGTCCGCCGACGGCCGCCATCGTCCCGGCGATGGCGTAGACGGTGATCCGCACCATGGGCACGTTGATGCCGGCCCGCCCGGCGGCCTCGCTGCTCCCGCCGACGGCGAAGACCTGACGGCCGTAGCTGGTGCGGCGCAGCACGAAGTCGCCGAGGACGACCACGCCCAGGAAGATCACCACCGCCAGCGGCAGCCCTTTGTAGGAGTTGAAGACGGCCGCTGCGACGTACGCGGGGATTGCCAGCACCGCCGTGCGCAGCAGGATCTCGCTGAGCGGGCGGCTGGGAACGTCCGCCGCCTTGCGTCGGCGCTGGTCCAGCAGGGAGAAGCCGAGGAAGGCCAGGACGCAGACGGTGGCCAGGCCCATGGCCGCCGCCTTGTCGGAGAAGTAGTAGTTGGTGAGATGCGCCACCAGCCCGTCGTCGTCGAGGTTGATGGTGCCGCTGGGGCCGAGGATCTGGAGCATCAGGCCGTTCCAGCCCAGCAGGCCCGCCAGGGTGACCACGAACGCCGGGACGCCGATCCTGGCGAAGAAGAAGCCGTGTACAGCGCCGGCCGCCATACCGGTGAGGACGGCCAGCAGGACCGCCAGCACCTCGTTCATGCCCTGGTTGATGTTGAGGACGGCCAGCACGGCGGCCGACATCCCGCTGACCGAGCCGACCGACAGATCGATCTCGCCGAGAATCAGCACGAAGACGATGCCGACCGCGATCAGCCCGGTGCCCGCGCTCTGTACGAACAGATCGCTGAGGTTGTTCGAGCTCAGGAACGCGGAGTCCTGGAACTGGAAGACCGCGCCGATGACCAGCAGGCCGACGATGACCGGGACGGAGCCCAGCTCGCCGGTGCGGAGCCGGCGCAGCAGGTCCTCCAGATAGCCGGCGAAGCCCTGCTGGCGCACCAGCAGCCGGGGGTCGACGGTGGCGACGGGAGCGTCCGGGGCCGCCGTCCCGTTCTCCGCCGCCCCGCTCGGGGCCTTGGTGACGTTCAGGTGGGTGCCCTCGGTGGGCGTGTCGTCGGCCGGCGTGCCGTCCGTGGGGGTGCCGGTGGTCACTTGTGCACCTCCGTGGTGCGCGCGTTCTCTGCGGTACGGGCATTGCGGCGGGTGACGACGTTGTCACTCGCCCCGGTGATCGCGGAGACGATCTCCTCCTGGCTGGTCTCGCTCACCGTGAAGGTCCCGTTGTTGCGGCCGAGGCGCAGCACGGCGACCCGGTCGCTGACGGCTCGTACGTCGGCCATGTTGTGGCTGATCAGCAGCACGCCCAGCTCCCGCTCCCGGAGCCGCTCGACCAGGTCGAGGACCTGCGCGGTCTGCTCGACGCCGAGCGCGGCGGTGGGCTCGTCCAGGATGACGACGCGGGGCTCGCCGAGCAGCGAGCGGGCGATCGCCACGGTCTGCCGCTGCCCGCCGGAGAGCGAGGCGACGGGGACCCGGACGCTGGGGATACGGATGGAGAGGGTGGACAGCAGCTCGCGGGCGCGGCGCTCCATCTCCACCTCGTTCAGCACGGCGCGTGTCTTGATCTCGTTGCCGAGGAAGAGGTTGCCGACGACGTCGAGGTTGTCGCACAGCGCGAGGTCCTGGTAGACGGTCGCGATGCCCAGCTGCTGGGCATCGTGCGGCCGGTCGATACGGGCGGGCCGTCCGTCCCATTCGATGGTGCCCTCGTCGGCCGGGCCGACGCCCGCGATGGCCTTGACCAGGGTGGACTTTCCTGCACCGTTGTCGCCGACGAGGGCGACGACCTCGCCGGGGTGGATCTCCAGCTGGACGTCCGTGAGCGCCTGGACGGCACCGAACCGCTTGGAGATTCCGCGCAACGCCAGCACGGGCGTAGCGGACACGTGAATCACTCCTTATGCCTCTGGGCCGTCACACCCACCGTTCGAACGGTGGGTGTACCGGCCGCTCGACGCGATTACTTGATGCCCGCCTCGGCGCATGCCTTCTTGAACTTGGCGGTGCAGATCTCCTTGGACGTGAAGAAGCCGGACTTGCCGACGTACTTCTTGATGTCGTCCTTGACCAGCGGCAGCGGCGTGACGATCTTCGTGGGGACGTCCTTGGCGGACTCGCTGTCGGTCTTCGAGGAAGCGACCTTGTCCACCGACTCCCCGCGGGCCAGCGCGACGGCGAACTCGGCGGCTGCCGAGGTCTCGGGGACGTACGGCTTGTAGACGCTCATGAACTGCTCGCCCGCCAGAATCCGCTGCACGGCGTTGAGCTCGGCGTCCTGGCCGGTGACCGGGGGCAGCTCGTCCTTGTCGAAGCCCGCGCGCTTGAGCGCGGTGATGATGCCGCCCGCCATGCCGTCGTTGGCGGAGTAGACCCCGACGATGTTCTTCTTGCCGAGGGAGGAGATGGCGCCCTTCATGTTCTCGTTGGCGTTCTCCGGCTTCCACTCCTTGGTGTCGTACTCCTTGCCGATCTTCACCTTGCCGTCGAGGACGGAGTGGGCGCCGTCCTTGTACTTCTTGGCGTTGGGGTCGGTGACGGAGCCGTTCATCATGACGATCTTGCCCTTGTCGGCCTTGTCGCCCATCTCGTCGAGGAGGGACTTGGCCTGGATCCTGCCGACCCGCGGGTTGTCGACCGAGGTGTACGCCTTGATCGGGCCCTCGGCGAGGCGGTCGTAGGCGACGACGGGGATGTCGCTGTCGTCGGCCTTCTTGACCGAGCTGGAGACGGACTTGGCGTCCACCGCGTCAAGGATCAGCGCGTCGACCTTCTTGGCGATCATTGTGTCGACCTGCTGCTGCTGGACGTTGGCGTCCTGCTTGGCGTTGGCGTACAGGACCTTGGTGTCCTTGCCCGCCAGCTCCTTGATCTTCTTGACCATCAGCGGCTTGTCGAAGCGCTCGTAGCGCGCTGTCTGGTTCTCGGGCAGCAGCAGCCCGATGGTCAGCGGTCCTTTCTTGGACTTGCCGCTGTCCTTGCCGTCCGCCTGGTCGGCACTGCCACAGGCGGCCGTGGTGAGCGCGAGGGAAAGAGTGACGGTGCCGAGGACGATGCCGCGCAGCGCTGCGTGCATTGAGAGACCTCCCTGACGGGGCCGCGGCATTGCGGCCGAGGTAGCGGGAAGTCAACTCGCAGCTGACTCAGCGGTCAATAAGCAAATCCTTAACGAGATGACAACGATGCCATCCGTTGAACCCCCGAAAAGGGGCGCCCCGATCAGCGCCCCGAAGGGGCGCGGGGAACTGCGCGACCAGCCACAACGAGCCGACACCCGGCAACTGCCCCGATCGGCAACGGCGGGCCGCCGCCCCACCGAGACGGCCACCCGTCATCGCGGCGAGCCCCCAGGGCAGCGAGCCCTCAGGCGGCAGCCGAAGCCGCGTCCACCAGCGTGGTGTCACCCATCTCGTTGAGGACCAGGGCCAGCGCACCCAACACCTCGGCGCGGCTGTCGAGTTCGCCGGGCAGGACCTTCAACTGACGCGCCGCGCTGGGAATGGCGTACCGCGCCACCGAGTCCCGCACGGGACCCAGCACCAGGTCTCCGGCCTCGGCGAGGTCCCCGCCGAGTACGACCCGCGAGGGGTTGAGGAGGTTGCACAGGCTGGCGACGCCGCTGCCGATGTGCCGACCGATGTCGGCGACGACCCGCCGGCAGCCGGGGTCACCCTCGGCGGCCAGCCGCACCACCCGGGCCATGGTCAGGTCCGGGCCGTGGCTGGAGTGCAACAGCGGGAGCACATAGCGGGCCGCGGTGAAGGTCTCCAGGCAGCCGCGGTTGCCGCAGCGGCAGACCGGGCCCGACTCGTCCAGCGTGATGTGGCCGATCTCGCCGGCGGTGCCGCCCGGGCCGCGGTAGATCTGGCCGTTGATCACCAGACCGGCGCCGACACCGCTGGCGACCTTGATGTAGGCCAGATCGCGGGCGCCGTGGCCGGCCCCCCAGACCTGTTCGCCGAGTGCCCCGAGGTTGGCGTCGTTGTCCACGTAGACGGGGACGCCCATCCTGGTGGTCAGCTCGTCGCGCGGGTTGGTGCCGACCCAGCCCGGAAGGATGGCGGTGGAGCCGAGCACGCCCGTCTCCATGTCGATGGGGCCCGGTACGCCCAGGCCGATGCCGATGACCTTCGCCGGGCTGATGCCGCTCTCCCCGACCAGCCGCCGCACCAGCTGCTCGGCGCGGTCGAAGCCCTGGTCCGCCGAGGCGTCCACATCGATGGGCTCGGCATCCTCGGCCAGCACCGTGTGCGCCAGGTTGCCGACGGCGACGCGCAGGTGGGAGTGGCCGAAATCGACGCCGACGACGATCCCGGCGTCGGCGCTCAGCGAGACCGCACGGGCCCGGCGACCGCCGGAGGAGGTGGGGGTGACCTCGACCGTCCCGGCGTCTTTGAGCTCACGGACGATGTTGGAGACGGTCGCGGCCGACAGCCCGGTGGTGCGGGCGATCTCCGCCTGGGTGAGCGAACCGGCCATGCGGACGGCCCGCACGACGCGCTCCAGGTTTGCCCGGTGCAGCGAGGACTGCGAGCCCGGAGTCTCCACCACTGTTCACTCCCCGTTTGTCTCCAACATCTGAACCCTAAGCAGAGCCCCGGCGGATCTTCCCGTCAAGCCCTTTGAGCTCGGCTGGGACCGACTGGTGCTCATTTGTGGCTCATCATACGGAGCGGAGCAGGGCGAATGCGCTGGGTCCCCGGCCGCGGCCGGGGACCCGGAACGGCGAACCGTTCACCTCACTTGACGGAGCCTGCCGTCAGTCCGGAGACCACGTGCCGCTCGATGAAGGCGAACAGAACGATCACCGGCACGATGGCCACGACCGACGCGGCGAACAGGTAGTTCCACTGCACCGTGTAGGCGCCGATGAAGTTGTTGATCCCGACCGTCAGCGGCTGCTTGTCCGGCTCGGTCGAGAGCGTCAGCCCCATCACGAACTCGTTCCAGGCCGAGATGAAGGTGAAGATCACCGCGGTGACGACGCCGGGCAGCGCCAACGGCAGCGTCACCTTGATCATCGCTCCGAAACGGCTGGTGCCGTCCACCATCGCCGCCTCCTCCAGCTCGGCAGGGATCGACCCGATGTAGGCGGTCAGGATCCATACGGCGAAGGCGAGGTTGAACGCGGCGTTGGTGAGGATCAGCGTCCAGACCGAGTTGAGCATCTCCAGCTGGTGGAACTCCCGGTAGAGGCCCACCAGCAGGGCCGTCGGCTGGAACATCTGGGTGACCAGCACCAGCAGCAGGAACCACTTGCGTCCCTTGAACCGCATCCGCGCCGTGTAGTAGGCGGCCGGGAGTGAGACGAGCAGCACCAGCACCGTCGCGCCGCCCGAAATCAGCAGCGTCACCTGGAGGTTGTCCCCGAGCGAGGACTCCTTCCAGACGTCGATGAAGTTCGACCAGTTCAGCTTGCCCGGCAGATAGGTGCGGTCGCGCAGCTCGTCGGCCGGCCGCAGCGCCGTGACGATCATCTCCAGATACGGCGCGAGGAAGAGCGCCGCGAGCAGCCAGGCGACGGCGGTGATCACCAGCGTGCGCGGCCGGAAGGTGCGCTTCGGCGGCCGTACGGCGCGCTTGGCGGGGCCTGCGGGCCCCTCCTTGACGGGTCCGGGCTCGGGTTCGGAGCCGGATCCGGCAGTCTGTGTTGCGGTCGCCATCAGTCCTCCTCGTTCCACCGGCTGACCTTCAGGAAGATCAGCACGAGCACGACGACCATCAGGAAGTTGACCACCGACATCGCCGCGGACTCGCCGATGTCCGTCTCCTTGAGCTTGTACATGAACACCGTGGTCGTCGCGGTGTCGCTGCCCGGTCCGCCCTGCGTCATCGCCCAGATGATCGGGAACGAGTTGAAGACGTTGATCAGGTTGATGACCACACCGACGAGGAAGGCCGGCCGCAGCAGCGGCAGCGTGATGCCCCGGTACGTCTGCCAGGCGCCCGCGCCGTCGATCCGCGCGGCCTCGTAGACGTCCGTCGGGATCGTCTGAAGCCCGGCCAGCAGCGTGTAGGTGGTGAACGGCAGCGAGACGAACACCGCCACGAACATCATCCACGGCCAGGCGGTGCCCGCCGAGCCGAGCCAGTCCTTGGACTTGTCGATGATGCCGAGGTCGATCAGCACGGTGTTGAGGACACCGGCCGTCTGGTTGAGCATCCACTTGAAGCCGATGGCCGTCATCAGGACCGAGGCGGCCCAGGGTGCGATGAGCGCCCAGCGGGTGATCCGGCGGCCCGGGAAGTGCTGGTTGAACAGCTGGGCCAGGGCCAGCGAGACGATCATCGTGACGCCGACGACCACGACGGTCCACAGCGCGGTCCAGAGGATGACGTGCCCGAAGTCGGTCTCGTCGAAGAGCTTCTTGTACTTGTCGGTGCCGGCCGAGCCCCGCACGATCCCCGCGATGCTGATGTTCAGGAACGAGGTCCTGATCAGCTCGATGACGGGCCAGACGACGACAGCGAGAATGAGCAGGACGACTGGAGCGATCCAGGGAAGCGGGCCGAGCCTGGCCAGCCCGCCGCGGGAGCGGCGGACCGGCGGGGCCTTCAATGACACGGGGTCTCCTTGTGATGCGGAGGTTGTGCTGGCGGGGGCCGGTGAGGGGGTGCCCCTGCTGTCCGTCGGCCGGAGGCTGGGGGAGCAGTTCCCCGCGCCCCTGACGTGCTACCCCGCGAAGCTTGGGCAGTCTGCCAGGGGCGCAGGGTGGGCAAGCGCAGCCCCCGTTGCGGGGTACGCAGAATGCGACGGGCCAACCCTGGGACGGAACCGGCTGTCTTACTTGTTGGCCGCGGCCTCTTCCGCCTTCTTCTGCAGGTCGCCGAGGACCTTCTCCGGGTCTTCCTTGGCTGCCTTGCCGCCGGACTTCTTGATCTCGGCGGAGACGACGTCCCAGGCCGGGTCGCCCAGCGGGTAGAACTTCGCGTTCGCCAGCTCGTCGAAGAAGGGCTTCAGGTCCTCGTGCTTGCCGTTGGACTGCATCGTCTTGAGCGCGTCCTGGGTGACCGGCGGGAAGTTGTACATCTCGTCGAACTTCAGCATCTTCTTCGAGTACACGAAGTCGAGGAAGGTCTTGATCTGCTTCTGCTTGCCGCCGTCCTTGAAGGCCATCATCCAGTCGGCGACGCCGAGCGTGGACTTCAGCGGCGCATCCTTGCCGGGGATGGCGGTGACGCCGTAGTCGACCTTGCCCTGCTTGGCCATCTGGACGAGGCTCGGGTGACCGTTGAGCATGCCGGCCTTGCCTGCGGCGAAGTCCGCGAAGGCGGTCTTACGGTCGGTGGTACCCGGGTTGGAGTAGGTCAGGCCCGGCTTGACCAGGTTGCTCTGGAGCCACTTGAAGGTCTCGACGTTCTTCTTGCTGTTGATGGTGTACTTGCCGCTGTTGTCGGTGTAGCCACCGCCGTTGCCCAGCTCCCACATCATCATCTCGCCCTGCGCCTCTTCGGGGCCGAGGGGCAGCGCGTAGGGGGTGTCGGCGGCCTTCGAGCTCTTGATCTTCTTCGCGGCGTCGGCCAGCTCGTCCCAGGTCTTCGGCGGGTTCTTGATGCCCGCCTTCTTGAAGACCTTCTTGTTGTAGAAGAGCACCCGGGAGGAGGAGACCCACGGGATGCCGTACTGGGTGCCGTCCACCTCGCCGGCCTTGGCGAACGACGGGATGAGGTTCTTCTGCGTCTTGGGCGAGAGAACGTCGTCGGCCTTGTAGAGCAGGTCGTCGGCGACCTTGTCGGCGTAGCCGCCGGTCTGGACCAGGTCCGGAACGTTTCCGCTCTGGATCATCGTCTTGACCTGCTTGTCGATGTCGTTCCAGTTGATGACCTGGACGTCGACCTTGATGTCCTTGTGCTGCTTCTCGAAGTCCTTGGCGACCGCGTCCCAGTAGATCTTGGACGCGTTGGACTTCTTGTCGCCGTAGTCGGCGGCCACCAGTTTGATGGTGTTCTTGTCCCCGGAGCCACCGCTGTCACCGCCACAGGCGGTGACGCTCAGTGCCATGGCGAGCACTGCGGCACCGGCCGCCGCTGCTCTCTTGTTCATGTTGCTCAACCCTTCGACATCGGTGTCGACTTGCTCGCAGGTGGTACGTCACTCCGGGCGCGACCCGGATCCCCCAGGCAACGTCGGGCGAGGAGAGCCCCGACTGCCTGGCGAGGTGATCCCCGTGCCGCTACGGCGCAGAGACTACTCACGGCATATTCCGCCGCACAGGTCTAGGCCACTTTCGTGGCCAACCTGAAATCACTGCCCGGCACGGCTGGTTCGGGCCGGCTACTTGAGCGCGCCCGCGGTCAGTCCTGCCTGCACCTGGCGCTGGAAGACGGCGTAGACCACCAGCACCGGGACCATGGCGATGGTCAGCCCCGCGAACAGGGCGCCCCAGTCTCCCGCGTACCCCTGGGAGACCGTCAACGCCGCGAGCCCCTGGGGCAGCACGTAGTTGTTCTCGTCCTCGTTGTTCAGCAGCAGCGGCAGCAGGTACTGGTTCCACTGACCGAGGAAGTTGAAGATCCCGATACTCACCAGCCCCGGCTTGGCCATCGGCAGCATGACCTGGAAGAACGTCCGGGTGTGCGAGGCGCCGTCGATCATCGCCGCCTCCTGGACCCCGCTGGGCAGGGTCCGGAAGAACGAGGTGAGGAAAAAGGTGGTGAACGGCAGCGAGTAGGCGATGTAGGCGATGATCAGTCCCGGGCGGGTGTCCAGCAGGGACATATTGTCCATGATCGTGAACAGCGGGATCAGCGCCAGGATCACCGGGAACATCATGCCTCCCGCGAACAACAGGAAGATGAATCTGTTGCCGGGGAAGGTGAACCGGGCGATGACGTAGGCGGCCATCGAACCCAGCAGCATGGTGCCGGTCAGCGAGCCCGCGAGGATGATCACGGAGTTGAACGCGTACCGGCCGATCTTCGCTTCCGTCCAGGCGTTGGCGAAGTTCTGCCAGTGGATCGAGCTCGGCAGGCCCATCGGGTCGTTGAGGAAGTCCGCCGTGGGCCGGAGGGCCGTCAGCGCCACCCAGACCAGCGGACCCGCCGCCATGACGACCCAGGCGATCAGGAAGGCGTGCGAGAAGACGTTCAGCGCGCCGCTCTCGCTGCGCACTGGCCCCTTGGCCTTTCCGGCGGCGGACCGCCGTCCGGCGGCCGTCTCGGACGAGGACGAGGACGCGGCGGCGTGGGCCGGCTGGTCGGTGACTGCGTCGGTGGGCATCGGTTCGGCACTCATCGCTTCGCTTCCCGTTTCTCAGTACTCGACCTGGTCACGGCGCCCGATCCTCATCACGATCAGCGTGAAGAGCATGCTCAGTGCCAGGAGCACCACGCCGATGGCCGTGGCGTAGCCGAACTGGCCTTCCCGGAAGCGCTCGTAGAGGTAGACGGGGGTGACCTTCAACGCGTGCTTGGGCACCATGATCAGCACGACGGCGAAGGCGTCCAGGGCCTGGATGCCCATATAGATCCAGCCGGTGCGTACGGTGTCCCAGATCAGCGGCAGCGTGACCCGGAAGAACGTGGAGATCCGCCCCGCGCCGTCCAGCAGCGCCGCCTCGTAGATGTCCCTGGGGATGGCACCCATCGCGGCCGAGAAGAGCACCACGTAGAAGCCGACGAAGCTCCAGGCGATCACCGCCATCGTGGCGAACAGCGCCAGTTTGTAATCGCCGCCCAGCCAGCGCTGTTCCAGGCCGTCCAGCCCCACGGCTCCCAGCGCCCCGTTCAGCAGGCCGCTGCGCGAGCTGTAGACCTGCTGCCAGACGACCGCGATCAGCGCGATGGAGAGCACCTGCGGAAAGAAGTAGACGACCTTGTAGAACGAGGAGCCGAAGACCCCCGAGATGGCCTCTCCCCTGCGGTGCCGCCCGCCCGCGGTGATCATGTAGGCGAAGAAGATACCGAGCGCGAGGGTGATCAGTGGCACGATCACCATCAGCAGCAGACTGCTTTCGAGGGAGTCCCAGAACTTCTGGTCGTTCCACATCTTCACGTAGTTGTCGCCGCCGACGAAGTTCGCCGAGGCGCCGCCGGCCCAGTCGGTGAAGGAGTAGTAGATCGCCTGGAAGAACGGGGAGATGACGAAGACCGCGTAGAAAGTCAGCGGCAGTACGAGAAAACCGACGATGAACCGGTACTTGTCCAGCGTGCGGTATCTGCGGTCGTAGCGGACGCGCTCCGGGGTGAATCGGGGCGGCAGCAGAACTGCCACGATGAAGGCCATTTTGTCGCCCAGCGGCAATTTGCGCCACGGGACCGTCTTCGGTGTCGAGGGCCCGCTTTTGGCCGGCCGTATCTCAGTCGTCACGTCGCTCTGCTCTCCCCCGCCCCGGACCGGGCGGTCTCCCGGCCCGGGGCTGCCGCTGCCGCTGAAGGTCAGGCCTTCTTGATCTTTTCGACGTCCGGGTCCTTGGCCACCCGGTCGGCCGCCTTCTGCATGGTGTCCATGGCCTGCTTGACCGACATCTCGCCCATCATGAACTTGCCCGCGACGCTGTTGAAATCGTCGTCGAACAGCTCCGAATACCATTCCTTGAAGAACGGAATGACGACGTTCTTGCCCGCCGCCTTGACCGCCTTCTGCGAACTGTCGACGCCCGGCGGCAGATCCATTCCGTCGATGGCGCCCTTGACCGCGGGCATGGAGGAGACCTCACGGAAGAAGTTCTGCGCGGCCTTCTTGCTGTACATCATCCGCATCCACTCCAGGCCGCCCTGCCGGTTGGTGGCCTTCTCCGGGATGACGAAGGGCTCACCGGGCGGCGCGTAGAGGGTGCCGAACGGCAGGGCGTCGCCCTTGTCGAGCGACGGCGTGGCGCCGACGGCCATCTCGAAGTCCTTGGGCGTGGTGTCCTTCGCCTCGTTCTCCACCCAGGAACCGTTCGGAATGAAGACGGCCTTGCCCTTGGTCCAGGCGGTCTGGGATTCGATGTGCCCCTTTTCCCCGTCGAATCCGAGCAGTACGTACTTCTTGGCCAGCAGCTCCTCGTACGCCTCGAACACGGCCTTGACCGCGTCGCTCTTCCAGGCGTTCGGCTCCAGGTAGTCCATGGCCTCCAGCTGCTTGCGGCCACCGGCCTGGCCGAACATCGCGTACATGCTGAAGAACATGTAGCGCGGGTGGCCGCCCGCGTACGTCCAGCCGTGGATGCCCTTCTTCTTCGCCTTCTTGCAGACGTCGAGCATCTCGTCCCAGGTCTTCGGGTATTCGACCTCCAGCGTGTCGCGGAGCATCTTCTCCGAGTACCAGATGCCGTAGACCGTCTGAGCGATGTTGAGCTGATAGCAGGCGTCACTGCCGAACTGCCCCATCTCGACCACGCCGGGAACGAGGGTGTCGCGGACCTTGACGTCCGGGTCGTCCCAGCTCGGCGCGTCCAGCAGCTCCGTCACATCGGTGACCTGCTTGTTCTTGACGAGTTTGGCGATGTTCATGTCGTCGGCGCCGGAGTTGTTGATGACGTCCGGCGGGTCGCCCTTCACCAGCCGCGGCTGCGTCTGGGTGGCGATCTTCTCGGTCTTCTTCTGGTTGACCTTCGCCTTGGGATACTTCTTCTCGTACATGTCGCTGACGAAGCGCGCGTATTTGTCGTCGTATCCGCCGTTGAAGATATACGTCGCAAGAGCGGCGTCCTCTTTGACGGAGAGCGGATTCTTGGCCGACTTCTTGCCCTTCTCGGCCTTGTTGTCGTCACCGCCGCCCGTGGCGCAGGACGTCAGCGAGCCGAGGGCCGGCACGGCGAGCAGTCCGGCCGCGGTGGCCTTGACGACGTTGCGACGGTTGACGCTGTTGGTTCCCATGCTCAAGTCCTCGCCTTCTCCAGGACTCAGGCGGTGTACCGGTCTCCCGTCAACTCGCCACCGGCGAAGGGCCCGACACCGCGGGTCAGTTCAAGCTGGGTGGTGCGGATCTTGCGGATGGTGCGCCAGTGATACGGCGCCCGCGCGCGGGCACCGTTCAAGGTGCGGACAGGTATAGTCCACTCTTCGCCACCTCGGCAAGATCAAGAACGCTCCGGCCCGGCATCTTTCCCGAGTTGAGACCTGTGCGGATTTCCCCTTCTTCCGATATCTCCAACTCCCTTGACAGCCCGGGGTGTACGTACGCTACTGGTCGCCGAAAATGACAGCCTGGCAACGTTGTCCAGCCTGTTGAGAGGTCCACGTACGCCGCAACCCGCTGCCCCGGTTCGGTCACCATGCCCGGCGGTCCGCGTTCGACGCACCCGTCACCGGCGGCAGCAAGCGGTCGGGCGGCGGCAGCAAGGACGCCCGGGCTATCTGCGTTTCGCCCCCGGCAGCGACCGCACCGTCACCAGGCGGATTGCCACCTCACTGATCAGCGTCGACCAGGCGAAGGCCAATCTGCGCGCCGAGATCCCGACCGACCGCTCTTTCGCGCAGGTCAAGCAGCGGGCGCAGGCGCGGTGGGACGAGCTGCTGGACGTCATCGAAGTCGAGGGCGCCACCTCCGACCAGCTCACCACGCTCTACTCCAACCTCTACCGGCTCTACCTCTACCCCAACGCGGGCCACGAGAAGTCCGGCGGGCGGACCCGGTACGCCAGCCCGTTCTCGCCCGCCGAGAAGCCCGATACGCCCACCGAGACCGGGGCGAAGTCCGTCGACGGCGAGGTGTACGTCAACAACGGCTTCTGGGACACCTACCGGACCACCTGGCCCGCGTATGCGCTGCTATCAAGCAGGCGGGGAAGATGGCCGACGGCTTCGTGCAGCAGTACAAGGACGGCGGCTGGATCTCGCGCTGGTCCTCACCCGGCTACGCCGATCTGATGACCGGCACCTCCTCCGACGTCGCCTTCGCGGACGCGTACCTCAAAGGCGTCGACCTGGACGCGGAAGCCGCCTACGACGCCGCTGTCAAGAACGCCACCGTCGCGCCGCCCGACCCGGGCGTGGGCCGCAAGGGCATGGCCACCTCCCCCTTCCTCGGCTACACCAGCACCGGCACCAAGGAGGGCATGTGCTGGGCGCTGGAGGACTACCTCAACGACTTCGGCATCGCGAACATGGGCAGAGCGCTGCGAGAAGACCGGAAAGAAGCGGTACCAGGAGGAGTCCGCCTGCTTCCGCCAGCGCGCCCGGAACCACGTCCACCTCTTCGACAAGAAGACCGGCTTCTTCCAGGGCCGTACCGCCGACGGCTCCTGGCGACTGCCGCCCGGTGCGTACGACCCGCGGGCGTGGGGCTACGACTACACCGAGACGAACGGCTGGAACTTCGCCTTCACGGCGCCCCAGGACACCCGGGGCCTGGCCAACCTCTACGGCGGCCAGCCTGCCCTCGGCAAGAAGCTGGACCGCTACTTCGCCACTCCGGAGACGGGTGAGGAGAAGTACGCCGGCAGCTACGGCAGCGTCATCCACGAGGTGACCGAGGCCCCCGACGTTGGGATGGGCATGTATGGGCACAGCAACCAGCCCTCGCACCACATCGCGTACCTGTACGACGCGGCCGGGCAGCCGTGGAAGACGCAGGCCACCGTCCGCGAGGCACTCTCCCGGCTCTACGTCGGCAGCGAGGCGGCAGGGC
The DNA here is from genome assembly GCF_052246355.1 of Streptomyces sp. 3N207. NCBI lineage: Bacteria > Bacillati > Actinomycetota > Actinomycetes > Kitasatosporales > Streptomycetaceae > Streptomyces > Streptomyces sp. 3N207. The sequence continues at coordinate 211,005 of NZ_JBQQBV010000004.1, read as the reverse complement.
TATCCGGGCGACGAGGACAACGGGGAGATGTCGGCCTGGTACGTCTTCAGCGCGCTGGGCTTCTATCCGCTGGTCATGGGCTCCCCCGAATACGCGGTCGGCTCCCCGCTGTTCACCAAGGCCACCGTCCATCTGGAGGGGGGCGTGATCTGGTGATCAAGGCGCCGAAGAACAGCGCCAAGAATGTCTACGTCCAGAGGCTGAAGGTCGACGGCAAGCGGTGGCGCTCCACCGCGCTGCCGCACGAACTGCTGGCCGACGGCGGCACGCTGGAGTTCGCCATGGGCCCGAAGCCGTCGAAATGGGGCTCGGGCCGCGGCGCGGCGCCGTCGCCCCTGACCAAGGGCGACAAAGTGCCCGCACCCCAGGGCGATGTCACCGAGCCCGGTGACTCTCCACTGCTGGACGACACCTCGGGCACGGCCGCCGAGCTCACCGACGCTCCGGTCACCATGCGCAAGGGCGCCCGCGTCACCTCGTACACCCTCACCTCCGAGGACCAGGACATGGCGCCCGGCAGCTGGCGGCTGGAGGGCTCCCGCGACGGCAAGCGCTGGCACACCCTCCCCCACCCCGGCCGCTACCCCAGCTACCGCCTGGTCCCGGCGAAATCCGGAGGCCGACTCGCGGAGCTCGAACTTCTGGGCAGGGACTGACCATTCAGGCGCGACAGACGCTGTCTCGGGCAAGGTACGTACTGCGCGGTCAGGGGAGTTGAACTTCCGGTACGGCTCGTTCCTGCTCGTCGGAGCGCCTCGTCGCCTGGATCACCACAGGATGTCCGGAATGCTCGCGCTCTACTTGCGTGCGTCCCTGGAGCCTTCGGCGGATCTCCTGCCTCACCGGGTCATGCACCCCCTACAATCCGTTGCTCGGGGGATGACAAAGGGTGAGCGGTCGCCGCCGAGCCACTGCCGCTGACCGACAACCGACACAGAGCACCAGGGGGGCGAATGACGTTCGATGAGGAGTGGGCGGGTCTCAAGTCCGGAGCGCAGAAGGAGTCCTCTCCCCACATGAGACTCAACGGCTACAACGCGGAGAACCGACAGTCCCCGGATGGCAACTACACCCCAAGTCTCACTGTTCACCAGGACGACCTGGGGGACGTGGGTAAAGACGCCTACAAACTGCACCGCCAGCTCCAGAAGTGCGCCGACATTGACGGCAAGGGACTCGACGGCTCTGGTCACAGCACCACTGACCGAGCTGCGCGAGAACTCGACCAGCATGACTTCCGGATGGGGAAGGCCCTGCGCACGGTGGTGAAAATGTGGGACACGCAGCGCAGGACACTGCAACAGGGCTGCGCGCGCATCTCCAACCACCTGGATTACACCAAGGCAACGCACGCCAAGGAGGACGCGGATATCGCCGCCTCCCTGAAGTCACCAAACGGGAAACCGACTTCCACCTCCGCGATCTACAAATGGATCAAGTAAGGGATAACCATGGCTCGACTCACCTGGCGCAGCGTCTACCAGGTCGACCTCGGTCCCTTGAAGTCGGCGATCGCCCAATGGGACACCATGGTTGGCAAGCTGGACGACGCGGCCACCGAAGCACACAGCGGCATGCTCAAGAAGGCGAACAAGGCCCGATGGGCTGGTGTGAACGCGGATGTGACTCGCCCCTTTGTCAAGGCAATCGCGGACGAGGTCACAGACGCCCACACCCAAGCCAGGGATCTCCACAAGGAGTTGAGCGCCGCATACGACGCACTGAAATCCGTCCAGGACGAGTTGCAGACAAAAGTCGATGCCGCGCGACGCAAGGGCATTGAGATCTCGGATGGCAAGGATGGGCAGATTCTCTGCAAGTATCCGCCACAGCCCGGTCACCAGAACGAGGTTGTCTCGGAGGAGAGACGCAAGGAGCTCAAGACTCTCGGGGAAGAACTGGCGGACCTGGTCGCTCGGGCAGACAGCCGGGACTCCTACACAGCAGGCATTCTCGCCCAGATCCACGGCAACGATCCCCACAACTTTGCGAAGAACGGACCGATCGACAAATACAAGGCCAAACAGGCTTTGACCATTGCCAAGAAGGGCACCGAGGCGAGCAACAAGGAGATCCGCGAACTGGCGGAGCTCCTAAAATACAACAAGGACAACCCGACCTTCAGTCACACCTTTTTCAAGGGACTCGGGGGCCCGAAGGAGACACTCGAATACTACGCCAGAATGTCCATCGACAGCACGGGGGATCCAGGGAAGTCCCGCCTCAACGCCGTACAGGACCTCCAGCGGCACCTGGGACCGACTCTCGCCACTGCAACGGACCCCGACCACAAGGGTTATCTGAACTGGGGGCCTGAGTTCCGACGCCTCGGCGCGAAGGACATCCACATCGACGGGCTCGGCTTCAAACCCAAGGGCTATCAACTCCTCGGAGGAATCCTTCGTTACGGGAACTACGACAAGAAGTTCCTCACCCCCATCGCCGAGCATGTCGTGCAACTTCAGCACGACCGCCCCAAGGGCTACTGGAACAGCCCTTCCGGCCCCGACATGCAGTTCGGGCTCGACCCGAACGGGAAGAAGAAATCCGGATACGATCCCGTGACCAGCGTGTTGGAAGCACTTGGGCACAGCCCTGAGGCTTCCGAGGCGTTCTTCTCGAAGGACCCCAGCGATGAGCCAGTCGATGGCTACGACGAAAACGGGAAGATCGACCCGGGGAAAAACATCAACTACAGCTACCTGAGTGAGCTGACCAGCAAGGATTACCACTGGAACAATGACGGTGCCTCCCCTGTCCGAGGTGAACGGGTGCTGGGCGGCAAGGACGCCCTGGGGCATGCGCTTGAGTCCGCCACCATCGGCACTCCGTACGACCGCCCCGGGCAGGCCGCCCCGGAACATACACCAGCGCGGGCAGACATCGTGCGCAGGATTACCGAGGCCGTGGATGATAACCACGACTTTGTTTCCCGAGACATCAGCGACAGCATGGGTAAAATCTCGGCAGAATACATGCCTGAGATCAATCAGGCGATGGCAGCAGGAAGCAAGCGGAGCAACGAGGGATTGTTCCTGGTTGAACATTCGGTTCCCCTGAAACAAGAAGCCACCGCTCGTTTTCTTGATGCTGTTGGACGTCACCCTGAAGGACACGCAGAAGCCACCTTGGGTGCACAGGGATACCAGGCTGAGCTGATGCGCGAAGTGGTGCACCACCCCGACAAGTTCGACGGGCAATCAGCCGCGAACATTCGAGGAATAACCTACAACGGCGGCACCATCGAAGGAATACTCGGCTCGGCTCGACACGACGCCATTCAGGTCGATGGACAGGCGACCGAAAAGGAATTCAACGAAGCGGTTGAAAAGCGCGGGGAATGGGCTAAACAAGCTATCGGCGTGCCGCTGGGAGCAGCGGCCGAAAGATTCCCTGTCGTCGGCGAGGTAATCACCGGTGCCACGGAAGGAGTGGTCGACTCCGTGGTGGAAAGCCACAAGAAGAACACTTTGGAACAGGATGCGGCCAGCGGGGCAGCCGTGTCTTTCGATACACGGCAAGAGGCAGAGCGGTGGGGTCAGCAGGCTGTACGAGAAGCGGGATATCCACCAGGAGTGGATCACGCAACCTTCAGCAGGGGCATTGCGCGAGACGTTACCGAAGGATACGACCACGGTGAAAAAATCAGAGAAAATGCCTTCGATAATAAGGCGCGACGCTCTTCGGACTGAAGCGGCGAGCTCACTGAAGATAGCCACCGCTGCTCTGCTGGCTCTGGCGCTCGTGTCCGGGTGCGGTGAACCGGAGCGGGAATACCAGGTGCCCAGCAGTCTATGCGGCGCAAAGGTGGATCCGGAGAAGGTCGAGCCCTTCCTGCCTGGCGGAAAGGAGGTCAGCGAGAAGGAGTCGCCAGGTCCAACAGATAAGGTCGGCCTCGGCTGCAGATTGAGCGTGGACGGCGATGAGGAGTTGGAGATCAGCGGGTCGTGGGTGCTGCGGAAGGACTTGAAGATTCGCGGATACGATATCAATGACCCCACTCGCCTCAAAGGTGGGAAGCACATCGTCGGGGAAAGGGCAGCAGCATCTCATTTCCCGTGCCTCAACCCGAAGGCGCGCCTCGGCACGCGGACTCCCCCCGGCGAGAAGCACAAGACGGTACCGGCCGACACTTACCTGATCGAAGTCGAAGCGCGGCACGAGCCCGAAGACCCGGAAGAGAGCAAGAAGGCCATGAAGCGCTTTATCGTTCCCTTCTCCGAGGCGGTGAAGAAGCAGCTTCCGTGTCAGGCCCCAAAGTAGACGAAACGACGGGCCGCACCCCTGCCGGGGTGCGGCCCGTCGTCGTACGGCCCGAGCGGCTGATGTCAGTCGCGGATGAGCGAGCGCAGGACGTACTGGAGGATGCCGCCGTTGCGGTAGTAGTCGGCCTCGCCGGGGGTGTCGATACGGACGGTGGCGTCGAACTCCACGCCGGTGTCCGTGGTGACCTTCACGGTGGCCGGGATCTCACCGCCGTTGAGCGCGGTGATGCCGGTGATGGAGAAGGTTTCCTCGCCGGTCAGGCCCAGGTCGAGGGCGGAGCCGCCGGAGGGGAACTGCAGCGGGAGGACGCCCATGCCGATGAGGTTCGAGCGGTGGATGCGCTCGTACGACTCGGCGATGACGGCGCGCACGCCCAGCAGCGCGGTGCCCTTGGCCGCCCAGTCGCGGGAGGAGCCGGAGCCGTACTCCTTGCCCGCGAGGATGACCAGCGGGGTGCCCTGCGCCTGGTAGTTCTGCGAGGCGTCGTAGATGAAGGAGACCGGGGCGCCTTCCTGGGTGAAGTCGCGGGTGAAGCCGCCCTCGGTGCCCGGCGCGATCTGGTTGCGCAGCCGGATGTTGGCGAAGGTGCCGCGGATCATGACCTCGTGGTTGCCGCGGCGCGACCCGTAGCTGTTGAAGTCGCGGCGCTCGACACCGTGCTCGGTCAGGTACTTGCCCGCCGGGGTGTCGGCCTTGATGGCACCGGCCGGGGAGATGTGGTCGGTGGTGACCGAGTCGCCCAGCTTGGCCAGTACCCGGGCGCCGGAGATGTCCTCGACCGGGGCCGGGTCCATGCCCATGCCCTCGAAGTACGGGGGCTTGCGCACATAGGTGGACTCCGGGTCCCACTCGAAGGTGTTGCCGGTGGGTACGGGGAGCGCCTGCCACTGGGCGTCACCGGCGAAGACGTCGGCGTAGTCCTTGGTGAACATCTCCTGGCCGATGCAGGACGCGACGACCTCCTCGACCTCCTGCTCGGAGGGCCACAGGTCGGCCAGGTGGACCGGGTTGCCGTCCTGGTCGGTGCCGAGGGCCTCGGTGGTGATGTCCACCTTCATCGAGCCGGCGATGGCGTAGGCGACCACCAGCGGCGGGGACGCCAGGTAGTTCATCTTGACGTCCGGGTTGATCCGGCCCTCGAAGTTGCGGTTGCCGGACAGGACGGAGACGACGGCCAGGTCGTTGTCGTTGACGGCCTTGGAGACCTCGTCCGGCAGCGGGCCGGAGTTGCCGATGCAGGTGGTGCAGCCGTAGCCGACGAGGTTGAAGCCCAGCTTGTCCAGGTAGGGGGTGAGCCCTGCCCGGTCGTAGTAGTCCATGACGACCTGGGAGCCGGGGGCCAGCGTGGTCTTGACCCAGGGCTTGCGGGTCAGGCCCTTCTCCACCGCCTTCTTGGCCAGCAGCGCGGCGCCGACCATGACGTACGGGTTGGAGGTGTTGGTGCAGGAGGTGATGGCCGCGACGGCGACGGCACCGTGGTCGATCTCGTAGGTCACCCCGTCAGGGCCGGTGACCTGGACCGGCTTGCTGGGCACTCCGTCGGAGACGGCCGGCGCGTCGGAGGCAGGGAAGGATTCCTTGCCCGCCTCGTCGGTGTCGACCTCCGAGACGTAGTTGACGACGTCCTCGCCGAACTTGTGCGCGGCGTCGGCCAGCGCGATGCGGTCCTGCGGGCGCTTCGGGCCGGCGATGGAGGGGACGACCGTGGACAGGTCCAGCTCCAGGTACTCGCTGTACTCCGGCTCCTGCGCCGGGTCGTGCCACAGGCCCTGTTCCTTGGCGTACGACTCGACGAGCGCGAGCTGCTCGGCGCTGCGGCCGGTCAGCTTGAGGTAGTTGATGGTCTCCTCGTCGATCGGGAAGATCGCCGCGGTGGAACCGAACTCGGGCGACATGTTGCCGATCGTGGCGCGGTTGGCGAGCGGCACGGCGCCGACGCCCTCACCGTAGAACTCCACGAACTTGCCGACGACGCCGTGCTTGCGCAGCATCTCGGTGATGGTGAGCACCAGGTCGGTGGCGGTGGTGCCGGTCGGCAGTTCGCCGGTGAGCTTGAAGCCGACGACCCGCGGGATGAGCATCGAGACGGGCTGGCCCAGCATCGCGGCCTCCGCCTCGATGCCGCCGACGCCCCAGCCCAGGACGCCGAGGCCGTTGACCATGGTGGTGTGCGAGTCGGTGCCGACCAGGGTGTCGGGGTACGCCTGACCGCCTCGGACCATGACGGTGCGGGCCAGGTGCTCGATGTTGACCTGGTGCACGATGCCGGTGCCGGGCGGGACGACCTTGAACTCGTCGAAGGCGGTCTGGCCCCAGCGCAGGAACTGGTAGCGCTCGCGGTTGCGGCCGTACTCCAGCTCGACGTTCTTCTTGAACGCGTCGGAGGTGCCGAAGGTGTCGGCGATGACGGAGTGGTCGATGACCAGCTCGGCCGGGGCCAGCGGGTTGATGCGGTCGGCGGCGCCGCCCAGCTCCTTGACGGCCTCGCGCATGGTCGCCAGGTCCACGACGCAGGGCACGCCCGTGAAGTCCTGCATGATCACCCGGGCGGGGGTGAACTGGATCTCCTGGCTGGGCTGCGCCGCGGGATCCCAGTTGCCGAGCGCGCGGATGTGGTCGGCGGTGATGTTCGCGCCGTCTTCGGTACGGAGCAGGTTCTCCAGCAGGACCTTCAGGCTGTACGGCAGCCGGGCGGAACCCTCTACTTTGTCCAGCTTGAAGATTTCGTACGACTCGTCGCCCACCTGCAGCGTGCTGCGGGCGTCGAAGCTGTTCGCCGACACGACAGTCTCCTTCAGTGCCTTGAGTGCATCGGCCGCCGGTGCGCTATGGTGAGCGGAACACGAAGTTAGGTAAGCCTTACCAATCCCTACCGACGCCAACCCGTTCCCGCTCTGCGACAGCGACCGCGACGTATGCCGTCGCCAGTTATCTCGATGTCGAGATAACTCTAGTACACGACCGCCCGCCGGTCATGCGCTGCCCCCGGGTGCCCCTCGCGCGGCGCGCCGACACATGCACGGGATGACCGCCGGGCTGCCCGATTGCAAGCCGACTGTGGCATTCGGGCGGTTGCCCGGACGCCACACGCGCCCTCCGACCCCCGGACGCGTGACTATCTCAGATCTGAGATACGGTTTCCCCCATGACCGACGACTACCTCGCACGAATCGGCCAGTTGATCCGCGATGCCCGTCAGCACCGGGGCTGGACGCAGTCGCAACTCGCGGAAGCACTCGGCACCAGCCAGAGCGCTGTCAACCGGATCGAGCGCGGGAACCAGAACATCAGCCTTGAGATGATCGCCCGCATCTCCGAGGCGTTGGACAGTGAGATCGTCTCCCTCGGGTACTCGGGCCCGATGCATCTGCGGGTGGTGGGCGGTCGGCGGCTCTCCGGCAGCATCGACGTCAAGACGAGCAAGAACGCCTGCGTGGCCCTGCTGTGTGCCTCACTGCTCAACTCCGGCCGTACGGTGCTGCGTCGGGTCGCCCGCATCGAGGAGGTCTACCGCATCCTGGAGGTGCTCTCCTCCATCGGCGTACGCACCCGGTGGATCAACGGCGGTGCCGACCTGGAGATCGTGCCGCCCGCCGAACTGGACCTGGACTCCATCGACCAGGAGGCAGCGCGCCGCACGCGGAGCATCATCATGTTCCTCGGCCCGCTGCTGCACCGGATGGACCGCTTCCGCATTCCGTACGCGGGCGGCTGCGACCTGGGCACCCGCACGGTCGAGCCGCACATGAGCGCGCTGCGCCACTTCGGCCTGGCGGTCACCGCGACCGAGGGCATCTACCACGCCGAGGTGGAGTCGGACATCGCCCCCAAACGGCCGATCGTGCTGACCGAGCGCGGGGACACCGTCACCGAGAACGCACTGCTGGCCGCGGCCCGGCACGACGGCGTCACGGTCATCCGCAACGCCTCGTCCAACTACATGGTCCAGGACCTGTGCTTCTTCCTGGAGCAGTTGGGCGTACGGGTCGAGGGCATCGGCTCGACGACGCTGACGGTGCACGGCGTGCCCGTCATCGACACGGACGTGGACTACTCGCCCTCCGAGGACCCGGTCGAGGCGATGAGCCTGGTCGCTGCCGCCGTCGTCACCGAGTCGGAGCTGACGGTGCGCCGGGTGCCGGCCGAGTTCATGGAGATCGAGCTGGCGGTCCTGGAGGAGATGGGCCTCGACTTCGACCGCAGCGCGGAGTACGCGGCCGACAACGGACGCACCCGGCTGACGGACCTGACGGTGCGGCCCTCCAAGCTGGAGGCCCCCATCGACAAGATCCACCCGATGCCGTTCCCCGGGCTGAACATCGACAACGTCCCGTTCTTCGCCGCGATCGCCGCCTCCGCGCAGGGCAAGACCCTCATCCACGACTGGGTCTACGACAACCGCGCCATCTATCTCACCGACCTCAACCGGCTCGGCGGCAGGCTCCAACTGCTCGACCCGCACCGGGTACTGGTCGAGGGCCCCACCCGCTGGCGGGCCGCCGAGATGATGTGCCCCCCGGCGCTGCGCCCCGCCGTCGTGGTGCTGCTGGCCATGCTGGCGGCCGAGGGCACCTCCGTACTGCGGAACGTGTACGTCATCAACCGCGGCTACGAGGATCTGGCCGAACGCCTCAACGAAGTGGGCGCCCAGATCGAGACGTTCCGGGATATCTGAGCGGCTTTCACGAAAATCCCGTTACTAATTAATCCCGTTACGAACGGTCCCGCACCCCCTTCAGAGCCGCACGGACGCGGGCCAGGAGGGGGTGCGGCAGTACGGGGGCGCATCGAGACTCCGCACCGCAGGCGCCGCCCCCGCGCCCCTTGCGGGGCGCGGCCCTCGATGCCGGATCCGGAGGTTGTCGGCCCGGTGGCGGAGGGACGTCAGCTCTTGACGGCGGCCATTCCGCGCTGGACGTCCTCCAGGTTCATCGCGGGCTGGACGGTGACCTCGGCGCCCATCTGCGAGAAGAACGGCTCGGTGAGGGGCACCATCTGCGACGGGTCGTCCATGTCGAAGATCAGCAGACAGCTCCGGTGCCCCCGCTCGGGGGTGAAGTAGGCGGCTTCGGGCTGAAGTCGCTGGATGATGGAGCTGAGCACGTCGCCCATCCTGCCGCTCTCGATCAGCTCGTTGCCCTTCTCCGTGTCCACTCTGGCCTTCAGCAGCATGCGCATGATGCGGTCTCCTCGCGGGTCTGGGTTCCGGCCCCTCGCGGGTCGTGGTGCCGGGCGATCTCACCCTCTCCCGCCCGGCACCGGCACGCGACAGGACAGCGCCCATGGGGGTGACCGAGCGTCAGGTCGGATGGAAGCGCTGCGGATCGTACGGTGCCGGATCCGGGCAGCCCGGGTACCCCGGCGGCAGCTGCGGGAGTGCCCCCAGCGTCCACCGGTACGGCCCGAGGGTCAGGCGTCGACGCCCGGCCGCTCCGGACTCGTGGCCCGGTGGCCGAACACCCGCAGGAGCGCCGCCGCGGCCAGGTGGAGGGCGGCGACGAGGAGAACGAGGGCCGGGGGCGGGAGCTCGGCGAGGGCACCGACCGAGGCGGTACCGGCCGCTGCCGCGGCCAGCTTGAGCCCGGCGCCCAGGGTGAAAACCTGGGTGCGGGCGCCCTCGGGAGCGTGGTCGGCGCGGATCCGCAGGGTGGCGGTCAGCAGTGGGCCGTCGCCCAGCCCCGCGAGGGCGAACAGCGCGACGGTCCATGGGAGGGACGGGGCCAGGGCTGCGCCCGCCAGCGCGGCGGCGGTCACCAGCAGACTGAGCAGGGCCAGCCGCTCCGGTCCTGGCGCGCGGCGCCACCGCGACAGTCCCAGCGCGCCGGCGAGCCCGCCCACCGCGAACGCCGTCAGCAGCACCCCGCCCCCGCCGGGGTCACCCCGCTCCCTCGCGAGCAGCACCGCGATGACGGGGAGTCCGCCGACACCGAGGAAGGCCACACAGGTCGAGAGGGTGATGGCACGCAGCTGCGGGGTGAGCCACAGGGCGCGGATGCCGGTGGAGAGTTCACCGAAGCCGAGCGCTCGTGTCCGCGGGGTGCTCCGATCGGCGGTGGGAAGCCGCACCGCGGAAAGCCGCTCCGCGGGGAACCGCAGCGTCGTGGAGAGGAGCGCCGCGCCGCCCGCCGAGGCTGCCAGCAGCACCGTCGCCAGGGTCGGCGAGGCGGCGGAGGCCGTGGCGCTGACGGCGGCCGGGGCGGTGAGGGCGGCGGCGTTGTAGGTGGTGGCGTCCAGGGCGTAGGCGCGGGTGCGCGGGAGGGCGGCCGGCAGGCTGGAGAGGCCACCGGTGACGACAGGCCCCATGCTGCCGCCGACCAGTGCGGCGCCGACCGTGAGCGGTACTGGCGCCCGACCCAGCGTCAGCCCCAGCAGGGCGATCGCCGCGCCGAAGAGGGCCAGCGCGCAGCCGTGGAAGAGGCGCCGGGAGCGGGCTCGTTCGGCCAGCGTGCCGACCAGCGGGGCCGCCACCGCGTGCGGTGCCAGCCAGGCGGCGAGCACGAACGCGCCCAGCGCCGGGCTGTCCGTCCGCTCCAGCGCGAGCAGGGCGAGCGCGATACCGACACCCTCGTCGGCGAGCCGTGCGAGGAAGGCCGTGGCCAGGTACGTCCCCATCGACGCGGCTCCCTCACTCCCGGTTGGTGCGTGTACGCCTCTGGGTGTAACGCCATTGGATGTAACGCCTTTTTTCTATAATGCGTTACATGGAGCAGCACGGCGAGCAGCTGATCGACCTCGCGAACGCCGTACGTGAGAATCCCGCGCTCCCCCGCGACGCGCTGGCGGCCCTCCTCGCCCGGCACGGCGAGACGGAGCGGGAGCTGCGCAGTCTGACCGCCCCCGCCGCGGCGGCACTTCGCCGTGCGGTGGCGGAGCTGACGGAGCGGGTGCTCACCGAGACCGACACCGATCGCGCGGCCGAGGCGCTCAACGCGCTGCTGGAGCGCTGCGCCGCCCGTCCCCGGCTGAGCAGACACGACGGCCACGCCTGGCACCTGCATGTCGACCGGGGCGACGACGCGAGCTGGGCGGACTGGTTCACCGCGGGCGCTGCGGTTGCTCTCGCCCGGCTGTTGAGCGAGCGCCGCGGCGTCGTCTGGGGCGAGTGCGCCGCCCCCGACTGCCGTCGGCTCTTTCTCGGCGGCGGCCCCGGTGCGGCGCGCCGCTACTGTTCGCGGACCTGCGCCACCCGTACCCGCGTCGCGGAGCATCGCCGCCGGCACGCCGCCGACTGCGGGTGAGCTGTCGCTGGTCGCGCAGTTCCCCGCGCCCCTTACGGGGCGCAGCCCCATGCCGGGCCACAAGACTGTTATGGCAGCACCGCGATGCCGTCCAGCTCGACCAAGGCTTCCTCGTCCCACAGCCGTACCGCTCCCACGACCGCCATCGCGGGATAATGGCGTCCTGCCAACTCACGCCAGATGTGGCCGAGTTGGGCGGCGTGTGCCCGGTAGCCGGGCACGTCGGTCGTGTAGACGGTGACCCGGGCCAGCCGACTCGGGTCACCCCCGCACTCGGCGAGGGCGGCCAGCAGATTGGTGAGGGCCGTCCGGAACTGGCCGGGGAGGGTGTACGCGGCGATACGGCCGTCGCCGTCCAGGGCTGTCTGGCCCGCGAGGAAGACCAGCCGCGAGCCGGTGGCCGTCACGGCGTGCGAGAAGCCGCGCGGCGGGGAGAGGTGTGCGGGGTTGACCCGGTGCAGGGCGCCTCCCGCGGTGGGTTCGGGGCTCGTGCTCATGCGTGCGGCCCTCCAGTCTGTCCCGTCTCCGTCGCGGCCCGGTCCAACTCCCTGTAGAGCTCCTTGGCGATGAGGGAGCGCTGCACCTCGCTGGCGCCCTCGTAGATGCGGGGTGCCCGCACCTCGCGGTAGAGGCGTTCGAGGAGGTGTCCGCGCTGGAGGGCGGCGGCTCCATGGATCTGGACGGCGGCATCCACCACGTACTGCGCGGTCTCGGTCGCCAGCAGCTTGGCCATGGCCGCGCGCCGCACCAGATCCGCACCGCCGTCACCACCGTCGCCGCCGCTGCTGTCGTACGCGCACGCCGACGCGTACACCAACAGCCGGGCAGCCTCCGTACGGGTCGCCATCTCCGCCAACTGGTGGGCGACGGACTGCAGATCGCGCAGGACGCCGCCGAACGCGGAGCGCCGCGCGGCATGCGTGAGCGAGGCATCCAGCGCAGCCTGCGCCATGCCGACGGCGAACGCGCCGACGCTGGGCCGGAAGAGGTTGAGGGTGCGCATGGCCACCCCGAAGCCGCCGCCCGGCTCGCCGAGGAGGTCGGCCCGGGTGACGCGTACGGCATCGAAGGTGAGGGTGCCGAGCGCGTGCGGCGCGAGCATGTCGAGCGGCTCGCCGGTCAGTCCGGGCCGGTCGGCCGGGACGAGGAACGCGGTCACTCCCCGGGAGCCGGGGGCCTCGCCGGTTCGGGCGAAGACGGTGTAGAAGTCGGCCCAGGGCGCGTTGGAGATCCACGTCTTGGTGCCGGTCAGCCGCCAACCGCCCGTATCGTCCGGGCCGCCCCTACCGCCGGCCTCCGGTTCGGCCTGAAGCTTCAGCGCCGCCGCGTCGCTGCCCGCCTCCGGCTCGCTCAGCGCGAACGCCGCCACGGCTTGTCCCGCGGCGACGGCGGGCAGCCAGCGGGCCCGTTGCTCGGCCGTCCCGGCATCCGCGACGGGCCCCGCGCCGAGTCCCTGGAGGGCGAGGGCGGTCTCGGCCTCCGGGCAGGAATACGCCAACGACTCGCGCAGCAGGCACAGATCGAGCGCGGCGACACGGCGCCACGGCGGCGCCCCGGGCACCACGCGGGCCAGCAGTCCGAGCCCGCCGAGCTCGCGGAGCAGCGCTCTGTCGACCTGTCCGGCCTCGCCCTCGGCGGCCGGCGGGGCGAGCTGTTCGGCACCCAGCGTGCGCAACCGCGCACACCAGGCGCGCTGTTCAGGTGTGAGCGCGAACGAGGACGTCGATGGCGGGGTGGTGGTCATGGGGGCTCCCCTCGGCCGTGGCCCGGTGCGGCCCGCACGCGCGGACCGCCGACTCCTGTCTATCGCGGACTGTTGACTGCCGTCACCAACGCGTTACGCTCGACGCCACTCGCCGCGCGGCACCACCGGCAGCCCGCCGCCTGCCGTCCGGCGTTCGGAAGGCCGCCCGCGAGGGGGTAGACCGGTGATGATTCCGACTCCGTCCGCGCACGTCGACACCTTCGTACGGGACCATCTGCCGCCGCCGGAACAGTGGCCGGTCCTGCTGCTGGACGATCCGGCCCTGGCCTACCCCGCCCGCCTCAACTGCGGTGCCGAGCTGCTGGACCGGACGATCGAGCGGCTGGGCGCCGACCGGCCCGCCTTCCACTCCGGCGGGCTGCCCGCGCCGGAGGGTGAGCCGCGTGCGGCAGCGCCGCTGCGCACCTGGTCGTACGGCGAACTGCGCAGCACCGTCGACCGGTTGGCGCACGTACTGACCGGCGAGCTGGGAGTGGTGCCGGGCAACCGGGTGCTGCTGCGCGGGCCGACCAGTCCTCAGCTGGCCGCCTGCTGGCTCGCGGTGATGAAGACGGGGGCCGTGGCGGTGACGGTGCTCGCGGCGCACCGGGCGGGCGAACTGGCCACGATCTGCCGGCTGGCCCGGGTCTCCCACGCGCTGTGCGACGCGCGGGCGGCCGAGGAACTGGCCAGGGCCGAGGTGCCGGGGCTGCGCACCGGGCTGTTCGGGGGCGGCCGTGCCGACGACGTCCTGCGGGTGGCGGCCACCAAGCCCGACCGGTTCGAGGCGGTCGCCACGGCGGCGGACGACGTGGCATTGATCGCCTTCACCTCCGGCACCACCGGTAGGCCCAAGGGCTGTGTGCACTTCCACCGGGATGTGCTGGCCATCGCCGACACCTTCGCCGCACGCGTGCTGCGTCCGCGCGGCGACGACGTGTTCGCGGGAACACCGCCGCTGGGCTTCACCTTCGGGCTGGGCGGGCTGGTGGTCTTCCCGCTGCGTGTGGGTGCCTCGGCGCTCCTGGAGCAATGGAGCGGCGCGGCCGGGACGTTGGACGCGATCGCGGCGCACCGGGTCTCGGTCCTGTTCACAGCGCCGACCGCCTACCGGGCGATGCTGGCGCTGCTGGAGAAGCCGCGGCCCGGCGGGGGCCCCTACGATCTCTCGTCGCTGCGCCGCTGTGTCTCGGCGGGCGAGCATCTGCCCGCCGCCACCTGGGAGTCCTGGTACATGCGGACGGGGCTGCGGATCATCGACGGGATCGGCGCCACCGAGCTGCTGCACATCTTCATCTCCGCCGCCGACGAGGCGATCCGGCCCGGCCGTACGGGTGTGCCGGTCCCGGGCTTCCAGGCGCGGATCGTCACGGAGGACGAGACGGGGGCGCTGGTGCCGGTGCCGGACGGCAGTCCGGGCCTGCTGGCCGTACGCGGCCCGGTCGGCTGCCGCTACCTGGCGGACGAGCGGCAGCGCAGCTACGTACGCGAGGGGTGGAACATCACCGGTGACACGTATGTACGGGACGCCGAGGGCTACTTCCGCTATGTCGCACGCGCCGACGACATGATCATCTCGGCCGGGTACAACATCTCGGGCCCGGAGGTCGAAGAGGTGCTGCTGCGTCACCCGGACGTATATGAGGCGGCCGTGGTGGGCCGTCCCGACGAGCGCCGGGGCCAGTCGGTGGTCGCGCACGTGGTACTCAACTCAGGCGTGACACCCGACAGCGGCACGGCGGAGCGGTTACGGCAGTTCACCAGGGAGGAGCTGGCCGCCTACAAGTGCCCGCGCCGGTTCGTCTTCGCGACGGCGCTGCCGCGCACCCCCACCGGCAAGCTCCAGCGTTTCCGGCTGCGGGAGCCGGAGCCCGAGCCGCAGCCTGGCGGCGGGCCGAGCGGACAGCAGCTCTAGAGTTACGGCGTGGTCCAGAACGTGTTTCCGCAGCTCGGCGAGGCCGCACCGGCCCCCGGAGCCGCACAGCCCGACGGAGCCGGACAGCCCGACGGAGCCGGACAGCTCCGCAAGCCCTCGCCCAGCTCCCTCATCCTCACCTTCTACGGCGCCTACGGGCGCGACCTGGAAAGCACAGGCACCGTAGAAGGCACTGTGCCCGTCGCCGTGCTCATCCGGCTGCTCGGCACCATGGGCGTGGACGCGCCGTCGGTCCGCTCGGCGGTCTCCCGGCTCAAACGGCGTGGGCTGCTGACGGCCGACAAGCCCGGCAGCAAGGCGGCCGGATACCGGCCCTCGCCCGCCGCCGCGCAGCTCCTCGCCGACGGCGACCGGCGCATCTACAGCCGCCCCGAGCCGGACGGCAACTGGCTGCTCGCCGTCTTCTCCGTACCGGAGAGCGAACGCGACCGGCGGCATGTGCTGCGCTCCCGGCTGACCCGGCTCGGATTCGGCAACGCCGCACCGGGGGTGTGGATCGCGCCCTCGCACCTGGAGGAGGAGACGCGGCACACGCTCGACCGGCTGGAACTGGCGCCGTACGTCGATCTGTTCCGGGGCAGCCACACCGGTTTCACACCCACCGCCGAGGCCGTGGCGCGCTGGTGGGACCTGGAGTCGGTCGCGGAGGGCCACCGTGCCTTCCTCACCGAGCACGAGCCGGTGCTGCGCCGCTGGACGCGGCGGAGCCGGGTGCCCGTACAGGCGGCGTGCCGGGACTATCTGCTCGCGCTGGACGCCTGGCGTCGGCTGCCCTACGCGGACCCGGGGCTGCCGTCGGCGCTGCTGCCCGAGCGATGGCCGGGCGAGCGCTCGGCGAAGGTGTTCTTCGCTCTGCACGAGATGCTGCGGGACGCGGGGTACGCGTATGTACGCGAGGTGTACGGGGAGGGCCTCCCTCGCTGAGGTGTTGCCCCGCCCTCCGTTTTTCCGGTGAGGGGGTGCTTTTCCGTTGAGGGGGTGCCCCTGCCCGTCGTCCGCGGGCTGCGGGTACATCGTGGCTGGTCGCGCCGTTCCCCGCGCCCCTTACGGGGCTCAGCCGCTGTGCCGGTCGGATGGGGGCGGCGGCTCGTCCCACCAGCGGTCGTCGGGCTCCCGCCGGTTGCCGATGATCACGGCGAGGGGCGGGAGGACCATGGCGACGGCACACATCCCGATGGCGGCGGGCACCGACCACAGCCGCACGAAGGACCAGGCGCTGACGAACAGCACCAGGCAGATGGCCATCAGCGTGAAATAGCGCCGCCGCCTCCGTGCGTACATATCTCCACCGTACGGCGACGCCCCCAGGCCGTCAGTCGGAGTGTTCGGAGAAGCGCAGGGCAAGCTTCTCCAGCGCATCGGCGGTGGACTCCGGGTCGGTGAGCGGGCTGAGGTGGTGCGAGGTTCGCCGCAGCACGCGGTGGCCGATGGCCTCGGCACGTATCGCGGTCTCCTCGTAGCCGGGGCTCAGCCGCAGATATGCCGTCCGGGCGTGGTCCGGGTCGGGGGCGGCGTCCGGGGCAGGCTCCTCGAAATAGGCGAGGGGCAGCCGCGGGATGCCTGCCCGGAACCGCTCACGCAGCGCCGGATCGGGCACCTCCTCGATCAGTACCTGCTCCGGGAACCAGGCGTCCCAGGGCGGCAGCGAACCGTCCTCGGCGAGCTCGCGCAGCTGCTCCGCCAGCGGAGGCGGGGCCGCCTCCAGCCAGCTCTGCCAAGGGTGCGGCCACTGGGCGTCCGCGTAGACCGTGCCGACGACGGTACGCAGCGGACGGTGCCCCTGGGTGAGGCGGGCGCGCAGCGCGGGCAGCAGCGGGCCGGCACCACTGTGCCCCACCAGGACGACCGGGAGGGCGGAGGTCCGGTCGGAGTCCGTGGCCGGCCGGCCGGTGACGGCGTCCAGCAGCTTCGGGTAGTAGGGCCCTTCGCCGTCGAAGAGGCCGGTGAGGGAGGGAACGCTGACCGTCCGGCCTCGGGCGCGCAGCGCGTCGGCGACCGGCTGCCAGAGGAGGTCTCCGGTCAGCGGACTGTGCACCAGCACCAGTTCGGCCTGGTTCAGAGCGGGCACATTGCTCCCCTTTCCGGCTCTCGGCGGGTGTCCGCGCTGGCTCGCCGTTCGCCCCCCGGGGCGCCTTCCACCCGGAGGCCGGGGATTGCGAACGAGACCGCTCAGCCTAGACCCGCGCCGGGCCGCAGGACCTGGGGGATCACTACATACCGCGCGGTATGTGCCGGGTGGTCAGAGTGCCAGCCGGGGCTTGGGCGCATCCGTACGGCCGGTGGGGGGTCTGCGGCTTCCCGCCCGGTACGGCTCGGGCCATGGCGCACCCGGCCCTTCGTACCCCTGCTCGGCCGCCGCGTGCAGCGTCCAGTGCGGGTCGTACAGATGCGGCCGGGCCAGCGCGCACAGATCCGCGCGCCCTGCCAGCACGAGCGAGTTGACGTCGTCCCAGGAGGAGACGGCGCCGACCGCGATGACGGGGACGCCCAGCAGGTTGCGGATCCGGTCGGCATACGGGGTCTGGTACGAACGGCCGAAGTCGGGGCGCTCATGGGCGACGACCTGACCGGTGGAGACATCGATCGCGTCCGCGCCGTGCTCGGCGAAGGCCGCGGCGATCCGCACCGCGTCATCCCCCGTGGTGCCGCCCGGGGCCCAGTCGGTGGCGGATATCCGTACGGTCATGGGGCGTTCGGCGGGCCATGCCTCGCGCACCGCGTCGAACACCTCCAGCGGATAGCGCAGCCGCGCGGACAGCGAGCCGCCGTACCCGTCGGTGCGCCGGTTGGCCAGCGGGGAGAGGAAGCCGGAGAGCAGATAGCCGTGTGCGCAGTGCAGCTCCAGCAGATCGAAACCCGCACGGGCTCCCCGCCGGGCGGCGGCCACGAACTCGTCCCGTACTGCGGCCATTTGGGCGGGCGTCAGCTCCTGGGGGGTCTGACTGACGCCGGGGCGGTACGGCAGCGGGGAGGCGGCCACCAGCGGCCAGTTGCCCTCGGGCAGCGGCTCGTCGATGCCCTCCCACATGAGCCGGGTGGAGCCCTTGCGTCCCGAATGCCCCAGCTGGAGCCCGATCGCGGCAGTCGGCGACTGCTGGTGCACGAAGGAGGTGACGCGCCGCCACGCCGCTTCCTGCTCGTCGTTCCACAGCCCCGCACACCCCGGTGTGATGCGGCCCCGCTCGGAGACACACACCATCTCGGTCATGATCAGTCCGGCCCCGCCCAGCGCCCGCGCGCCCAGGTGGACGAGGTGGAAGTCGCAGGGCATGCCCTGTTCGGACTTGTACATGTCCATCGGGGAGACGACGACCCGGTTGCGCAACGAGAGCCCCCGCAGCTGGAAGGGCGTGAACATGGGCGGCGTGCCCGGCGGAACCCCCGCCTCCTTCTCGGTGTCAGCGACGAACTCGGCGTCGCGCAGCCGCAGATTGGCGTGGGTGACGCGGCGGCTGCGGGTGAGCAGATTGAAGGCGAACCGGTACGGCGGCTGCCCCGTGTAGCCGGCCAGCTCCTCGAACCAGGTCAGGCTGGCGTGCGCGGCGCGCTGCGTGGACCGTACGACGGGCTTGCGCTCGGCCTCGTACGCGGCCAGCGCGGCGGGCAGCTCGGGCTGCTCGCGCAGACAGGCGGCGAGCGCCAATGCGTCCTCGACCGCGAGCTTGGTGCCCGAGCCGACGGAGAAGTGCGCGGTGTGCGCGGCGTCCCCCAGCAGCACGATGTTCCCCTGCGACCAGCGCTCGTTGACGACGGTGCGGAACGCTGTCCACTGCGAGCGGTTGCCGCGGAGGGTGCGCGCGCGCAGCGTTCCGGGGAACAGCTCGGCACACCGCGCGGCCAGCTCCTCCTCGTCCAGCCGGTCCAGTCCGGCGGCCCGCCACACCTCTTCGCGGGCCTCGATCACGGTCGTCGACGCGCCGGTCGAGAGCTGCGGCCCGAAGGGCCTCGATGAGGGGTGGTGGTCGGGTGACGGGCGGGCATAGGGATAGGCGTGCAGTTGGAGGAGGCCGTGCTCGGTCTCGGCGATCTCGAACCGGAAGGCGTCCAGCGCGAAGTCGGCGGCGAGCCATATGTAGCGGCAGCGATGGGTGGTGAGGGTGGGCCGGAAGACCTCGGCGTGCGCGGCGCGGGTGGCACTGTGCACCCCGTCCGCCGCGATCACCAGATCGTTGTCCCGCGCCAGTTCGGCCGCCGGGGGCGCCTCGGTGCGGAAGCGCAGCACTACGCCGAGCTCCCGGCACCGCGCGTGCAGCACCGACAGCAGCGTGCGGCGGCCGAGTGCCGCGAAGCCGTGGCCGGAGGAGGTGAGGGTACGGCCACGGTGGACGACCTCGATCGCGTCCCAGCGCACCATGTGCGCGCTCAGGGTGGCGAAGACCTCGGGGTCCGCGTTCTCGATGCCGCCGACGGTCTCGTCGGACAGCACGACACCGAAGCCGAACGTGTCGCCGGGGGCGTTGCGTTCGTAGACGGTGACGTCCCGCGTCGGGTCCAGCCGCTTGAGCAGCACTGCCGCATACAGCCCGCCGGGACCGCCGCCGACGACGGCCACGCGTAGCGGCCGGGCGCCCGGTGCTGCTTTCGGCTGTGCCGTGCTCACGGCTGCCTCACCGGCCCCGCCAGGCGGGCGGGCGCTTCTCGGTGAAGGCGGCGTGGAACTCCTTGTAGTCCTCGCCGTGCATCAGCAACGCCTGGGTGGCGGCGTCCAGTTCGACGGCGCCGGACAGCGGGAGGTCCAGCTCGGCGGTGAGCAGCGCCTTGGTCTGCGCATGGGCGAGCGCGGGGCCGTCGGCGAGCCGCCGGGCGAGGGCGTACGCGGCCTGTGCGGTCCGGCCCTCCTCCACCAACTGGCTGAGCAGCCCGATCCGTTCGGCCTCCGGTGCGCGGACGGGCTCGCCCAGCATCAGGATGCGGGTGGCGTGGCCGAGGCCGACGACGCGGGGCAGCAGATAGGCGGCGCCCATGTCACCGCCGGACAGGCCCACCTTGGTGAACAGGAAGGCGAACCGTGCGGTCGGGTCGGCCACCCGGAAGTCCGCGGCCAGCGCCAGTACCGCGCCCGCACCGGCCGCCGCTCCGTGCACGGCGGCCACCACGGGGAACGGCGCCTCGCGAAGGGCGCGTACGACCTGCCCGGTCATCCGGTTGAAGTCCAGCAGCCGGGCGGTGTCCATCCCGAGGGTGGCGCCGATGATCTCGTCCACGTCGCCGCCCGAACAGAAACCGCGCCCCTCCCCCGCCAGCACCAGCGCACGTGTACGGCCGCGGTGCGACAGCTCGGCGAGCAGATCTCGCAGGTCGGCGTACGCCTCGAAGGTCAGCGCGTTCAACTTCGCGGGCCGCGCGAGCGTGACGGTGGTGACCCCGTCCTCCTCGCCGACCCGCAGATGCCGCCACTCCTCGGTGCGCTGCGCTGATCCGGTGAACGGGCTCATCCCGCAGCCTCCGTCGCTCCGTCGGCGAAAAGCGAACCGCACATCCGCGAACCGCCCGCCGGGCGCGCGGGCCGCCACAGCCCGAAAGTATCACCTGTACGTGACTGCCGTCACGATGACGCAATACGGGGATTGTGCAGCGAGGAGACACAGCCGTTGTGCAACCCGGAGTTGGGCCGGCAACGGCTCACCGCCCCAACTGCCCGGCCACCGGCTCGTCATCCGATCGGGGGAGCGGGCTCATGCGGGAACGGTTCGCCTCGCGGGGGCGTGCGTACGGTCGCCGCCATGGGAGCGTCACAGCCCGCGGGCGGAGCGGCCACCTTGGAGGACCCCAGGGCCACCGGCGAGGATCCCGGACAGGACGTCCGGGCACCGGCCGTCAGTGCGCTGCACCTGTCCGCCTTCCGCTCACTGCGCGCCCGGACCGTCCCGCTCGGCCCGGTCACGGTGATCACAGGGCCGAGCGGCAGCGGCAAGTCGACCATCATGGAGGCGTACGAGGCACTGGCCAGGCTCGGGCAGGGCAATGCCCTCGGCGAGGTGTTCGGCGAGCGGACCGCCCGACCCGGGAGCCCCTCCCCGTACGTCCCGCAGGGCGCCCGACCCGACCGGCAGGGGCGGCGCGGGTTCCGGCTGGGCTGCGCCGTGACGGGCCCGGCCGGACCGCTGCGCTTCGACGTCGCCGTCCAGGCCGAACCCGAACTGCGGGTTGTGGGCGAGCGGTTGTCCCGCGACCCCGGGGAGACGCTGCTTGCCACGGCGCTGCGCGACCCCGCTCGGCGCTCGGTGACCGCCACCCGTCACGTGGCGGGTGCCGACCGGGCACTGCGGATGCCCTTCCCCGACGACCGGCTGGCCCTGCCGCTGCTGCCCCTGCGGGTGGCGGGGACGACGACGGAGGACCGCGCGCTGCTGGAGGCCGTCGAACAGGTCGTGGTCGCCCTGCGGTCGGTCTTCGCGTGCGACCCGGTGCCCGCACGGATGCGGGAGCCGGTCGCGGCGCAGGACGGGAGGCTGGGCGGCGACTGCGCCAATCTCGCCGACGTGCTGCGCCGGACGCGCGCGGAGTGCGCCACCCGGCACGCCGCACTGCTGGCCGTGGTACGGGAGGGCTGCGCGGGACCGGTCACGGAGTTGCGGGCCGAGGCTGCCGGGAGCGCCGGAATGGCCGGAAGCAATCTGGTGCGGGGCGTGCTGGAGCGGGGCGGCACCCTGCCTGTCACGCCGCTGGAGTGGCTGGGCGAGGGCGAGTTGCGGTTCACAGCCCTGGCGCTGGTGCTGCTGACCGGTCCCGGAGTGCTGTCAGTGGACACCGTGTACGAGGTCCCGGCGGCACGGCAGGCCCTGACGGTGCTGGCGGACGGCATGGACCGGGGGCTGGACGGGCGGCAGACAACGGAACTGCTGGCACTGGCAGGCCGGATGGCGCGGCGGGGCCACGTACGACTGCTGGCCACCGCACCGGCCGGGGGTGCCCTGGCGCGGGCGGCGGCGCAGACGGAGGGAGTGACCCTGATAGACCTTGGGAGGTGAACGAGCAGCACGACGACACCGATGACACCTTCGACACTCTCGACCAGGGCCCCCGGACGGTCGCGGGGCTCCAGCGCCGGCTCGCACGGTTCGCGGAGGCCCGGGACTGGGGGCAATACCACACCCCCAAGAACCTCGCCGCGGCGCTGAGCGTGGAGGCGGCCGAACTGGTGGAGATCTTCCAGTGGTTGACGCCCGAGCAGTCGGCGCGGGTGATGAGTGACCCGGAGGCGGCAGCGCGGGTCGAGGACGAGGTCGCCGACGTCCTCGCCTACCTCCTCCAGTTCTGTCATGTGGTGGGTGTCGACCCTCTCGCGGCGCTGGAAGCAAAGATCGAGAGGAACGAAACGCGTTTCCCGAAGCCCGGAACCGGTCACTCTATGGAGTGACGAAGTTATTCACACGAGCCTTTTATCCACGGAATTCCGAAACCTCCTGGCGGAGCTGACCATTTGCAGTCACGCTGGGTAACGACCAGTGAGGGGTAGGCAGATGGATGCTGTACGGCTCATCGCCGCCACACGCCAGGCCCTCGCGCTCAGCGCGGACGTTTCCGACATCCTCGCCGAGACATGGCAGGCGCAGGCGCTCGCCGCGGCGGTGGGCAGCCATCTGGCAGTCAGCGGCCCTCCGGCCGTGCGGTCGGAGGCGCTGGGACTGAGCGAGGTGGGCGGCAGAGCCAACACGACCAGGAACTCCGCGCTGCGTGCGGGTGCCGTGCGCGCCGCGCAACTCTCGGAGATCGAGGACCCCCGGCGCACACTGGACGACCTGGGCGCCCTCCTGGGCGAGGCGGGGGTCGCACTGGTGGGAGTGGCTGTCACGGCGGAGGACGAGACGCTGTACTGGCAGTGCATGGAGGCCATCGACGCCGCGGACGAGTCCGGCGACAGGATCGCCTCGATACTGCGCACGCTTTCCATGCGCGAGCGCGGCAGCCTGGCATAGACGCGGAACGGGGATACTGAGCGCCGGGTGACCTGAGGGCTTATGCGGCGGCCTCCGTTCCCGACGGGACGGTACGGGTCAGCATCCGGGCCTGCCGCATCCGCCCGTCGGGGGCGAACCGGCCGAAGAAGCAGACTTCGATGACCAGTTCCCGCTTCGGGTCCCGTACGTGCATCGTGTACCGGGCGGCGAGCCGGTCGTCGGCCGCGAGCGCCTCTTGGACCGTCACCCGGAGCTCGGGGCGGCGCTTGCGGGTGGGGCGGGTGTGTGCGACGAGCTTCTGGCGGTCTATCCGGTGGCCGTCGGCGATCTGGACGATGTCCGGGGTGTGGTAGCGGTCGACGATGGCCCCGGCGTCCTCGTCGCTGTTCACCAGTTCGTCGTGGAACCCCGTGATGAAGTCGGCGATGAAGCGCTGCGGATCGGTGCTGTCGAACGGTCTCATGGCACCTCGGCTCATTCTTGAACTTGGACACGCTGTAAGAGTTGTAAGATATGAGCCGCCGTAAACTTTGACAAGGTGTAAGCGATGACTCCCCCGCCGACCCGGAACCATGCCCGCAACCGCCGCGCCGACGCCCGCCGCAGCAGGGCGTCGATCCTCGACGCCGCGATCCAGCTGCTGAACGAGCGCCCCGATGCCAGCGTCGAAGCCGTCGCCACCGCGGCAGGTGTGACCCGGCAGACCGTCTACGCCCACTTCCCCTCCCGCGAGCACCTGCTGACCGCCGTCCTCGACCGGCTCACCGAGCGGACCGTCGCCGCCATGGCCGCCGCGGACCCGGACTCCGGCCCGGCGGCGGAGGCGCTGCTACGGCTGCTCGACGCCGGTGAAGAGGTCTCCCGGGAGTACCCGGCCCTCCTCCGGCTGCTCGGCGCACTGCCTGCCGGCAGCCAGGAGGACGCGGAACGCCACCTTCCCGTCGCCGAGCTGCTGGGCCGCGTCGTCCGGCGCGGCCGGGCGAGCGGCGAGTTCGACGACCGGCTTCCCGCCGACTGGCTGGTCACCGCCACCATCGCGCTGGCCCACGCCGCGAGCGGCGAGACGGAGGCCGGCCATCTCTCCCGACAGCAAGCACGAAAGGCCCTCCACACGAGCGTGCTGCGCCTGCTGGGCGCCGACTGAGGGGCCGGCCGCAACCCGCACGTGCGCCGCAGAACGTTCGCGGCAAGATGGGGTGCATGCGACTGCGAATCTTCACCGAGCCCCAGCAGGGGGCGGACTACGACACTCTTCTGAAGGTCGCGAAGGCCACCGAGGATCTGGGCTTCGACGCCTTCTACCGCTCCGACCACTATCTGGTCATGGGCGACTCCGACGGGCTGCCCGGCCCGACCGACGCCTGGGTCACCCTGGCAGGGCTGGCCCGCGAGACGAGCCGGATCCGGCTGGGCACGCTGATGACCGCGGGGACCTTCCGGCTGCCGGGGACGCTGGCGATCCAGGTCGCGCAGGTGGACGCGATGTCCGGCGGCCGGGTCGACTTCGGCCTGGGCTCCGGCTGGTACGAGGCGGAGCACACCGCCTACGGCATTCCCTTCCCCAAGGAGAAGTTCGGCCGGCTGGAGGAGCAGCTGGCGATCATCACAGGGCTGTGGGAGACGCCGGTCGGCGAGAAGTTCGACTACGAGGGCACCTACTACCAGCTCAAGGACTGCCCCGCGCTGCCCAAGCCGCACCAGAAGCACATCCCCGTCGTCGTCGGCGGCTTCGGCGCCAAGCGCACGCCGCAGCTTGCGGCACGGTACGCGGACGAGTTCAACGTGCCGTTCGGCTCACTGGCCGACAGTGAGCGGCAGTTCGATCGGGTGCGGGCCGCCGCCGAGGAGCGCGGCCGTGACGCCTCGGGGCTGGTGTACTCGAACGCGCTGGTGGCCTGCGTCGGCAAGGACGACGCCGAGGTGGCCCGCCGCGCCGCCGCCATCGGACGCCAGGTGCCCGAGCTGAAGGAGAACGGCCTGGCGGGCACACCCGAGGAGGTCGTCGACAAGATCGGCCGCTACGGCGAGTTGGGCAGCTCCCGTATCTACCTCCAGATCCTCGATCTGAGCGACCTGGACCACTTGGCGCTGATCGCGGACCACGTGCAGGCCAAGCTGTCATGAGCCCTGACGCCGCACCCCCGCTCGCCCGGGCGCTCACCTCCGGAGGTGCCACCAGTCCAGTACTGCTGGACGGTGGACTCTCCAACCAGCTGGAGGCGCAGGGCAACGATCTCGCCGACGAGCTGTGGTCGGCACGGCTGCTGGCCGAGGCGCCGGAGGAGATCGAGGCGGCGCACGCCGCTTACGTACGCGCCGGCGCCCGGGTACTGATCACCGCCAGCTATCAGGCGTCGTTCGAAGGCTTCGCACGGCGCGGACTGACGAACGCGGAGGCGGCGGCGCTGTTCCGCCGCAGCGTGGAGCTGGCCCGTACAGCGGCGCGCGGGGTGACGGACGAGACCGTGTGGATCGCGGCTTCGGTCGGCCCGTACGGCGCCGTGCTCGCCGACGGCAGCGAGTACCGGGGCCGGTACGGGCTGGATGTCGGCGAGTTGGTCGCCTTCCACCGGCCGCGGATCGAGGCGCTGGTCGCGGCGGAACCGGATGTGCTCGCGCTGGAGACGGTGCCGGACGTGGTGGAGGCCGAGGCGCTGCTGCGGGCCGCCGAAGGCTGCGGGGTGCCGGTGTGGCTGAGCTACACGGTGGCAGGCGGGGAAACCAGAGCGGGGCAGCCGCTGGCGGACGCCTTCGCCGTCGCCGCGGGGAATCCGCAGGTGCTCGCGGTCGGCGTCAACTGCTGCGCGGTGGACGAGGTGACGGAGGCGCTGGAGGTGGCCGCGCGGGCGTGCCCGGGGGTGCCGCTCGTCGCGTATCCGAACAGCGGCGAGGGCTGGGATGCCGGGCGCGCGGCCTGGTCCGGGTCACCGTCCTTCGCGGCGCCGCTCGCCGCGGAGTGGGTGGCCCGCGGCGCACGGCTGGTCGGCGGCTGCTGCCGGGTGGGGCCCGGCGACATCGCGACGGTGGGCAGCGTGCTGCGGCAGGGCGGCTGAGTACGGCACCAACGCAGAAGCTGCCGTGCCCCGAAGGGGCGCGGGGAACCGCGCGACCGGCCACGACGCACCCGCAGCCTGCGAACAGCAGACACGGGCACCCCCTCCCCGGAAAACGCGGGCATCCTCGCGAAGCGACCGGCGCTCCGCGAGGATACGCGCATGGGATTCCATGTCGACTCCGAGTCCGGGCGGCTGCGCCGCGTCATCGTGCACCGGCCGGGGCTCGAACTGAAGAGGCTCACCCCCACCAACAAGGACGACCTCCTGTTCGACGATGTGCTGTGGGTGCGCCGGGCCCTCGAGGAGCACGACGCGTTCGCCGGCACCCTGCGCGAACTCGGCGTCGAGGTACATCTGTTCGGCCAACTGCTGACGGAAGTGCTGGAGGTGCCCGCGGCCCGCGCCCTCGTCCTGGACCGGGTCTTCGACGAGAAGGAGTACGGCCTGCTGGCCACCGGCCATCTGCGGGACTCCTTCGACCGGCTGCCGACCGCTGAGCTGGCCGAGGCGCTGATCGGGGGCATGACCAAGCGGGAGTATCTGGACCGCTGTGCCGAGCCGGCCTCCGTACGCTTCCATGTGATGGACCGGGACGACTTCCTGCTCGCCCCGCTGCCGAATCACATCTTCACCCGTGACACCTCCGCCTGGGTCTACGACGGGGTGTGCATCACCGCGATGCGGTGGCCCGCACGGCAGCGCGAGACCGTCCACTTCGAAGCCGTCTACCGGCACCATCCGCTGTTCGCCGGACCCGAAGAGGACGCGGCGGGCGGGGCAGGCGGCGGCTTCCACACCTGGGCGGGGGGACAGTCGGCCTCTCCGGCCACGATCGAGGGCGGCGACGTACTGGTCCTGGGCAACGGTGCGGTGCTGGTCGGAATGAGCGAACGGACCACACCGCAGGCCGTGGAGACGCTGGCCCACGGCCTGTTCGCGCAGGGGTCGGCCCGCTCGATCGTGGCGCTGGACATGCCCAAGCGCCGTGCCTTCATGCACCTGGACACGGTCCTGACGATGGTCGACGGGGAGACCTTCACGCAGTACGAGGGGCTGGGCATGCTCCGCTCGTACACGATCGAGCCTGGCGCGGGCGACGCGGAGCTGAAGGTCTCCGACCACCCGCCCGAGCACATGCACCGCGCCATCGCCGCCGCGCTCGGGCTGGACCGGATCCGGGTGCTGACGCCGAAGCAGGATGTGCGCTCCGCGGAGCGGGAGCAGTGGGACGACGGCTGCAATGTGCTGGCCGTCGAGCCCGGCGTCGTCCTCGCGTACGACAGGAACGTGACGACCAACACCCATCTGCGGCGGCAGGGCATCGAGGTGGTGGAGATCCCGGGCGGAGAGCTGGGGCGGGGGCGCGGCGGGCCGCGCTGTATGAGCTGCCCGGTGGAGCGCGATCCCGTCGCATAGGAATTCCAGCGGCTGTATATAATTGCGGCGCACCCGTCAGCGCGCGAGCTAGGAGCCCACATGGCAGCAGACCTCACAGGCCGCCACTTCCTCAAGGAGCTGGACTTCACGCCGGAGGAGTTCGGCGGTCTGGTCGCCCTCGCGGCAGAGCTGAAGGCCGAGAAGCAGTCGGGCACCGAGCGCCCGCGGCTGCGGGGGCGCAACATCGCGCTGCTCTTCGAGAAGTCCTCCACCCGCACGCGCTGCGCGTTCGAGGTCGCCGCCGCCGACCAGGGCGCGCACACCACCTACCTCGACCCCTCCGGCTCACACGTGGGCGCGAAGGAATCGGTGAAGGACACCGCACGGGTGCTTGGCCGGATGTTCGACGGGATCCAGTACCGCGGCAGCGGACAGGAGATCGTCGAGGAGTTGGCTGCGTACGCCGGAGTGCCGGTCTACAACGGGCTGACCGACGAGTGGCACCCCACCCAGATGCTCGCCGACGTTCTCACCATGACCGAGCACGCTCCGGGCGCCCCGGGCCGGGCGCCGGGCGAGCTCTCGTACGCGTATCTGGGCGACGCGCGCAACAACATGGGCAACTCCTACCTGGTCACGGGCGCGCTGCTGGGCATGGACGTACGCATCGTGGCGCCGCGCTCGCTGTGGCCCGAGGAGTCGGTGACCGCCCGGGCGCGAGAGCTGGCCGGGCGCACCGGCGCGCGGATCACGCTGACCGAGGACGTGGCGGAGGGCGTGCGCGGCGCGGACTTCCTCGCCACCGACGTCTGGGTCTCGATGGGTGAGCCCAAGGAGGTGTGGGCCGAGCGGATCGCGCTGCTGCGGCCGTACGCGGTGACCATGGACGTGCTGCGGGCAACCGGGAACCCGCAGGTGCGTTTCCTGCACTGCCTGCCCGCCTTCCACGACCTGGGCACGGCGGTCGGCCGGGAAATCCACGAGCAGCACGGGCTGACCTCGCTGGAGGTCACCGACGAGGTGTTCGAGTCGGAGCACTCGGTCGTCTTCGACCAGGCCGAGAACCGGCTGCACACCATCAAGGCCGTCCTGGTGGCAACGCTGGGGACCTCCCTGGGCTGAGGCACCGGGGCCGTACGGCCGCTCCGTGTGTACCTAGTCATTGTGTGCATAGTCATACAGCGACCTGCGGGATCATGCATAACCGGCCGTTACGATGAAATCCAACCTCGAAGGGTCCGGGCCACCGCCCGGGCCCTTCCCTTGTGCACGTCCGCGTGTGCACACCACCCCGTGCACACCCAGCACCGCCCTGGAAGTCCCATGCCTCGCACCGGCCTGCGCCTGAAGTCCCCCGATCTGCTGGTCGCCGAATCCGGCGCCGATCTGGAGGGACACGGCCTCAAGCGCACCCTCGGCCCGTTCCAGCTCGTGTGCTTCGGCATCGGCGCGATCGTCGGCACCGGCATCTTCGTCGGCCTGTCCGACACCGTGGCCGAGGCCGGGCCCGCCGTCCTGGTCTCGTTCCTCCTGGCCGCTGTGACCTGCGTTTTCACCGCCTTCTCCGTCGCTGAGCTGGGCGGCGCCATCCCGGTCTCGGGCAGCTCCTACTCCTACACCTACGCCTCGCTCGGGGAGCGCGCGGCGTTCCTGGTGGGCTGGTGCCTGCTGCTGGAGTACGGGGTCTCCGTCTCCGCGGTCGCCATCGGGTGGGGGCAGTACCTCAACGAGCTGCTGGACAACACCGTCGGCTGGCGCATCCCGGCCGCACTCGCCGAAGCGCCCGGGCACGGCGGCGTCGTCAACGTGCCCGCCGTGGTCGTGATACTGCTCGCCGCCGTGCTGCTGGTGCGCGGCGTGCGGGAGAGTGCGCGGGCCACGGCCGTGATGGCAGTGATCAAGGTCGGCATCCTGGTGCTCTTCTGCGCCATCGCCTTCACGGCCTACGACGCGGGGAACCTGACGCCCTTCGCGCCCGAGGGCATCGGCGGCATCGGGGCCGGGGCCTCGCTGGCCTTCTTCTCCTTCATCGGCTTCGACGCGATCTCCACCGCCGGTGAGGAGGTCAAGAACCCGCGCAGGAACATCCCGCTGGCCATCATGGTGACCATCGGCTGTGTGGCGCTGCTCTACTGCCTGGTGTCGGTTGCGGCGATCGGCGCGATGCCGTGGGAGCAGGTCGGCGGCAAGCCCGCCGCGCTCTCGCTGATCGTCGACCACGCCACCGGCTCGGCCTTCGGCTCGACCGTGATAGCGCTGGGCGCCGTGGTGGCCATCGCCTCGGTGGTGCTGGCCGTGATGTACGGGCAGACACGGATCCTGCTGGCGATGTCGCGGGACGGGCTGGTGCCACGGGTGTTCGAGCGGGTCTCGCCGAAGACCTCGACGCCGGTCGCCAACACCTGGATCGTCGCGGCCGTCTTCGCCGTCCCGGCTGCCGTGGTGCCGCTGGACGTGGTGCTGGACATGACGGTGATCGGCACGCTGGCGATCATGGCCGTGGTGAACGTCTGCGTTATTGCTCTGCGCCGCTCCCACCCCGGGCTCCAGCGCAGGTTCCGGGTGCCGTTGTACCCGGTGGCGCCGCTGCTGGGGGTGGGCTTCAGCCTGTATCTGATGGCGGGTCTGCCGCGGTTGGCCTGGATCCAGTTCGCGGGCTTTGTGGCGGTCGGGGCGTTGGTGTACGCGGCGTACGGACGGCGCCGATCACGGCTGGCCGCCTCTTTGGAGAGTGCCGCTTCCATGGCCCGGTGAGGGGGTGCCGCTGCCCGGCTTCGGCGGACTGCGGGTATGTCTTGGCTTGTCGCGCAGGTCCCCGCGCCCCTTACGGGGCGCAGCCCTCATGCCGGGAAAGCCCTATCCGCGGCCGGCGCTGCCGTGCCGGCGGCGGGCCAGTTCCTCCTTCGTGAGCTGGTCCAGCAGTCCCAGGCGAGCCGTCAGCTCGGGGTCGTCGTCCTCCTGCTCCTCCTCCGCGTCCGGATCCCAGCCCTCGGCGCGCATCCGCTCCTCCTGCACCATGACCGGTTCGTCCGGGTCGTAGTCGCTGGGGCGGGGGCCCTCCGGACCGTCGGGGCCGATCCGGACGAACCGTTCGACGCGGACGAGCCGCAGATGGCGGCCCGCGAAGCGGAGCTCGACGCCGCGCTCCGCGTCGAGCCGGTCGGCGGCCTCCTTGTAGACGGTGCGGGTGGCCTCGTCCAGCCCGTGCATGGCGGGCGCCAGAACGCGCAGCAGCATGGTGAGGGCGTCGCGGGCCTCCTGCGGGGTGTCGCTGTCGCCGGTCTCCGAGCGCCAGGCGCCGCCCTCTTCCTCGGCGAAGAGGAACGCGGGCGGCAGCAGCACTCCGCCAGGATGGCTGACGGCCGCCCGCCGGGCGTCCTCACGGACCTGTGGGTCGTCGCCCTCGCGGTGGGCGAGCGCGAGCAGCTCGGCCTTGAGGATGCCCTCGGAGGGGCCGGTGGGTACCGCGGCGTCCAGGACGAAGCCCTGGGTGCGGTCGGGCAGCCGGTTCGCCTCACCCGGTTCCGCCGGGTCGGCGTCGGAGGGGCGGGGCGGCTCGGGGCCCTCGGGTCCGGAGCGGATGACGTTCTCGGCGCGTACGACGCGATAGCGCTCGCCCAGCACGGTCAGCTCGTCCAGGGGCTCCCAGTCGATGCGCTCGGCAGCCGCCTGGCAGGCGGCGCGGGTCTCCTCGTCGCCCGCTTCCTTCGCCTCATGGGCGCGGCGCCGCAGATGCGAACCCAGTCCGTCCCGGGCGCTCTGCGGGGTGGGCGAGCCGAAGTACGGCAGCAGCTGCCAGCCGCAGCCCTCGCTCTCCGTCCGTTCCCTTGCCAGGCCGAAGACGGGCCGGAAACCCATCAGCACGGGGTAGCGCTCCCGTGCCCGCCACGCTTCCTCGTCCGCCATGGCGGCCACCGGTTCCGCCAGCGGTGCCACCCTGATCGTCCGGTAGGCCGGTACCTGATCCATCGCGTCACGCTCTCCGTGCATGCGGCAAGTATGCGCACGACTACCGTACGTACGGGGCGAGTTGGGCATAGTCCCTCGTCAGCCCGATTCGTACTGGCGTACGGTCATGCGAGAGCCGACCATCGGAGCGACCCCACTGCATCACGGGCCAGGACAGGCCCTGGGCGTACGCGCTCGTCGGGCGGTGGCACCGGCGCGCGGCTACGCTCGTGACATGGGTGGTCGGCACCGTCATGCGCGGCCGGCGAGCGCCGACGATCTGCTCTCGCAGCTCGGGCGGCTCACCGCCAGGGTCCGGGAAGAGGTCGAGGTCCAGCGCGCCCGGGTCGAACTGGCCGAGGCCCTGCAGCGCGGCATGCTGCCCTCCCGGCTGCCGACCGCGCCGGGGCTGCGCGTCGCGGCCCGCTACGCACCGGCACGCAACGGCCTGGACATCGGGGGCGACTGGTACGACGGCTTCCGGCTCTCCGACGGGACGCTCGGTTTCTCCGTGGGCGATGTGCAGGGGCACGACGTGGAGGCCGCCGCCTATATGGGCCAGGTACGGATCGCGCTGCGCGCCGTGGCCGCCATGGGCACCACGGACCCGGGCGAAGTCCTGCACACGGCCAACGAACTGCTTGCGGCCACCGACAACCCGCTCTTCGCCACCTGCGTCTTCCTGCGCTTCGACCCGCGCAACTGGAGCGTGCACACCGCGCGTGCCGGGCACACCGGCGCCGTGTGGGCGCGGGCC
The DNA here is from genome assembly GCF_052246355.1 of Streptomyces sp. 3N207. NCBI lineage: Bacteria > Bacillati > Actinomycetota > Actinomycetes > Kitasatosporales > Streptomycetaceae > Streptomyces > Streptomyces sp. 3N207. Next base: position 178,782 of record NZ_JBQQBV010000004.1, on the reverse strand, counting down.
GACGGGGTGGGCGGTGTCATCGACCACCCCCCGGACGAGATCGGTCTGCCGCTGGCCGTCATGGAGGGCCAGACCTACACCGTCACCGAGTACCGCTTGACCCTGCCCGGCGCCCTGGCGCTGCTGACCGACGGGGTGGTGGAGGGGCCCAGGTTCCCGCTGGAGGAGGGCCTGGCCCAGGTGGCGCAGGTGCTCCGGGACGGCGTCCGCGAGGACCCCGAGGTACTCGCGGACCGCGTCATGGAGGTGGCGGAACAGACCGGCCACACCGACGACGCGGCCGTCCTGGTGCTCAGCTATGACGGGCCGGAGGCGTGTCAGACGGCCGACGCGGCGCCCGGCGTTGTCTGATGAACGATGTGGCACCCAGCGATGCGACGGCGGACCGGACACCGCAACCCTCCCCTCCCCCGGCCGGGCCACTGCCCGCGGGCGCCAGGGGGAGCCTGTTCGCTGCGTACGTTCTGCGCCTCGTCGTCCTCGCCCTGTGCTACTACGCGGGCGGGCGGCTCGGCCTGCTGTGGAAGGTGGCGGTCGAGGGTGCGGTCGTCACCCCGTTCTGGCCGCCGACCGGTATCGCCCTCGCCGGCCTGCTCTACTTCGGGCTGCGGGTGTGGCCGGGGGTGGCGCTCGGTGCGCTGCTGGTGCTCCTCTACATGGGGCCACTGAGCTGGACGGCGATGGGATCCGTCGCGGGCAGCACCCTCGCGCCCCTCATCGCCTGCCTTCTGCTGCGCCGCGTACGGTTCCGCGAACAGGTCGACCGGCTCCGGGACGGGGTGAGCCTGGTCTTCCTCGGCGCGTTCCTCGGCATGCTGGTCAGCGCGACCGTGGGCTGTCTGATGCTGGTCGCGGGCAACCATCTCACGCTGTCCGAGTTCTGGCCGGTCTGGTCGGCGTGGTGGGCCGGCGACGCAGTGGGGGTACTGGTCGTCACGCCGCTGCTGCTGTCGCTGCCCACGCTGGGCCGGCCGCGCAGCTGGGGACAGGCGGCGGAGGCGGTGGGCCTGGCCGCGGCGATCACCGTACTGGCGATCGTGGTGACCCGGGCCCCGGTCGACCTGCTGTTCCTGGTCTTCCCGCTGCTGGTGTGGGCGGCGCTGCGGTTCCAACTGGCAGGCTGCGCGGTGAGTACGACCATCCTCGCCATCGCCGCGACCGCCGCCGCCACCGACCGGACCGGGATCTTCGCCCGGCAGGATCTGATCACGGACATGGTCACCCTCCAGGCCCTCAACGGCTCCGCGGCACTGACCACGCTGCTGCTGGCCGCCGTCACCGCCGAGAAGCGCAACACCCACCGCAGGATCGCCGCCGCCTGCGACGACCTCGCCGAGATGGTCGAGGTCCTCGCTCCCCAGGGCCGCGGCCCCCGCTCCTTCCCGGCGGGAGGGCGTACGGGGCAGCGCCAGGGTTAGGCCCTCTCTGATGTTCCGGTGAGGAGGTGCCCCTGCGTGTCGCTTGCGGTCTGCGGGTGAACTGTGGTTGATCGCGCGGTTCCCCCGCCCCTGACGGGGCGCGTCTCAGTGCTGCTGCCCACTCTGCCGGGTACGCAAGACACGTCGGACACGGCTTAGAGTCCCCCTATGGCCTCGCCCTCTTTCGGTCCGCCCCCGGATGCCGTCGCCTGGGAAAGTTCCCTGGGCACCCTCCGGTTGTGGCTGGCCGCTGTGGGGCCCCGGGAGCACCCGGACTGGTTGCGGGACGCTGCGGCGGTGCTGCAGCTCAGGACCCGCGACCCGCGCGGCTGGCGGAACATCGACCTGCACACGGGAAGCGCCGAGCGCACCCGTCACACCCCGTACTACCCGCTCGACCAAGTGGACGAGCACCATCTCAACCACCACCTGGAGCTGGTCACGCCGCACGAGGCCGCCGCGCTGTTGACGTACCAGTGCGCCGAGTACGGCAACCTCGCGCGGATTCCGTCCGGGGACGGCCGCCCGGGACTGCTCGACGAGCTGCATACGGCGGCCCGTACCGTCCTCGCCCGGTTCGGCCCGTCGGCGGAGTTCGCCACCAACGAGGAACTGCTCGGCGAGGAGTTTCCCGGCAGCCAGGGGCCCGTCGGGGACGGCGAGCGGTGCCGCCGGAGCTTCGCCGTCTCCTGCTTCGGGCACCCCGACGCGCAGCGGAACGGCTACCTCATGGACGTGGGCGTCCTTGCGGCCTCGGAAACCGAAGTCGGCGTCTTCTGGAACTACTTCATCGACTGACCCGGCTCGGGGCCCGGCGGCGGGGCGGGCTCAGGCCGCCAGATGGCCGATGAGGTCGGGGCCTGCCGGGTAGGGCGGTTCGGCGGGCAGCAGGGCGCGGGCCGCGTCCAGGTCGCCGTCCCGTACGGCGGCGTGCACCTGGTGGGCGAGCGGAGTGACATCGGTGAGGGAGACCGTCCACTCGTCGGCGTACCGACGTGCTGCCTCACCCGCCAGACCGAGCTGGAGGGAGCGGTGCGGCAGCGGACGCAGGTGCAGATCGCGCTCGGGATCCCACTGGACCCGGGCCGGCGACTGCCGCAACTGCCGCTTCCACGCAGCGTGGTCGGCGTGCCGGTCGGCGACGTAGTGCGACAGGCAGGCATGACGCAGTGCCCACTCGAAGCCCTCGCGGGTGATCTCGACGGCGAGGACGGTCTCCTGGTCCTGCTTGGTGCCCCAGCCGCAGCGGTACATCATCCACAGGAAGGACGGCTTGATCCAGGTCATCCGGTCCCGCTTCCACGCCGCCGGGAACCGCCCGTCACGGGCCGCGGGCAGACCGAGCCGGGGCGCGTACGCCTGGTAGACGGTGACGGTGGACGCCGTATGCGCGGCGCGTATCTGGTACTTGGGTGGTTCTGACACGCGCCCAGGGTCGCCGCAGCGGGCCGCTTCTTGCCAGCGATTTACCGCGCCGGGCGCCCCAGGCGTCGTCGTACGGCGCCTCAGAGGATCTCCAGCGGGCGCTTGCGGGCCGGGGGCGGGAACGCCTCGTCCAGCGCGGCCAGGTCCTCCGCGGTGAGCTGCAGGTCGGCCGCCGCCCGGTTCTCCTCCACGTGGGCGCGCGACGCAGCCTTGGGGATCGCGATCACGTCGCCGTGCCGCAGCACCCAGGCCAGCGCCACCTGCGCGGGGGTGGCCCCGTGCGCGTCGGCGACGGTACGCAGCGCAGGGTGGTCCAGCAGCCGCCCCTGCTCCACGGGCGAGTAGGCCATCACGGGCACCGACAGCTCGCGGCAGCGGGGCAGCAGATCGAACTCGGGGCCGCGCCGGGTGAGGTTGTAGAGCACCTGGTCGGTGGCGGGCACCGCTCCCTCGGGCAGGTCGGCGAGGTCGTCGGTGTCGAGGTTGCTGACGCCCCAGAAGCGGATGTCTCCCTCGCGGACCAGCACTTCCAGTGCCTCGACGGTCTCCGCCAGCGGGACGCCGCCGCGCCAGTGCAGCAGATACAGATCGATGCGGTCGGTACCCAGGCGGCGGAGGCTCGCCCGGCAGGCTTCGACGGTGCCGCGCCGGTCGGCGTTGGACGGCAACACCTTGCTGACCAGGAAGACCTCGTCCCGGCGCCCCTTGACGGCTTCGCCGACCAACTCCTCGGCGGCGCCGCTGCCGTACATTTCGGCCGTGTCGATGAGCGTCATGCCCAGGTCGATACCGGCGCGCAGCGCTTCCAGCTCTTGGGTGCGCCGGGAGGAAGCGTCGCCCATGTGCCAGGTGCCCTGGCCGAGCGCCGGGACGGGCGTACCGGAGGGAAGGTTCACTGTGCGCACGACGTTCGCGGTCCTTTCCTTGGGCGGCGGTGCTGCTTCTGGGGCGGCGGTACTGCTTGAGCGGCGGTACTGCTGTTCCTGGGGCCGCGGTCCTGCACGGACTCCGCACCCATGATCGCTCAGGCTGCCGCGCGCTCCGCTATCCGCCTCCCGTTGGCGAGGCCCGCGGGATCGAGCCCCAGCGCCGCGGCCGCTGTGGCCCCCACGTCGGCCAGGCTGTCGGTGTCCGGCAGCAGCTCCACGCCGGACGCATCGGGACGGTGGATGAGCAACGGCACGTACTCGCGGGTGTGATAGGCGTGTCCGATCGTCGGGTCGTTGCCGTGGTCGCCGGTGACGACGAGGCGGTCGCCGGGCCGGTCCAGCAGCGCGACCAGCGCGGCCAGGCCCGCGTCGACCTGCTCCAGGATGCGTGCATACCGCTCCGCATCCCGCTGGTGGCCTGCCAGGTCGCTCTCCTGGACATTGGCGACGACCAGTGACTCGCCGGGCGCGCGGACCGCCTCCGCGGTGTGGGCGAGGACGTCGGCGGTGGGCACCGCGGGGCGGCGGACGGCCGTCTCGCACGCCAGGATGTCCGCGGCCTTGCCGACGAGCGTCACCGGGATTCCGGCCCGGGCCGCCAGTTCGGGAAGCTGGCGGGTGTGGTCCAGCTCCACGCCCAGGTGCTGCACCTGGAGGCCGCCGTTGCGGTAGAAGCCGCTCGCCGGGGTGTCCAGGCCCACCGTTCCGCCGTCCCCGTCGCGGACGAACCGGCGCAGCGGGCCGTCCGCGTGGCCGCCGACCGCGATGACCCGGGCGACGGGCGCCACCGCACGCACCGTACGGGCGACGGTGAGAATGCCGTCGAAGCCGACGTCGTCCAGCCGGGCCGAGGCGTTCCAGTTGATGCCGGGGTCCGCCTCGAGGTTGTCGTGCACCAGCACACCCCCGTCGACCAGCAGCAGCGGTCTGCCGTCCAGGAGCTCCACCCGGTGGCCTGCCGCACGCAGTGCCGCGCCGACTTCTTCCACGTGGTCGCCGAGGCGGGCGACCGTCACCCGGCTGAAGTCCGCGCCCATCATCGTCTGGTGGCCGGCGAATGTGTCGGCACCGGGGTAGCCGAGCGCGGCCCGGCCCGCCGCGACCGGCAGCCGGGTACCGCGGGCGAGGTCGGGATGCGGGTGGACCAGGCCGAGGCCCAGCGCCCCGAACACCGGCAGCCGCAGCGGCCGTCCGAGTGCCTCGCGGGCGTGGTCGAGCACATGGCCGCAGGTGTCGGCGGCAGCGTCGCCTGGGCGCAGCGCCCCGGCGTCCGGCATGGCGCCGATGCCGAACCCGTCGACGACGACGATGACGGCGCGCCCCCGGCCGTACGCGTCCCCTGTCACAGCGCCCTCCCATGTGCGTCGTACAGCCCCGTCAGCCGTGGCTTTCCGGACGAGAGGCCGGCCACCACCGCGACCGTGGAGCGGGTCACGAAGATCTGCGTACGGAACGCCAGCAGCGCTGTGTCACCGGCCTGCACCTGCCCGCCGTCCCGGGGCGCGGCCAGCAGCCGGTAGTAGTCGATGTTCTCCGCGGGCACACCCTGCACGGACAGGCGTCGGCCGGTACGGGGCAGCAGCGCGGAGGTGATGCGGGCGCGCGGGTAGAACCCGCCGCCGAACACCGCGGGACGCCCGTCGGCCAGCGTGTGCGCCACCTCCGTCACATAGACGTACGCGGGCCGCTCGGGCTGGTCGGCGTCGAGTGCGTGCAGCGGAGTGGTGCCGGTCAGGGCGTGGCCGGGCTCGCCATGGGTGGCACCGAGCCGGGCCAGCAGCGGCAGGCTGGCCATGGAGGTGGCACTGGGGGCGCTGAGCTTGAGGTGCTGGTGCCCGCGTGCGGCGAGCAGTTCGCGGGCCTTGAGGGCGAGGTCGAAGGAGGGGGTGGGGACCGGGGCACCGGTCTTCGGATCGCACAGGACGCAGGGGAACGCGGTGACGCCCGCGATCCTGATCCCCGGCAGCCGCTCGGCCTCGGCGGCGAAGGCGTCGAGCGCATACAGCGGGACGCCGCCTTCCTGTCCGGGGTAGACCGATCCGTCCGCGCCTTCCAGCCTGACCAGTACCTCCTGGACGAGTCCGAGGCGCTCGGCCGCCGTGGAGACGGCGCGCGCGTTGGCGAGGTCGAAGACCGTGACGGCCTCCGGCCGCCAGCCGAGCATCTCCGGCAGCGCACGGTGCGGGATCTGCACGAGGTGGCCGAGGTTTCCGGCACGGGCTCCTGCCGCGTACAGCGTGCGGGCCTCGGCTGGATCGATGGCCGCGAAGGAGGGAATGGCGCGGGAGACGGCGCGGATCAGCTCCGGGTTGCGGCCCAGCTGCTTGACGACGAACCACAGGGACAGGCCGAGGCGTTCGGCCTCGCGTGCGAGGAGGGCGGCGTTCTCCGCGACGGCGTCCAGGTCCATGACGTAGGTGTCGGGTGGGATCTCGCCGCGCCGATGGAGGTCGGCCGCGGTGTCGGCGAGCCCCGGATTGCGGGCGAGGAGGCTGTCGAGGAACACTTCAGTCCTTTGTGCGGTGTTTCTGTGCTTCGTGCGGGGGCGCATCGTGCGGTAGTGCTTCGTACGGTGGTGCTTCGGTAGCCGGTTGCTGCGCGGCGGGGTGCTCCGCGGCGAGGTCTCCAGCAGTTGGTTGGTCGGCGTCCGACTGTTCGGCGGCGGTCGGTTCGTCGCTCAGCGCGGCCAGGGAGCGGCGCAGGATGTCGAGGACGAGATCGGCGCCCGCCCGCATCGGGTTGACGCGGATGACCCAGTCGGCGAGCTCCGGCGCATCGTCCAGGGCCGAGCTGGACATGCGGTAGAAGAGCGGCGCGATCTCGTACCGGGAGTTGGAGCCCACCGGAAACGGCGCCGCACCGAACCGCGCTGCCACCTCGGGGAGTTGCTCGGCGACAGGTCTCTCCAGCTGGACGAGCACGCATCTGTCCTGCGCGTTGGCGAGGCGTACATCGGCGACTCCGGGCACCTCCCCGGCGGCGAGGCGCTCGGCGACCTCGGTGCCGACGCGGGACTGGACGGCCCACATCACCGGCACATGGGTGAGGGCACGCAGCGCTTCGAGCGCCTGGTGGCCCTGGACCTGGCCGCCGCCCGAGTAGTTGTCGGCGCGCACCCGGGCGATCAGGTCGGCAGCGCCGACGACGGCGCCGACGCCTTCCGGACCGTGCAGCTTGAACAGCGAGAAGCAGGAGGCGTCCGCGCCCAGTTCGACCCCGGAGGCTGGCACCCGGAAGACGGCGTAGTTGTCGTCGGTGAGCGTGCGGACCCCGGCCCGCCGACAGACGGCCAGTACCTCGGCGGGGTCGTAGGAATCAGCGAGCCGCTGCCGGGTGTGCTGCACGTACGCCCAGCGGAAGCGGCCGGAGGCGAGCGCGGTCCGCAGCGCGTCGAGGTCGTTGAAGTCGGCCTCTGCCGTCTCGACGCCCAGCCCGCGCAGGGTGACGGCGGTGGAGCGGTAGACGGGTGCCCGGTGGATGAGCAGCGGCTCGCCCGGCCCGACGGCGGCGCTCAGCGCGGCACGGATCGCGCCGGTGCCCGCGCCTTGCACGAGCGCCGCGTCCTCGGCGCCGAAGTACTCGGCCAGCACCGCCTCGACCCGTGCGGTGGTCCGAGGCCGCCCGAGTCCCGGCACCACGCCGGCGTCGGCGGCGAACAGCTCCTCCCCGGCGAAGTGCGCGGCGGTGGCCTCCAGCAGCCGGAACTGCCGGGTGACCGCCTCCTCCACGGGGACGGTGGCCAACGGGAACGTACGGGGCAGCGGCGGAGGCACCGGCCGGGCGCCGGCCGGGCTGGGGCTGTTGGGTCCAGAGCCGCCCGGTCGGGAGGGCGTCGGCGGGGTGGCTGCCGTCTTGGCCATCTCAGATCTCCTCCGGGCCGGCGCCGGTCAGGAAGCGCAGCGGGTTGCGCCGGGTCATCAGGTCGATCAGGTCCTCGTCCACGCCCGCGGCGCGGGCGGCGGGGAGGAAGGAGCGGAACAGGTGGCCGTAGCCCTGGCCGCCCTCGGTCCGCAGATAGCCGTGCCGGGAGATGTCGCAACTGAGCAGCGCCCGGTCGGCATGCCCGGCCTCCAGCAGCGCGAGGAGCAGCCGCAGCCGCACGTCGTCGCTCTGGTAGCTCTCCTTGCCGACGGTGTCGAATGCCACGTACGCGCCCGCCTCGGCGAGCCGCCGGTGCACGGCCGGTGCGGTGAGGAGGTCCTGGTGCCCGACACAGATCCGGTGCGGGGCCAGACCCGCGCCGGTCAGCAGCTCGAACTGGGCGAGTCCGCCGTGGCCGAGTTGGGCGTGAGTGGCCACGGACAGCCCGGTGGCCACGGCTGCGCGCGCCGCGGCCCGCAGCACTCGGGTCTCCGGCCCGCTGGGCACCTCGCCGTGGCTGCCCAGCTCGCCGAGTACGCCCGGGCGGATCCCGGTCGGCGTGCCGTCGGGGCCGGCGATGCCGTCGCGGATCTCCCTCTCCAGGTCGGCGGCGAGCTGTTCGACCGAGGCCCCCGCCAGGTCCGCCACCGGGTGGAAGGGCTCGTAGTACCACCCGGTCGCGGCGACGACGGCCACTCCGCTTTCCTCGGCGATCCTGGCGAGCGTGCCCGGATCGCGGCCCATGCCCCGGCAGGTCAGCTCGATGACGAGGGAGAGGCCGAACTCCTCGCGAAGCTCGGTCAGTTCGCGGCTGACGGCAGGCCCGTGCCGCCGCGCGTCCAGGACGGCGGCACCGTCGCCCTTGAGGTCCAGGTCCAGGACCAGATGCTCATGAGCGAGGGCCGGACCGCGCACGGCCGCCGCGGGCAGGGGCCCTGCGACGGTGTGCAGCAGTGGCTCGGGACCGTAGGGAGTGGTGCCGTGGGGGGCGGTGCCGTGGGGGGTGCTCCAACTCATGGGGGCCTTCCTGGGTGGCAGGTGGCAGCGCGGCCTCAGCCCTGACGGGGGTGGCTCAAGAGCTGGAGGTCAGCCCTTGACGGGGGTGAACAGGTCGAGCCAGTAGAGGACGTTGAGCAGGACGCCGCCGACAAGCACCGCCGCGGGTGCCGCCGCCATCCGGACGACGGGGCGGCCCATCACCTCGTTGAGCAGATAGAGCCCGCCGACGATGAGGATGCCGAGCCCGGCGCCCATCGCATTGGCCGCCATCAGCGAGCCGAACAGGATGGCCAGGAGGAGGGTCTCGGTGATGGCCTTGCGCAAGTGCTCGGAGGAGTCGCGGACGCTGGGCAGCTTGCCGAGGAGCTTGCCGATGGAGGACAGGGCCAGGACTTCGAGGGCGAAGACGACCGCCCCAACTATCGCCGCGAGCACCGGGTTCGGCAGCAGATAGCCGATCGGGTAGACGATCGTGAAACCGACGATGCCGTAGGCACCCGAGGCGAGCGCCGTTGTCGCGATCAGTGGGATGAAGCCGAAGAAGCGGTAGAAGTCGACCTGCGCCGCCTCGGAGATATTGCCCTTGGCTATCAGGAAGCTGGTGGCCTCGCCGCCGCCGAATATGTGCATCTGCGCGAGCATGCAGATCCCCGCGCCAAGCACCATGAACAGCGGCAGATGGCGGCGCAGCCGGGCGGCGCTGGTGCTGAAGAGGGAGGCCATCGGGTCGTCCTCGGGCGGGCCTTCCGAGGCGGCGGCTCCCGAGGCGGCCTCGGCCTCGCGGTCCGCCTTGCGCTGGACCAGGTCGCGGCGGACGGCGAGCCCGATCAGCAGCAGCACGCCGACGGCCATGGCGAGGGCGCCCGCGAACATGTCGGGCCACAGCTTCATCGTCATGACGACGAGGGCGAGTTCGACGACGCCCGCCACCCCGCCCCAGGCGCGCCCGAACTGCTTGGTGATGGCCAGCACCGGGAAGAGCGTGAACAGGAAGAGGATCGGCGTCGACATCTGCTGCATGGCCGTCAGGAAGTCGACGGGCAGGTCGTGCGCCACCTCGTTGGCGCCGTTGAGGCCGAAGACGACCACCGCGCCCCAGCCGGCGCCCAGCAGCGGTGCGAGCCACTTCTTCGGTGCCAGCAGGCCCAGGATGTCGGTGGGCAGGAAGAGCAGCCACGGGTTGAGGACGCCGGAGGAGAGCGCCATCGGTGCGCCGAGTCCGAAGATGAAACCGGCGGAGAGCCCGAAGGAGACCGCCGCGGTGGCCGAGCGGGTGGTCCGCCCGTGGATGAAGTCCAGCATGAACGGGCGCACTCCGTCGTTGAAGACGGCCAGCGCCATGTGCGAGATGAACGCGGTCAGCGCGCACAGGAGGATCACGGTCAGCTGCTGCGGCAGCGAGAAGTCCAGTCCGGCGTTTGCTGCCAGCTGACTGCCGGCGGTGCTCACGGTACTCACGGGGGTTGCTCCTTCACGCCCGGGATGTCTGCGCCGGAACCCGGTCAGGCACGCGCGGCGACGGCGCGGCCGAGCAGGGGGGCGATGGTCTCGATCTGGTCCATGGAGAAGCCGAAGACCTTCTTGCCGTCGGCCAGCAGCGCGGCGACCTGGTCCTGTGTGGGCACCGAGCGGCCGAAGGTGTGGCAGGCGGGCTGCCCCATCAGGCCGACGAGCACGCCAAGGGAGGCCCCCGCACCGGTATGGCAGGTGCCGAAGAAGTAGTCGGCCTGGCCGGAGCGGAGCTTCATCGCGGCGTCCATGTCGCTGGAGACAGCAACTTCGACCCCGTCCAGACCGAGCGCTTGGACGGCGCTCGCGACCTCGGTCTTGCCGACTCCGCCGGTGAGGATCTTCGTCATGGCTGGGTGCCTCTCATCTGTGCTGCGGGGCCCGGTGGTTGTGCCTGGCCCGACGTGTCGGGGACGGGACGTGGTGGGGGCGGCGGTGAATAGCGTCGGGATGTCAGGACGGATCAGCCGGACACTCGCTGGGCCAGGACGGCCAGATGCAGGGCCAGGAAGTTGATCTCGGAGTCGGGCAGCGTGGCGCCCAACTGCGTCTCGGCGCGGGCGGCGGTACGGCGGGCGCGCTCGACGGCGGCCGGATGGTCGGCCAGCTCTGCGGCAACCTGCTCGTCGGTCTCGAACTTCTCGATGGACTCGCCCTTGAGCAGCCGGGTGAGGGCCATGACCAGATGGCTCGTCAGCATGCCTGCCGTCTCCTCCGTCACCGGAGCGCCCTCGTCGGCGAGCGCCGACAGCTCGGCCGCCACGAAGTCGACCACCTCGGGCTGGATTTGGCCGCCCTCGCGGAAGAGCTGGATGCGGAGTGCGAGTTGGTCGTCCACTGGCGTTCTCCTCGACGGGCGACAGAAGTCGGGATTCTGGATTCTCACGGCGGCCCGGACCCGGCCGGCTCGGGCCGTGCGCGGGCTCCCTGGGGACGGCGGGCCCGTCGGTGGTCAGTACGAGGGCATCCGGTCTCCTCGTACGACCGCTGACTGAAGCTCCGTCACCCGGCCGGGGTCGATGGCGTCCCGTATGGCGTGCAGTGCGGCCACGCTCTCGGCTCTGCCGATGACCGCCGCGCTGGAGTTCCGCAGGGACAGATCACGCGTTATCTCGTCGCCGAGCGGCAGCACGTCGATACCCGCGTCGATCCGGCCCTGCACCTCGTCGAGATTCCAGACGGTGGCGTCCGCCTTGTTCTGCGCCAGCAGATCGGGCAGCTGCATGTACGAGCACTCGATCCACTCGACGTCGTCCCGCTCTGCGAACGCCCGCTCTGCGAGCATCCGCTGGTCCTCCGAGGCATGGTCGACCGCGACGCGCAGCCCCGGTGCGTCAAGCGAGCCCCCCTCGCGCAGCAGCACCCCGTGGGCTCCGACATAGGTGGTAGGGCCGAGGTCGACCACCAGCGACAGGTCCTCCGGATACTCCTCGATCAGGCGGTCGGCGGCGAAGCGGGAGAGCACGACAAGGTCGGCCTTGCCCTCGAGCAGCGCTGTGGCCCGGCTTCCCGCGCCGCGCATGAAGGTGATGGCGAACGGCGTCCCCGCGTCGTCGAACGCGGCGCGCAGACCGGTGGCCAGGCCCTCGTAGCGGCGGGAGTAGGGCAGTGGCATCGCGGCGAGCAGCGTGCCGAGACCGGAGAGCCGCCACAGGACCGAGCGGTCCGAGCGGACGAGGAAGGTGCCCAGATGGCCGCGCGCCGCGGTCTCGATCGCCCCGGCCTCCTCCAGCAGCCGCAGTGCGGCCTGCACGGTGCCGTTGCCGCAGCCCAGCTCCTCGGCGAAGTCCCGCACCCGGGGCAGCCGCGTCTCCGGTTCGTACTCCAGCAGGAGGAGCGCGAGCTGGCGGGCCGCCAGGCCGTTGCGGGTCAGGAACCGCTCGTCGTAACCGTTCACGAAGGAACAGTAACCAGAATCCTGGATTCTTGACAAGACCCTTTCTCCTGGCGGGCGAAGGCTCGAGTCGACGGAGGCTCGCCATGCCCGGAACTGCTAGAAAAGGGGCATGCGCGGACTCTTCGGGCGCCGATCGGCTCGGCGTGAACGGCACCGCCGAGTGCCTCCCACCTCCCCGCGCTCCCGCCAGGGCTCAGGCGCAGAACGCCAGGACTCAGGAGCCCAACGCCAGGACTCAAAAGCACAACGCCTGGGCCCAGGAGCAGAGAGCACCCCGTCCCCCGGCATGTCCCCCGATGCCGGACAGCCACCGCAACCCGCGCGCCGCTTCCGGTTCCGGTTCGGTCCCCGCACCGTCGCGGGCGAGGTCTTCGTCCTCCAGGTGGCGGTCATCGTGCTGCTCATGATCGCCGTGGTGGTGGCCTTCGTGCTGCACGCCCGGTGGGCCAGCACCCGCCAGGCCAGCAACCAAGCCGTCGCCGTGGCCACGACCTTCGCACAGTCACCGGATGTGGTGCGAAGCCTGGACGTCCGGGACCCGACCGCAAAGCTCCAGCCACGTGCGGAGGCGCTGCGGAAGACGGCCGATGTCTCCTATGTGGTCGTCTGGAAGCCGAACGGAATCAGGGTCACGGCACCGGACCCCCGCCTGATCGGCAAGCGCGTCATCGGGCCGTACAAGAAGGCGGTCCGGGAGGCCCGCGAGGGTCGCTCCACCATCGAGACCCTCCAGGCGGCACCGGGCATGACCGTGAACTCCGCCGTCCCCGTCACCCGGCCGGACGGCACCCTCGCCGGGCTGGTGTCCACGGGGGTCACGGTGTCGCAGGTGAACGAGGGGGTGAAGAAACAACTGCCCGTACTGCTCATGTCGGCCGTCGGCGCACTCGCCCTCGCCTCGGGCAGCTCCGCGCTGGTGAGCAGAAGACTGCGGCGCCAGACCCACGGCCTGGGTCCGGAAGAGATGACCCGCATGTACGAGCACCACGACGCGGTGCTGCACGCCGTCCGGGAGGGCGTGCTCATCCTCGACGACGGTGGACGTCTGATGCTCGTCAACAGCGAGGCCCGGCGGCTGCTGGAGCTGCCCGAGGACGTGGAGGGGCGCCGTGTCGACCAGGTGGGCCTGAGCGCGGGCATGGTGGGGCTGCTGGCGTCGGGACGCACCGCCTCGGACGAGGTGCATCTGGCCAAGGGCAGACTGCTGGCCGTCAACGTCCGCTCCGCCCGCAGCGGGGAAGGGGCACCGGGCCGGGTGGCCACCCTCCGGGACACCACCGAACTGCACGCCCTGGAAGGCCGCGCGGAGGGGGCACGGGAGCGGTTGCGGCTGCTGTACGAGGCCGGGGTACGGGTCGGCACCACGCTGGATGTGGTCCGTACCGCCGAGGAGCTGACCGAGGTGGCCGTGCCCCGGTTCGCCGAATTCGCCACCGTGGAACTGCTGGACCCGGTGCTGCGCGGTGAGGAGCCGTCGGCCGCGCGCACCGATATGCGCCGTACGGCGATGAGCGGCGTCCGCGACGACCCGCCCCTTCTCCCGGTGGGCGAGGTCATCCGGACCGTCGAGACGGTGCCCGGCAAGGCCGTGGAGGACAGCGGACAGGCCGTCCTGGAAGCCGACCTGCGCGAGGCGCACGGCTGGCTGGCGCAGAACCCCGAACGCGGCCGACGGACCCTGGAGTACGGCATCCGCTCACTGATCAGCACCCCGCTGCGGGCCCGCGGTGTGGTGCTGGGCGCCGTGGAATTCTGGCGCACCGATCAGAGCGAGCCCTACGGCGAGGAGGACCTGGCCTTCGCCGAGGAGCTGACGGCACGCGCCGCGGTCAGTATCGACAACGCCCGCCGCTACACCCGTGAAAACGCCATGGCGGTCACCCTGCAGCGCAGCCTGCTGCCCCGCGGGCTGCCCGAGCAGGACGCCCTGGAGGTGGCGTCCCGCTACCGACCCACCAGGGCCGGGGTGGGCGGTGACTGGTTCGACGTCATCCCGCTGCCCGGCGCGCGGGTGGCGCTGGTGGTGGGCGACGTGGTGGGCCACGGGCTGCACGCGGCGGCGACGATGGGCCGGCTGCGCACGGCAGTGCTCAACTTCTCCTCCCTCGATCTGGCCCCCGAGGAGCTGCTGGCGCACCTGGACGAACTGGTCGACAGGATCGACCAGGACCAGACGGCCGAGGGCAACGGCGCGATGGTCACCGGAGCGACCTGCCTGTACGCCATCTACGACTCCGTCTCCGGCCGCTGCACCATCGCCCGGGCGGGTCATCCGGGACCCGCTCTGGTGCTGCCGGACGGCACCGTCGAGTACCCGGACGTGCCCGTCGGACTGCCGCTCGGTCTGGGCGGCGCACCGTTCGAGACGGCCGAGCTGCGGCTGCCCCCCGACAGTCGGCTCGTCCTGTACACCGACGGACTCGTGGAGGACCGCGAGCGCGACATCGACGACGGTCTCGCCCTCCTCCACGAGGCACTGACCGGGCACCCCGGCCGATCCCCGGAGGACACCTGCCGGGCGGTACTCGGCACACTGGTGCCCGCCGAACCCAGCGACGACGTCGCGCTGCTGGTGGCCCGCGCCCGGGTGCTCGACCCCGAGCGGATCGCACAGTGGGACGTGCCCGTCGACTCCGGCGCCGTGGCCCCGCTGCGCGCCCGGGTCACTCGAAAGATGGCCGAGTGGGGGCTGGAGGAGATGTCCTTCACCACCGAGCTCATCCTCAGCGAGCTGGTCACCAACGCCATCCGCTACGGCAGCGAGCCCATCCGGGTCCGGCTGCTGTACCAGTCGTGCCTCACCTGTGAGGTCTCCGACGGCAGCAGTACCTCCCCCCATCTGCGCCGCGCCGCCGCCACCGAGGAGGGCGGGCGCGGTCTGTTCCTCGTCGCACAGCTCGCCGAACGCTGGGGGACCCGCTACACCCCGCACGGCAAGGTGATGTGGACCGAGCAGGTCCTGTACCACGAGGCGACCGGCGGCGGGGGGCACGTAGGCAGCCTCCTCGACCAGTGGGACGAGCCGCTGTGACACCGCGGGCCGCCGCACCGTACGCGGCAGTTGGGCCACACCTGAGCCATGCCTGGCCCCACCCCGTCGCACCCCCGCACGCTCCGACATCACTGCCCCGCCTACGGTGTGGTGCAACAGGACAACGCCGTCCGCACACCACCGGCCTGTTGTGCCGGACCCCATCCCATCGGCCGCAGCTTCGGCCCTTCCGCCGCAGACAGGGCACACGCCGACAGCGCAGAGTGGACGGTTTCTACGGTCCCGTTCCGCTGGACCGCCGCACGAGAAGGGAGCCGCACGTGGAGCTGGACGCTGTGGCACGCAGACAACTGGATGCTGTGGCACGCAGACAGGACGCGATCGTCGCAGCAGTCCGCGAGGGGCTGCTCGGCCCGGAGGCTCCGGTCGTCGCCCTGCTGGACGTGCAAGGCATCCGGGAGAGTGCCCGGCAGTTGCACGCCGCGTTCGCCGGCCCCTCCCCCGTCCTCCACACCTTCGCCGTCAAGGCAGGCGCGCTGGTGCCCGTACTGGAGCTGCTGGCCGCCGAGGGGATCGGCTGCGAGGTGGCGAGCGCGGGTGAGCTGGCGCTGGCCCGAGCGGCGGGCGTCCCGGCCGCACGGACCGTTTTCGACTCCCCCGCCAAGACCGTGGGCGAGCTGCGCGACGCGTTGGAGACCGGCGTCGCGGTCAACGCCGACAACGCACAGGAGCTGGCCCGCCTCGACGCGCTGGTCGCCGGGCGCACCGCCGCCGAGCGCGCCGCCGCCGGGCAGGGCCCCGGCGCACCGGTCGGCCTGCGGATCAACCCCCAGGTGGGCACCGGCTCCATCGGCGCGATGAGCACCGCGACGGCCACCTCGAAGTTCGGGGTGGCGCTGCGCGACGAGGGCGTCGAACAGTGGGTCGTCGACAGCTGTCTGGCCCGCCCCTGGCTGACCCGGCTGCACTCCCACACCGGCTCGCAGGGCGTACCGCTGGAGCTGATGGCCGAGTCGGTACGCGTCGTCTTCGAGCTGGCCGAGCGGATCAACCGCGAGGCGGGCAGACAGCAGATCGACACCCTCGACATCGGTGGCGGCCTTCCGGTGAACTTCGCCGGTGACGAGACCGAGCCGTCCTTCGACACGTACGCCCAGCTGCTGCGCCGTACCGTGCCGGGGCTGTTCGACGGGCGGTACACCGTCGTCACCGAGTTCGGCCGGTCGCTGCTTGCCAAACAGGGCTTCATCGCTGCCCTGGTGGAGTACACCAAGACCGCCGGCGGCCGACGGATCGCCGTCACCCACGCGGGCGCGCACGTGGCGACCCGTACGGCGTTCGCGCCCGAGTCATGGCCGCTGCGGGTGGGCGCCTTCGACGCCCAGGGCGCGCCCAAGGGCGCACCGGAAGTGGTGCAGGACGTGGCCGGGCCGTGCTGCTTCGCCGGGGACCTGATGGCGCGTGAGAGGTCACTGCCCGAACTGGCACCCGGCGATGTGGTGGCCCTGTGGGACACCGGCGCCTACTACTTCTCCACGCCCTTCCAGTACAACAGCCTGCCCAGACCCGCCGTACACGGATTCCGGCGCACCCCTGACGGCCGTATCCGCTTCTCGCTGGTACGGCCGGCGCAGCGGATCGAGGAGGTACTGGCGGACAGTGGCGCCGCACAGAGCGGCGCGCTGACCGCCGGAGACACACGCTCCTCCTGACCTGTCCACCAGGCACACCCACACCCCCAGTGCGCAGTTCGGCGTGCCGGGGCTTCGGTGTGCCCCGATCCACGGAGAAGACGAACCCATGGCGCACGGAGCCGACACCCGCGGGGACCGAGCCGACACCCGTGGGGACGGGGGTGACCGCCGAGCCCCCCGTACGCCCCGCACCCGCCCCCACACGCACCGGGGGGCCGCTGGTGCGAGGACGGCTATGCGTCGGGCCTGCGCAACAGACAGGTACAGATGATCGCCGTGGGCGGCGCGATCGGCACGGGCCTGTTCCTCGGCGCCGGTGAGCGGCTGCACTCCGCAGGGCCGTCCCTGGTCGTGGTCTTCGCGGTCACCGGCCTGTTCGCCTTCTTCATCGCCCGCGCCATGGGCCAGTTGGTGATGCACCAGCCGACGTCCGGCTCGTTCGTCTCCTACTCGCGGGAGTTGCTGGGCGGCGAGAAGGCCGCCTCCGTCGCGGCCTGGGCGTACTTCCTGCACTGGATCTGCAGCGGCATCGCGGAGATCACCGCGGTGGCCGTCTATCTGCACTACTGGAGCGCCCTGCGCGCTGTCCCGCAGTGGACGCTGGCCCTGTTCGCATGTTGGTGGTGCTGAGTGCGAATCTGTTTCAGTTCGCTGGTTCGGCGAGTTCGAGTTCTGGTTCGCGCTCATCAAGGTCGCCGCGATCACCGCGTTCCTCGCCGTCGGCTGCTGGCTGTTGGCGAGCCGCCACCCGGTGCGGGGCCAGGCCGGCGGGCCGCAACTGATCACTGACCACGGCGGGATGCTGCCGCACGGCTTTGTGGCGGCCCTGTGGTCGTACAGGGCGTGGTTTTCTCCTACGCGGCGATCGAGATGGTCGGCATCACGGCAGGCGAGACGAAGCCCCCCCCGCACGGTCGTCCCTAAGGCCATCAACTCGGTCTCCTGGCGCAGCGTCGTCTTCTATGTGGGCTCCGTGCTGCTGCTCGTCCTGTTGCTGCCCTGGAGCGCTACAGCTCGCCTTCCTGCTGCTCGTCGTGGTGCTGATGGCCTCCGACGGGGACATCGGCACGTGGACGGTGGCGTGCCTGCCGCTGATCGCAACCGCGCTGTGGGCAGGCTGATACGCCGTACGGCGCCGGGTGACGGCGCTGGCAGCAGCTCGCTAACGGGAAGGCAAACGTGAGGGCGAGCGGCATGGAACGCGTGGACCGGCCGACCCCGCGGGCGGCTGACCTTGCCGGTGACCAGCCCGGATAGGATCCCGCCTGTTCTTGGAAGCAGAGGTCCGTTTCCGCAAGGGCCCGTTTCGCACGGGGGCTGAGTGTGTTCGCTTTTCTTCGCAAGTCGCCGATCTTCCCCTGGGTGGGCAACCGGCTCCGGTCGGCCCGCAGCGGCGGCGAGACGGACTCGGCGGTGCTCCGGGGGCTCGCCTGCGGTGCGCATCTTAAGTACGCCAACGGCGCCCCCTGGAACACCGTCGCCGCCCCGCACCCCGCCCCCAAGTGGGAACGCGCCCGGCTCAAGGCGATGTGGGGCGTCATCACACCCGAACAGTGGCACGAGATGGGGCAGCAGCTCCTCGATGGCCAGATCTCCACCCCGCTGTGGGACATGGCCATGGGCGCCCGGGCCGCCCTCCTCGTACGGCAGGACGGCGCCCCGGTCTACGAGCAAGCGTGGAACGACGCGATCGGCCGCCTTCTGGTGGACCGGTTCGGCCCCCACCATCCCGAACTGCGCAGCACGGCCACCGCCGTAGGCCAGGTCATCACCCGCGTCCCCCGCTACGAGGCCCGCTTCCGCGAGGACGGTCTCCTCCCCCCGCACACCTGCGTACGCCGCACCCTCGCCTGGGACCTGGGCCGCGCCGCCAACATGGCCTGCTGGGGCGTCGACGCCGGCTTCGCCCACCCCGGCGAGGCCCGCCAAGCGCTCCGCGCCATCGGCACCGCAGCAGCGGAGGAATACGACACCTGGACCGACTTCTCCCTCAGCTACGTTCTCGGCCGCTGCCTCCACTTCGACGAGGACACCTTCGGCCCCTGGTACCGCGAGGTCCGCACCTCCCACCACCTGCTGACCTCCCGCGGGGACAGCCCGTGGAGGGAGGTTGCCCTGCACGACTGATGTCCGAAGACCGCTTCAACTCCCGTATGGGGATAGGATCCTTGCGCTGCGCACCTTCCCGGAGGGTACGAGGCTCTGAGTTCAGCGTCCCTGCACTGAGCGTGAGGAGCGAATGGCCGGCCGTGCTTCGAGTACGGCACCACTGCGGATGCCCGGTAGGGCAACCCCGCTCTGCCATTCCGTAACTCACCCCCGTGGAGTGGTACGAATGGACCGAGCCAAGTACGTATCTGCGCGTCGTGTATGGATCCGTAAGGTCCTGCTCGACATCGCTACCAAGACCGTCACCAATCTCTTGGCGACGGCGCTGGCAGCGGTAGCGTCCCGCCTCTTCTTCTGAGGCGACACGTGGCGGGTCCGGCGAGCCCGCCACGTTCTTTTCCACGCCCTCGGGCCCTCAGAACAGTGGAAGCATCGGCTCTTGCGCGGCGGACTTCTTCTTGCGTCTACTCCGGGCACCACCACGCTCGGGGCGCTTCTGATGCGGAACACGCAGTGCAGAAGGCAGGTTCTCCCAGGACGGTCGTAGGCCATGAATCTGCACGTCGCCAACCAGCTCTTTCAGGTACGCGCGCGTCTCCTCGTCCGTTGAGTAGAGCACCGTCGCGCGGCTGGCACGGGTCAACAGCACGTGGTAGGCGTTGCGCACACATTCGCTGAACTTGTCGTCGGGCAGCTTCTTGCTCCGGACCTTGTCGTCCAGCGAGCCCTGTACGGCGACGCGCTTGACCCCCGTTTCCTTGTCTTTGCTCCACTTCCCTCGCTGGAACACCCAACGGTCACCGCGCCACAC
The DNA here is from genome assembly GCF_052246355.1 of Streptomyces sp. 3N207. Lineage (NCBI taxonomy): Bacteria > Bacillati > Actinomycetota > Actinomycetes > Kitasatosporales > Streptomycetaceae > Streptomyces > Streptomyces sp. 3N207. The sequence goes on along the minus strand of NZ_JBQQBV010000004.1, from coordinate 159,138 downwards.
CATGTCGTCGCCCATGATGACGCCGCACCAGTCCCATTCGAGCCCTTGCGCTGTGTATACACAGCCGATCTGGCCAATGCCTGCTTCGTGCACGGACCAGATCTTGGATGGAGGCACGGTGCCGTTCTCGCAGGAACTGTCACTGTCAGCGTTCCAAGGGCGGTGCCAATCTCCGATGCGCACATCGGATACGAGGCGCTTCTCCGGCCCCTGCGGATCGGTCCATGGCCAGCAGAATCCGGCGACCATACGAGCGGAAGCGCCCGCATGGGACTCATGGTGAATGATCCGCTCCATTTCTTCGGGCGAGTCGACGACCTCGACGTGCATCAATCCGTCGGGAACCCACTCTCCGGGTTCTTTGTCGTTCAGGCCGAGGAGGTTTTGGACCCAGCGCACATAGGCGTCGCTTCCACCGCATCGATACTGGTCTCTGAGGTCGAAAGGAATGGCAGGGACCCCGCGCCGTTCAGCGGCTTCCCTGATCAGTTTCACCGTACCGACCTCGTTGGGCCGTACCGACTGTCCCTCATCAAGGAAGAACACGGTCACACGAGAGGCGTCCAGCAATTCATCGACCTGTGGCTTCGTGCCCTGTTTCTCCGCCGGTAGGCGGTGGTTCTCGGAGCGCTCCCGCAGCCGGTGAGCCTCATCGCAGATGAGGACGTCCAGGGGCTCTTCCGGAGGAGTCACAAAGCTACTGAAGTAGGTGAAGCTCTCCTTGAATTCCCGATCTCCGTAACCCACGTGGTCCTGCATTGCTCCGTTGAAGGCCCTGGATCCGCTCGCGTAGCGGACCTCTCGGCCCTCTGCCTCAAACTCCACCTTGAGCTGGAGTCCGATGGCGCTTTTCCCTGTGCCCGCGCCACCAGTGACTATGAACACGGCACGCTCTACATTTGAGGTGGGCTCATCAAGGACCTTGACAGCCCTTTCCTTGACGTGATCCGCCACCTTCCGCTGCTCACGCCGGAGAGTGAAGACAGTGTCCTCACCCCGCGACATGATCATGGCGTCGAGAAGGGGCGTATTCCACAGGCCCATCCTGCTGAGCAGGGTCTCGGCGTGCGAATGCCCGCTGTCCTCCCCGAAGTGTTTCCGCAGGTCCTTCATCAGCTGGTCGCGCCGGTCCCGCGTATAGACGGAGGAGTAGGCTCCCGTCGGCGCGTTGATGCCGAGCAGCGGCTGGACCGATTCCTCGGTCGCGTTATGAAGGTAGGTGAAACCGCTGCACTCGAAAGTCAACTCGTGGAGTGGTCCGGACTCACCGGCGAACAGCCCGAAGCTCGTGGCCAGTTGAAGGGCAGGGTGCTTCTTCGCCTTGGACATGCCCGGTACATAGACCTTATCCGCTGTTGCGGCCTCAACCTGGGTCACGGTCGACCAGCGCTTCAGCTCGACAAGCTGTACAGAGAGGCCGTGCGTCTCAGGGTGCCTTCCGACCAGCACCACATCGATGATGTGGGCCTCCTTCGGATCCCCGCCGACGGTGGCCGCGCACTCGACGACCATTTCAACGTGCCCCCGGCCCGCTTCCACCATGGTGTCGGCCAGTTCCACGAGGCTTTCCGCCCATGCGGTCCGCTCCCCGAGAGAGGCGCTCGTTTCACGGAAGTGCTTCCACCTCTCTGCCAGATGAGGCACCATACGGTGCCGTTTGTCCAGCGTGAGCAGGTCTTCCGCAGAAAGCTTCAGCAGGAGCATGGACACGAACGGATCTCCCCCAGGGCACGAGTGACTCGTGCGGGTGGGGGCATGTCCTGCTGGAAGCCCGTCGGGCCGCAACTGTTCCGAACGATCCTAGTGAATGACCGCGGTTCGGCGCAGGAGCGGCCGGCTCAGCCGACGGCAACCTCCCGCTGAACGCCTACCAGTTCGCGGAGCTTCGCCTGCGTCTCCGGATCGGTCGAATACACCACAGTGCCGACCATGCCGCGCGTCAGCAGGACCTTGTAAGTGTTGCGGATGAGCCGGTCGACGTCGTCGTCGGAAGTGGACTTCTTGAAGGCCGGGTCCTTGGACGCCGTGCGGTCTGTGATCCATCGGTCGCCGCGCCAGACCAGATCGGGTCCGATGATGACGCCCGACCAGTCGTACTCGAACCCCTGGGCCGTGTAGACGCAGCCGATCTGACCGAAACCAGCGGCGTCGGTGGCCCAGAGTGCGGACGGTGGCGCACCGGACAGGCCGCGATCACCCTTCAGGTTCCATGGGCGTGCCCAGTCGCCGATCACCACGTCAGCAGGGAGCGGGTCTCCTGGCTTCGGCTCTTTCGACCACTTCCAGCAGAAACCGGCTGATATACGGGCTCCGTACCCCTGAGCACGGCAGTCGTCCAGGAACCGCTCCATTTCCTCCGGGCTCTCCGCGATCCGCAGGTCCATCCTGTCGTCCGGCTCCCAGCCGACAGGCCCGCCCGACTCCAGTCCGAGGAGCCGCACAACCCACCGCAGGTAGGCATCGCTGCCGCCGCAGCGGAACTGACTGTCCAGGGGCACGACGGTGCAGGCGAGGCCCCGCTTCTCAGCGGTGGCCTGGATCTCGGGCACTCTGCCCATCTCACCAGGTCTCACCACCTGGTGTTGGTCGAGGAGGAAGACAGGAACACGAGCGGCGTCGATCAGCTCTTCCACCTGTGCCTTGCCGGTGCGAAGTGCGGCCGGGGTGTAGCGGTTGGCCGAAGTCTCGCGAATGCGGTGTGCCTCGTCGCAGATCAGGACATCGAGGGAGTTCTTCTCCGCGTCCATGAAGCTGTTGAAGTACTTGAAGAGGTCCTGCACGTCTCGCTTCCGGGAGCCCGCAACCTTGCGCATCGTCTTGGTGAATGCCTGCGAACCGGTGGCGTGCAGCGCTGGGACGCCTTGCCGGTAGAGCTCACCGAGGAGCGAGAGCGCGATCACGCTCTTGCCCGTTCCGGGGCCACCGGTGACGATCACGACTTCCTTGTGGTCGGCCTGCTTGGCCTTGCGAACGGCGTTGAGCACCATGCGGTAGGCGACCTGCTGCTCGTCCAGGAGGACGAACTGCTCGCGTTCGCGTACCTCCTGGGCCGCGACGGACATCAGCTGCTTGGAAGGGACCTGTTCCCCGCTGAGGAACGCGTCTCCCATGGGCGCGCCCGGCGCTTTATTGCTCAGTTTGGAGCGGAGGTAGTCGAGGAACTCGCCGCGGCGCTCTTCCGTGAACAGCTGACCCTGGTCGTCGACCTCGATGGTGCGCAGACCGCTGACGCCGAACTCGGTGGCGTTGTGCAGATAGGCCGCGCCACTCACCCGATGCCCGTGTCCGGCCACGGCACCGTTGAAGTTGACTACGTACTGGCAGTACCTGCGGACCTGCTCGATCGGGTTGAGAACCGGCCGGGCGTACGCGTCGATGTGGCAGAGCTCCGGGTCTTCCTCGTCCGGCTCCGCCTGCCCCCACTGTTTGAGCTCGACCACCACGTAGGAGGGCTCCCCGGTGGCCGGGTGCTTTCCGGCTAGCACTGCGTCGGCGCGCTTGCTGTTCAGCGGCAGCGCGTACTCCAGGAGGACCTCGACATCGCCGAGACCCGCGTCGTTCAGCGCGGCGGCAAGCACGGGGATGCTCCGCTCCCAGGACTGGGCCTCCGAAGTCCCGGCGCGGTGACCGAGTTTATGGAAGAACTGTTCGTTCAGGTGGAGGAAGAGCGAACCGTCAAGAGCCATGGCGGCAACCGTCTTGGCGGACGCGCGGAACAACAAGAAATGCCCCCAGGCAGCACGACGAGACTCGTGCGGGTGGGGGCATGTCCGTGTCTCCAGCTGAGCGGAGCGGAAGCCCGGCGGGCCGCGAATGACGAGGCGATCAAGGATACCTGCGCAGCACAGCCATGTCGCGGGTGGCTGTCCGTGGAGGAGAGAAGCGAATGTCACACTCCGCGGTTACGTGGTAGCTACGCCCTTGATGCCGACATCGGCAGCCCACGAGGAGCTGACCATCGAGCAGGGGCCCCGTTCCTGGCCGGGCTGTTGGAACTCCAGCCCTGGCTGGACAAGTGGCAGGGTGAGTTCGCCGCCGCCTACGCTGCGTGCCTCCCCCGCTCCCTGCTTCCGGGGCGACCGGCAGATCATGCGGTGCGAGCACCAGTCTGAGATCTCGCAGTGCGCTGCGGTGGTGCTCCACTTCGCCATCGCACCGCGCCAATTCTTTTGCTCCCACACGCAGTACCAGCCGCGCGGGCACGATGCTGGGTGGGATTCATCAGCACGCACGCTCCTCCGGTTCGCCGGTGTTCGTCACCGTACGCCCGTGCGGAGAGCTCCGGAACCGCGTACAGCAACGGTCCCCGCGCCAGTTGGCTGGGACGCTGTTGGTTATTCCGAGGGCTGCCGGTGGTGGCCGCGTCTCCACCTGCCGAGCGTCCGCAACGCTTGTGGTGCCTGGTGGGACCCCGGATGATCCAACAGCGTCGGGCAGGGGCCGGGTTCACGGCCGACGTGGCGGTTTCGTCATGAGGGCCCGGCCGGGTAACTTACTCAGCCGCTCAGGTAAACCTTGGCGTCGGCGGCGTTCCAGTAGCCGGTCGAGATCTTGGTGACCTTGCCGCCGCAGTCCTTGTACTTGTCGGTTACGCCGGACGGCACGAAGACGACCTTGCCATGGGCGCAACGGCCGTTGCCCTTGGTGTCGTTCAGCGTGCCCGTCACCTTGCGCTTCCCGTTCCAGGAGCACTCCTCATACTTGAGCGTGCCACCCTCAATCTTGATCTTCTTGTCCCAGCACGTCGGCGCCTGCACGCCGGTCTCCCCGGCCCGGGCCACGGCCGACGGCGCGGCCTTCGGAGCAACGGGCTGCGCCTGTACGCCCCCGGCCGGGATCGCGAACGCGGCCGTGCCCAGAGCGGCAGCCACCAGGCCCATACGGATCTTGCTCATCTCGGCTCTTCCCCCTTGTTCCCATGCTGCGTTGTGGCAGGTCGTCCTGCACTGGACCAAGAAACCCGCTGCCGCTCGGCGGAGGAAAGGTGTTTCGGGGACGGCCGAAGATATGTGGGGGACGCGCCTGGAGCGTTTACGTGCGAGCGCCCGCAGACTCGACTCGCTGGAACATTCGGAACCCTGACGTTCCCCCAGCGACGTCGGCTCCCAAGACCACAACTGGCCTTGGGAGCCGACGTCACATGAGGGGGCCCGGATCAACCAACCGCACGCTCCGTAGCACGTGCTGCGCGTCAGGCGCTCACCTCGCCGTCCTTGACGGCCGTCACGAACGCCGACCAGCCGTACGCCGCGAACGTGAGGACAGGGCCGTGCGGGTCCTTGCTGTCACGGACAGGGACGGCCGTGGCGAAGTCGTCGGAGACCTCGACACATGCGCCACCGTCTGGGTTGCTGTAGGAGCTCTTGCGCCAGGTTACGGCGCTCAGGTCGAGGGATGGCAAGGCACTTCCTCCAACATGCGCAGGACGAATTTTCGCGACTCAGCCGGGGACAGCGCCAAGTCGCGCAACGCATCGTAAGCACGTTGCAAGCGCTCAACCGACGCGTTTTCCTCGATGAGATCGCCCCCGTAGGTGCTCTCGCTGTACGCAACGGTACGCGCATCCGGAAGACGCAGGAACCACATGTCAGTCCCGACGAGGCCGTGCAGCCCTGCACTGAACGGCAACACCTGCACCGTCACATTCCCCCGCTCCATCACCTCCCCCACATACTCCAACTGCGCCCGCCACTCCCCCGCATCCCGCAACGGGGTCCGCAGCACCGCCTCCGACAGGATGGTGCGGAACGGCGGGGCGTCGTCGCCCTCAAGCAACGCGCGGCGGCTCATTCGGGCTTGGACCTGCTGCTCGAGCTCCATGCCTTTCAGTCCGCCGGCCGCGAGGACCTCCCTCGCGTAGCCCGGGGTCTGGAGCAGGCCCGGCAGGACGCTGACCGCGAAGTGCCACAGGCTGGTGGCCTTGGCCTCCAGTTCCATGTAGCGGCGGTAGCGCTCGCGGAACTGGGTCTGGTCGTTGATGGCGAGCTCCCACAGGGCCAGCAACAGTCCAGGTGTGCCGTAGTGCTGGTCGAGGGCTTCGACGACCTCGGGCCCTCCCAGCGTCTCTCCGCTCTCCATCTTTCCGAACAGGGACCAGTCCCAGCCCAGCCGTTCACCGAGCTGGCGCAGACTCTCCCCTCGCTGCGCCCGTAGGTGACGCAGTTCCTCCGCGAACCGGGCGCGTGGTTCGCGGCTGCGGCCGGTGATCGCTCGCCTCGTCGGCATGGTGCCTCCGTGGAAGGTGTGGAACATGCGCTGATCTACCGGGGAAGCACAGCCGGTGCACGGTGTACGCAGCTCAGCCCGGCCGCATTCTCGTAACACGACCATCACGCACGGTAGTTCACACGTTGCGCTCAGGTCAGCGAAATCTCACAATAAACAGAACTAAAAGATGAGGAGCACTCCCATGACGAGCCAACAGCGCCCGGACCGGGACGACGACGCGCGACGGAACGAGGTCCGGGGCTGGACGGAGGGCAGGACACCGGCAGGGGCCGCGAAGATCCGCGAGGCGGTGGAGGCCCGCGACGCGCTCGCCGAGGCGCTGACCCGCGCGGGCATCCAGCTCCCGGCGATGGACGTACGCACCCCGTGGCGCGACGCCGTCGAAGAGCACGAGGACAGCGGCGAGGGTGAACCCGAGGCGGTCTCGGCAACCGCGGCCCGGTACGCCCTCGTACACCTCGGCGTCTGCTCGGCTTCGGTCGCTTTCGCGCTGGCCGCGGTGATCGTGCGGGGCGCCGCCCGGTGACGTACGGCGACGGCCCCGAGCCGCAGCCACAACGACCACCCGCCGGCACCGCGCCCGCAGAACCGGTCGTCGGCTCCGCCGTGCGGGACTCCGTCCGCAGCCGGGTCGGCATCGTGCTGGGGTGCGAGGGGCCCTACCTCCAGTTGCGGCCACTGGCCGGCGGCCGGGCGTGGGAGGCCGACCCGGATGCCGTCCAACTCCTCACCCACGCCGAGCTGCTGAGCGCCCGCGTTGCTGAGGTGAATGCGCGCAGTTGGCGGGAGCTCGGGATCAGCGGTGCACCGTCCGGAGGGACGATCCCGGCGCCGGGCCAGCAATGCGTGCCAGTTTCGAATGCAATCGACCCGGAAGTGTCCCCTCCGCGCCTATGGTCCCCCTGACGGGCGTGACCCCACAGAACGCGCCCAGCCGAGCTGCTGCCGCAGGACCGCTCGGCGCACTCGCATCTCCGGCGCAGGGCGCCCCGCGGGCGGCGGCCGTCGGCGTCGAGGCCCGGCGCGTAGTCAGCGCTCTCCCGCGCAGCCGCCGGGCGCCATTTCCGTAATCGGGTCGGGTGCCCTGTGCGGTTTGTCCGCCCTGACGAAGAGCGTTGCCGCGAGGGCCAGTACGAGCAGGGCCGCGCAGCTGTAGCTCGCCAGCTCCAGACCCTGTGCCATGGCGGCGCGGGCGGCGTCGGCGACGAGGGCGGTGCGGGGGTTCTCGGCGAGGGAGGGTATGGCCGAGCCTGCGCTGTGGGTGACCGTGTCGCTCAGTTGCCCGGCACTGCGGTCGGCCAGGCCCGTACCGTCGAGGCGGCTCTTGAGGTCGGTGGCGAGGGTGGTGAAGAAGAGGGTGGTCAGAACGGCGATGCCGAGCGCCGATCCGAGTTCGCGGGCGGTGCTTTGGATGCCGGATGCCTGTCCGGCGCTGGGTGCCGGTACGTCGGCGAGCACGATGTTGGTGACCTGGGCTGTCGCGAATCCGACGCCGACGCCGTAGAGGAACAGTGCGCCGGCGATGAGCCACCAGGCGGTGTCCGTCGAGGCGGTGATCCCCAACAGCACCAGACCGGCCGACTCCAGCACCAGGCCGAGGCGTACCTGCTGGAGTGCCGGTACGGAGGCGGCCATCGAGAAGCCGGCACCGCTGGCGAAGAAGCTGCCTGCCGCGAGGGCGACGAGGGCCAGACCCGCCTGGAAAGCGCTGTAGCCGAGGGCGAACTGCAACCAGAGCGGCAGCACAGCGATGATGCCGAACTCGCCGACGCCCACCAGCAGGGTCACGAAGTTTCCGTTGCGGAAGGAGCGGATGGCGAACAGCCGCACATCCATCAGCGGCTCCATCTCCGCCCTTCCGAGCGCCGCCTGCTTGAGCCAGAACAGCACCAGGGCCACGGTGGAGACGACGAGGGCCACGAAGACGGGTGACGGGCTCGCACTCCAGGTGAACGCGCCGAGATCGAGCGGCTCGATGGTCTCCAGCCAGCCATAGGTGCGCCCCTCGATCAGGGCGAACGAGAGCAGGCCGAGCCCCAGGACCGACAGCACGCCGCCGATCCCGTCGATGCGGGTCCGCGACCGGGGCGAGGCGTCGAGATGGCGGAGGACGCCCACGAGGATCAGGGCCACGAGCGGAATGTTGATGCCGAAGGCCCAGCGCCAGGAGAGGTCCGCCAGCCGGCCGCCGAGCAGCGGTCCGAGCGCCGCGGCGGCACCGATGGTGGAGCCCCAGACAGCGAAAGCCTGCCCACGGGCCCGGCCGGTGAAGGTGGCGTTCACCAGGGCGAGGGAGGTGGGCAGGATCGCCGCGGCGCCCACCCCCTGGAGAAAGCGGGCGAGGATCAGGACGCCGCCGTCCGGCGCGGCTGCCGCCAGCAGGCTGGTCAGCGCGAACACTGTCAGGCCGACGAGGAAGACCTTGCGTGCGCCCAAGACGTCGGACAGCCGGCCGGTCAGCAGGAGGAGCGCAGCGAAGGAGATCGCGTAGGACTCCTGGACCCACTGGGCCCCGGCGGAGTCCATCTCCAGGTCCTCGATGATCGGCGCCAGGATCACATTGACGATCGTGATGTCCACAACGATCAGGGCGACGCCCAAGGACACGGCGATCAGGCCGAGCCATTGACGGGTGGTGGGTGGGGCCGTTGCGGTACCGGTCAACGTTTCCTCCATAGTGAAGTAATTCCGCGGTGAAGTTATTTCATGGCCGTACCATTGTCAACGCAGGATGTGCCGGACCGGACAGGAAGCGGAGTCGAGCGATGGAAGCGACGGAAGCGATGAAGGCGACGGAAGAGCATGCGACGGAGGACGCGGAGCTCACGTCCTATCGGGTCGTCGACGCCCTGCGGACCTTCGGCGCGAACTACACCGAGTTCACCCGGCGGTTCGCGGCCTGGCTGGGTCTGCACTCCACGGACGCGGCGGCGTTGGCCGAGATCCTGTACGCGGAGGACCAGGGAGCCCCGCTCTCCCCCGCTCGGCTGAGCGAACGGATCGGCCTCTCCTCCGGCGCGACGACAGCACTGCTGAACCGCCTGGAGAAGGCAGGACACGTGGTACGGAAGCGGGAGCACTCCGACCGCCGGATCGTCACTCTGCGCAGCAGTCCGGAGGTCAGGCCGCAGGCGATGAAGTTCTTCGGCCTGTACACCGAACGGATGCAGACGGCGATGTCCCGGTACACCACCGCCCAACTCCAGGAGTTCCAGGACTTCGTGACCCAGCTGAGCAAGGCGATGGACTCCCTGCTGGCGCACGAGTACCACGCGCTGGAGCCCGGCGCGCACCCCGGCACACAGAAGGACTGAAGCACCTCTCACCTGGGGCCGCGGTTCTCAGCCGGCCGTCAGGTTCTTCACAGCTTCCTCTCAGGTTCGGCGGGCAGGCTGGCGTGCATGGACGAGAAAACGGTGTCCGGGGTGCGTGCCGGGGCGCTGGGGCAGGAGCCGTTGCGGCGGACCGACGGCAGCGCCGTACGCATCCTTGTCGTGGATGACGAACCGTCGCTCACGGAGCTGCTGTCGATGGCCCTGCGGTACGAGGGCTGGCAGGTGCGGGCGGAGGCCGCTGGTGAGGCGGCGGTGCGCACCGCGCGGGAGTGGCGGCCGGACGCGGTGGTACTGGATGTGATGCTGCCCGACGCCAACGGCTTCACCGTGCTCAGGCGGCTGCATGCGGTGAGCCCGGGCATTCCGGTGCTGTTCCTGACCGCGCGGGACGCGGTGGAGGACCGGATCGCCGGGCTGACGGCGGGCGGTGACGACTATGTGACCAAGCCGTTCAGCCTGGAAGAGGTGATCGCCCGGCTGCGCGGACTGCTGCGGCGCGCCGGTGCCACCGCCGCCGGGCAGCCCTCGTCGCTGCTGGTGGTCGGTGATCTGACCCTGGACGAGGACACCCATGAGGTGACACGCGGCGGCACCGAGATCCAGCTGACCGCCACCGAGTTCGAGCTGCTGCGCTATCTGATGCGCAATCCGCGGCGGGTGCTGAGCAAGGCGCAGATCCTGGACCGGGTCTGGTCCTACGACTTCGGCGGCCAGGGCAATGTCGTGGAGCTGTACATCTCGTATCTGCGGCGGAAGATCGACGCGGGGCGTACTGCGATGATCCACACGCGGCGCGGGGCGGGGTATCTGCTCAAGCCGGCCGCGGAGTGAGGAGGCGGAGATGTCCGGCCTCTTCGCCTGGCTGCGCGGCCGGCTGCGGATGCGCCGCTCGCTGCGGGCCCGGCTGGTGTTCTCGGCCGTCGCGATGATCGCGGTGGTGGCCGCGGTGATCGGGACGGTCACGACGATCGCGCTGCACACCTATCTGTACCAACAGCTCGACAGCCAGCTGAAGGACGTCACCTTTCGCGCCGCGGGGCCGGGGCCGCCCGGCCATCCGCGGCCGCCGGGGCTGGAGAAGCTGCGGTTCCTGGGGGTGGGCGGGCAACCGGTGGGGACCATCGGTGCCTTCGCCGAGAGTTCGGAGGACGGCGCATCCAGCGACGCGTTCAGCTCCGCCGCGCGCAGCGTGCAGCAGAAGCCGGTCGACGACCGGCCCGGGGTCGGTATCAAACCCCTGACAGCCGAACAGTCCGCCGCACTCGCCTCGGTGCCACGGGACGGTCAGCCGCACACCGCGGAGCTGCCGCAGGTGGGCAGCTACCGGGTGACCTCCGTACCCGTCGCGGACGGCACGCTGCTGGTGGGTCTGCCGACCGCGTCGGTCGACGACACGATCAGCACCCTCATCGTGGTCGAGGTGTGTGTGGCCGGTGCCGGGCTGCTGGGTGCGGGGATCGCCGGAGCGGCGTCCGTACGGGTCGCGCTGCGGCCGCTGCGGCGGATGGCGCACACCGCAACCCGCGTCGCCGAACTCCCGCTGCACAGCGGTGAGGTGCGGCTGCGCGAACGGGTGCCGGTGCGGGACACCGACCCGGAGACGGAAGTCGGACAGGTCGGAGCGGCGCTCAACCGGATGCTGGGGCACGTCGGTTCGGCGCTGGCAGCACGGCACGACAGCGAGCAGCGGCTGCGCCGGTTCATCGCGGACGCCAGCCACGAACTGCGTACCCCACTGGCCTCGATCCGCGGCTACGCGGAGCTGTCACGCCGCAGACAGACCGGTGCTGACGCGGATCCGGCTGGAACCTCCAAGCTCTTCGAGCGGGGCGGCTACGCACTCGAACGGATCGAGTCCGAAGCCGTACGCATGACCGCGCTGTTGGAGGACCTGCTGCTGCTGGCCCGGCTCGACGCGGGGCGCCCGCTGGAGCGGCGCCCGGTGGATATGTCGGCGCTGGTGGTCGATGCGGTCAGCGATGCCCGGGTGGCCGGTCCCCGGCAGGTGTGGCGCCTGGAGCTGCCCCCCTCGCCGCTGCTGGTGACGGGCGACGAGGGCCGGCTGCGGCAGGTGCTGGCCAACCTCCTGGCGAACGCCCGTACGCACACCCCGGCGGGGACGACGGTCAGCGCCCAACTGACGCTCGACGGCGGCGAGGTGGAAGTGCGGGTCGTGGACGACGGACCCGGTATCCCCGCGGACGTCCAGGGGCGGGTCTTCGAACGGTTCGCGCGGGGCGACGCCTCACGCTCCCGGCACCACGGCAGCACCGGGCTCGGACTGGCCATCGTGACCGCCGTCGTGGCTGCCCACGAGGGGGAGGTCGATGTCGCGAGCCGCCCGGGGCGCACCGTCTTCACCGTGCGCCTGCCGATGAGTTCGGTCGCATCCGGCACCTCACAGGTGGCTCACAGCCTGGCCACACCGGGCTGACAGGCCCGCCCGCCACGGTCGGCGGCATGAGCGCACAAACCGATCTGACCGATCGCTCCGGATACGGGGCCGCCCTTCCGGCCCGTCGCCACCTGCCGTCCCGTACGCGGACGACCGTGCTGGACGTGGTGGTGCCCGTCTTCAACGAGGAAGCAGCCCTCGGGCCCTGTGTCCGTCGGCTGCACACCTTTCTGACCAGCCACTTCCCCTACGACTTCCGCATCACCATCGCGGACAACGCCAGCCGGGACCGCACCGAAGAGATCGCCCGCGAACTGGCAGCGGAGTTCGAGTCCGTATCGCTGGTACGCCTGGAGGAGAAGGGGCGGGGACGTGCGCTGCGGACCGTATGGGCCGCCTCCGAAGCGCCCGTACGCGCCTACATGGACGTGGATCTGTCCACCGACCTCAACGCGCTGCTGCCGCTGGTCGCGCCGCTGATCTCCGGGCACTCGGACGTGGCCACCGGCACCCGGCTGGCCTCCGGCTCGCGGGTCGTACGCGGCCCGAAGCGGGAGGTTCTCTCGCGGGGCTACAACCTGCTGCTGCGCGGCTCACTGGCCGCCCGGTTCTCCGACGCGCAGTGCGGATTCAAGGCGGTATGCGGTGAGGTGGCCGACCGGCTGCTGCCCCTGGTGCAGGACAACGGCTGGTTCTTCGACACCGAGCTGCTGGTCCTGGCGGAGCGTGCCGGGCTGCGAATCCATGAAGTGCCGGTGGACTGGGTGGACGATCCGGACTCGCGGGTGGACATCCTGCGCACGGTGACCGACGACCTCAAGGGCGTCTGGCGGGTCGGCCGTGGGCTGGGGAGCGGCGCGCTGCCGCTCGACCGGCTGCGGCGCCCGTTCGGCGACGATCCGCGCGACCGTCACCTGGCCGACGTGCCCCGCGGTCTGCCGCGCCAGCTCATCGGGTTCTGTCTGGTCGGCGCGTTGAGCACCCTGCTCTATCTGGCGCTCTACTCGCTGCTGCGGCAGGGCATGGGCGCGCAGGCCGCGAACGCGCCGGCGCTGCTGCTGTCGGCGCTGGGGAACACCGCCGCGAACCGACGGCTGACCTTCGGAGTACGCGGCCGTGAACGCGCCGTGCGCCACCAGGCGCAGGGTCTGCTCGTCTTCGCCGTCGGCCTGGCGCTGACCAGCGGCTCGCTCGCCGCGCTGGACACCGCCGCCGACGACGCGCCCCACGGCGCGGAGCTCGCCGTCCTGATCTGCGCCAACCTGGCCGCCACGGTGCTGCGCTTCGCGCTCTTCCGCGCTTGGGTCTTCTCCCCGCGCCCCGAAGGGGCGCGGGGAACTGCGCGCTCAACCACCACGCACTCGCACACGGCACCGGACGCATAGCCGAACGGCCGCATCCCGCCGCAACGGCACCGCCGGACATCAATCCGGTGGCTGTCCCCCGCTGCGGCGGGAAAGGGGCGGGGCTGCGGCGGATCAGGCGGCGTTGGCGGCAGCCTTGTCCGCGCCCTTCAGACCGAAGACGTCGACGGCGTGGTAATACGTCCACGCCGTCGAGTTGCAGGCGGTCTTGGTCGCCCCGGAATACCGGCTGCACACACGCTTGAGGTCTTCGTAGAACGCGGAGTCGATACGGGCCTTGTTCGCGTCGAACGCGCCGACCGCCTTGTAGTTGCGGTATCCGAAGTCGTGGCGGGCGCAGGCGTTCTGGAACGGGAAGCCGAACGGGTTGTCGGGCGAGGAACTGCAGTAGTCCGTCGACCAGTCGAACTGGTAGGCCGCCCACTGCCCCTGGTTCTGCCGGGCGGCGTACCAGGCGCTGTAGCTGGAAGCGCTGGTCTGCGTCCAGGAGCTGAGGACCTGCAACTTGTCGGCGGGCGCGGCCGAAGCCGAGCCCGCAGGGATGAGAACGGCGGGAAGCGCCAGAGCGACGGCGGAGAGTGGGACGGCATGACGGCGGCGCATTCGCATGATGACCTCCGAAGAAGGCGAGCCCGAGACGCCCAGGCCAGGTGGGGTTCGCCGGGGCACGCCAAGCTTGGCACCACCGCACGTCGCTGAACAGATGCTTCAACTCTCAATCGAGCAGCACTCGTTCGGAGGAAGACAAAGTGGACGCTCAATCACCAAGTCTGCGTTCAATCACCAAGTCGGCGCTCAACCATCAAGTCGAGGCTCAACCACAAGCGGGACCTCCGGATCATCGAGGGGCACAACCCCAGCTTCGGCTATTGGCCGGCGGTCGGCGAGGTCAACGGCGACGACCATCCCGACATAGTCGTCAACAACCCCGAATTCACCGCAGCCACGGCCTGATCACCCTCCTCCTGCGTTGGCTGCGACGCCTGCGGGTTGAGCCGAGAAACGACAGCTCATCCGAGTACGGCGAGTGGTGCTGTCTCATCCGGTCAAGGTGTAGGTCCGCCCCTCGACGCCCCATTCACCCGCGTCGGGCACCAGGCCGGCATCCATGGCACGGAGGGTTGGCCGTCCGATGTGGGCGTAGACCAGCCGCCGCACTCGGTGGCGTGCGGCCTGCTCGGCGACCTGGTGGACGTCCGCGTGACCGCCGACGCCGCCGCGGAAACGGATGGGTCGCTCCCAGGAGGCGGCCTCGGCGAACATCAGATCCGCGTCCGAGGCCCATGCGGGGAACTCCCAGAACTCCGGCGCCCACACCACCACCTGCCCGGCTGCCGCGATGCGGTAGCCGTATGCGTCGTGCGAGGTGTGCACGACGGGAAGACAGGTGATCCGCAGATCACCCCGCGCCAGGCCCTCCGCATGCGGTTCGACGCCCCGCTCGGCGGCCAGACGCCGCAGCTTTGAGCGCAGCTCTGCCCGTTCATCGGTGACCAGCCAGGCGTCCAGCCGCTCAGGCGGCTCGGCTCCGGGCCCGCCGTCGAACGCGACCCGCAGCTTCCCGTAGCGCAGCAGCAGACCGGCCGGCGCGAACCGGGGTGAATTCATCGCCCCCACCCCCAACAGCGTCAGCCGCAGCCTGGCGGTCATGCTGCCCACCATCGGGGCAGGCGTCCCACACGCTCAGCCGGTCGGCACCACAGAGCAAGAGGGCACCGCACACGATGGAGCACGGTACGCACCACTGCGCTCGGACACAGTCCCAACCGCTCGGCGGCCGGACGGCGCGGGGCAACCCTCATGCAGGCTTTGTGCCCCCGCCCGCGAACCCCTCCCCCAACATCAGGCTGAGCGTCACCGACATGGACGGCACCCTCCTCGACGACGGCGGGAAGGCCACCGCTTGGAGCGGGCTTCCTCCACCGCCTCGTAGGCGTGGCCCTACGCCCGCAGCACACCTCACCCGCAACGGCAAAGCCGCAGGTCAGGCACCCTTCTCCACCGGCTCCAGAATCGCCACGCACTCAAAATGGTGCGTCATCGGGAAGAGGTCGAAGGCGCGGAGGAAGCGGGGGCGGTAGCCGGCGGTGGCGAAGTAGGAGAGGTCGCGGGCGAGGGCGGCCGGGTCGCAGGCGACGTAGGCGATGCGGCGGGGGCCCAGGGTGGCGACGTGGTTGACGAGATGTTTGCCGGCGCCGGTGCGGGGTGGGTCGAGGACGACCAGGTCGGCCTCGGTGATGCCGGTGCGCGGGAGGACCTTCTCGACCCTGCCGTGTTCGATGCGGACG
Source organism: Streptomyces sp. 3N207 (assembly GCF_052246355.1). Classification (NCBI taxonomy): domain Bacteria; kingdom Bacillati; phylum Actinomycetota; class Actinomycetes; order Kitasatosporales; family Streptomycetaceae; genus Streptomyces; species Streptomyces sp. 3N207. The sequence continues at coordinate 143,528 of NZ_JBQQBV010000004.1, read as the reverse complement.
CGCGGGAAGTCCTGGAGGTTCTTGCGGGCGTCGGCCACGGCCCGCTTGCCCGCCTCGATGCCGAGCACCGCGCCCTTCTCGCCGATGCGGTCGGCCAGCGCGCCGGCGAACAGGCCGACGCCGCAGTACAGATCGAGCGCCGTCTCGCCCTTGCGCGGGGTCAGACCGCGCATCACGGCGTCGACGAGGACGTCGGCGGCTTGCGGGTGGACCTGCCAGAAGCCGCCCTCACCGACCCGCCAGGTGCGGCCGTCCGCGCGCTCGCGGACGAAGTCGCGGCCGTGCACGCGGTGCACGGCGCGGTCCTTCTCGCCGACCCGGAGGACGGAGACCTCGCGATTCAGCTCCACCAGTGGGAGCCGGCCGCCGGGGCGGGGGGTGAGGACGACCTGCCGGTCGGTGGAGCCGGTTGCGGCGATGGCATCGACCGTGGCGATCTGCGGCCACTCGCGGTCCTCGATGCCCAGCTCGTCGACGCCGGGCGCGGCGATCAGGCAGTGGTCGATGCGCTGCACCTCGTGCGAACGGTGCTTGAGCAGCCCCGCGTGGCCGTCGTCGTCGATGGTGTAGCGCACCCGGGTGCGCCAGCCGGGGACCTCGCCGGGAGCGACCTTGTCGCCGGGTGCGGGCTCGACGGTGCCGTCCCAGGAGACGTCCTCGGGGGTCATCCCGGCCAGCCGCTGGAGCTGTTCGGTGAGCACCTCCGCCTTGAGGCGACGCTGTGCGCCGGGCTTGACGTGCTGCCAGTCGCAGCCGCCGCAGCGCCCGGGCCCGGAGAACGGGCAGGGCGCCTCGATGCGGTCCTTCGCGGGCTCCAGCACCTCGACCGCGTCGGCCCGCAGGAAGCGGGAGTCGGCGCGGCCCTCGGTGACCCGCGCGATCACCCGCTCGCCGGGCAGCGTGTGCCGTACGAAGAGCACCTGGCCGCTCTCCGTGCGGGCGACGCAGTGGCCGCCGTGCGCCACCGGACCGACCTCGACCTCGTACTCCTCCCCTACCAGGGAGGGAGCGAGCTCTTCGGACGCGCTGGCGGACGCGCTGGCTTCGGGCATCAGGGGGTGACTCCAAAGAAATGGGGGCGGTGCGGGGGCCGGGCGGGACATGACCGCAGCCGTCGAGTCTACTTCGCGGCTGCTCCCCCCGCTGCCAGGTCAGGCTCCCCCTGGTCCCGGCCCGTTCCGGGAGCTCTCAGCGGAGCCTTTGGCGCCCTTCCCGGCCTTGCCGTCCTTCTGCGCCTTGCGCGGCTGGATGACGGGGCCGCGGCGCACGGAGCCGGGCGCGTTCCACTGCTCGCGCCGCCTGGCCCGCTTCTTCGCCAGCTCGGAGGACTCCAGCTGGTAGGGGACCGACGTCACCATGACGCCCGGTGTGAACAGCAGCCGTCCCTTGAGCCGCAGCGCACTCTGGTTGTGCAGCAGGTGCTCGTACCAGTGTCCGACCACGTACTCCGGGATGAAGACGCTCACCACGTCGCGGGGCCGCTCCTGGCGCAGCCGCTTCACATAGTCGATGACGGGACGCGAGATCTCCCGGTAGGGGGAGTCGAGGATGGTCAGCGGGATGTTGATGCCGCTCTCGTCCCACTCCCTGCGCAGCTGCTCCGTCTCGTGCTGGTCCATATTGACGGTGACGGCCTCGAGGGTGTCGGAGCGCAGCAGCTTGGCGTAGCGCAGGGCCCGCAGCGTCGGCTTGTGGATCTTCGATACGAGCACGAAGGAGTGCACCCGCGAGGGGCGCAGCTTGGCCTCGCCCGGGTCCTCGGCCGCCAGTTCCTCGGCGACCCCGTCGTAGTGGCGGCGGATGCCGGTCATCACGGCGTAGAAGAGGGCCATGCCCACCAGGGAGACCCAGGCTCCGTGGGTGAACTTCGTCACCAGCACCACCACGAGCACCAGCCCGGTGAAGAAGGCTCCGAAGGTGTTGATGGCGCGCGAGCGGTACATGTGGCGGCGGCGCGCGCGGTCGGTCTCGGTGGTCAGCAGCCGGTTCCAGTGCCGGACCATGCCCGTCTGGCTGAGCGTGAAGGAGACGAACACGCCCACGATGTAGAGCTGGATCAGGCGGGTGGAGTCGGCTCCGTAGACCACCACGAGTATCGTCGCCGCCCCGGCCAGCAGCACGATGCCGTTGGAGAAGGCGAGCCGGTCGCCGCGGGTGTGCAGCTGACGCGGCAGATAGCGGTCCTGCGCCAGGATCGAGCCGAGCAGCGGAAAGCCGTTGTAGGCGGTGTTGGCGGCCAGGAAAAGCACCAGCGCGGTGGCCGCCGCCAGGAACACGAACGGGAGCGTCCCATCGCCGAACACCGCAGCCGCCACCTGTGAGATGACCGGGTTCTGGGTGTAGTCCTCACCCGCCGGACGGCCGTTGATCAGCAGGTCCTTGGCGGGGTTCTCGGCCATCCGCACATGGGTGGTCAGCGCCAGCGCGATGATGCCGCAGAACATCGTGACCGCCAGCAGGCCCATCATCGACAGCGTGCTCGCCGCGTTCTTCGACTTGGGCTTGCGGAAGGCGGGCACGCCGTTGCTGATCGCCTCCACGCCGGTGAGCGCCGCACAGCCGGAGGAGAAGGCGCGCAGCAGCAGGAACGCCAACGCGAACCCGGCGATCCCGGACTGCTCGGTGTGGATCTCGTAGTCCGCGGTGGGGGCGCGCATCTCGTCGCCCAGGATGACGCTGCGCACCACCCCCCAGACGATCAGACCGAAGACACCGACGACGAAGCAGTAGGTGGGAACGGCGAAGAGCTTGCCGGACTCGCGTACACCGCGCAGGTTCATCAGCGTCAGCAGCACGATGACCACGACCGCGCAGAGCACCTTGTGCTCGACGACGAACGGGATGGCCGAGCCGAGATTCTCCACCCCGGAGGAGATGGACACCGCCACGGTCAGCACATAGTCGACCAGCAGCGCGCTGGCGACGGTGAGACCCGAACGGCGTCCGAGGTTGGTGGTCGCCACCTCGTAGTCCCCGCCACCGCTCGGGTAGGCGCGGACGTTCTGCCGGTACGAGGCCACCACCGTGAACATCAGCACGACGACCGCGACCGCGATCCACGGGCTGAGGCTGTAAGCGGACACCCCCGCAACCGACAGGACCAGCAGCACCTCGCCCGGCGCATACGCGACGGAGGAGAGCGGGTCCGAGGCGAACACCGGGAGGGCCACACGCTTGGGCAGCAGCGTCTCGGCGAGCCGGTCACTGCGCAGCGCTCTCCCGAGAAGGAGTCGTTTCGGTACGTCGGTCATCCTGGGCACGCAGAGGATCGTATGCGTGTCAGTCGTGCGATGCTGAGACGGCCCGCTGTACGGGACGAAGGGACGGGCGTTGCACATTGTGATCATGGGCTGCGGACGAGTAGGAGCGGAGCTCGCGCAGACCCTGGAGCGACAGGGCCACACGGTCGCGGTCATCGACCGGGACCCCACCGCATTCCGGCGCCTCGGCTCGGGCTTCGGCGGCCGACGGGTCACAGGCATCGGCTTCGATCAGGACACCCTGCGCGAGGCCGGTATGGAGGAGGCGGGCGCGTTCGCCGCGGTCAGCAGCGGTGACAACTCGAACATCATCGCGGCCCGGGTGGCACGTGAGATGTTCGGCACACAGCATGTGGCCGCGCGGATCTATGACCCTCGGCGCGCGGAGGTCTACCAGCGGCTCGGCATCCCCACGGTGGCCACCGTGCGCTGGACCGCCGACCAGATGCTGCGCAGGCTGCTGCCGTCCGGCTCCGAGCCGCTGTGGCGGGACCCGAGCGGCGCCGTGCAGCTCGCCGAGGTGCACACCTCCTCGGCGTGGGTCGGCGAGCGCGTCAGCAAGCTCCAGGAAGAGGCCGGGGTGCGCATCGCCTTCCTCACCCGGCTGGGCGAGGCCATACTGCCCACGTCCCAGACGGTGCTTCAGGAGGGCGACCTGGTGCATGTGATGATGCGCTGCAACGAGGTCGCGCGGGTGGAGGAAGTCTTCGCTGTGGGGCCGGAGTCGTGACCACGAAACACGCACTCAGCCGCGTGGGCGGAGAAGCGAACAAAGGGAACGCAGCATGAGGGTGGCGATTGCCGGGGCGGGCGCCGTGGGCCGCTCCATCGCGGGTGAGCTGTTGGAGAACGGTCACGAGGTGCTGCTCGTCGACAAGGCGCCGACGGCCATCTCGGTCGAGCGGGTGCCGCAGGCGGAGTGGCTGCTGGCCGACGCGTGCGAGATCACCTCGCTCGACGAGGCGGCGCTGGAGCGCTGCCATGTGGTGATCGCCGCGACGGGTGACGACAAGGTCAACCTGGTGGTCTCCCTGCTGGCCAAGACGGAGTACGGGGTGCCGCGCGTCGTGGCCCGGGTCAACAACCCGAAGAACGAGTGGCTGTTCAACGAGTCGTGGGGCGTGGACGTCGCCGTCTCGACTCCGCGCCTGATGTCCGCGCTGGTGGAGGAGGCCGTCAGCGTAGGTGACCTGGTGCGGCTGCTGCGCTTCTCGCAGGGCGACGCGAACCTGGTCGAGCTGACGCTGCCGCCGGAGTCCACCCTGTCGGGCACCCGCGTGGGGGATGTGAACTGGCCGGAGGACACTTCGCTGGTGACGATCATCCGCGGCACCCGGGTACTGACCCCGGACGCGGACGACGTACTGGAGGCGGGCGACGAACTCCTCTTCGTCGCCGCCCCCGCGCGCGAGGAACAGCTGGAGGACCTGCTCTCGGCCCGGAGCTGACCGCGAGGGGCCTGCTCGGGGCGCCGTCAGCCCTTCTTCACCAGCGCGATCCACACCTGGCCGCGCGCGAAGGGCAGTCGGCGCCCTCCCCGGGCCTCGGTGAAAGTGGTGCCCCCGCTCGCCGAGGGGCGCGACCAGCGCGCTTCGTACGCCTTGCCGTCCCGCAGCACCAGCGCCTCTCCCGAGCCCACCGTCTCGGTGTACGGGGAGTTGCTGCCGGAGCGGTCGTGGAAGCGGGACTGGCGCACGGTCACGTACTGGATCACGACGGTCGCCGGCGCGAGCTGCCCGTCGCCGCGGGAGCGGGCCGGGGCGCCGTCCATCGCCACGAGCCAGCGACGGCGGTCCGCGGACCAGGTGAAGGTCGAGCGGGCCGCGGGGTAGCGGACGGTCTCCTGGTGCGTGGCCCGGCCGCCCTTGGGGGCCGCGCCGAAGCGGAAGCCGATGTCGCGTGGCTCCGAGGCGTCGTCCGCGGCCCGCTCGGCGCGGCGGGCCTTGAGGTAGAGGTTGTGCGGAGCGCGGCGGCCGGGGTCCCGTTGGTAGCCGTCGCTCAGCTCACCCGGCGGCAGCAGATGCAGCGGTGCCGCCTCCAGGGTCGGCAGGAGTCTGCCCTGTACGCCGGAGAACGCCAGTGCGGGCTCGCCGAACTGGCGCAGCAGCTCGATGTCGGACTCGCGCGCGCTGCGGACGGGCCCGACGGTGGCGGGGATGTCGGAGGCGAAGACGGCCAGTATCCGGCTGAGGCCCGCCTCGACCTCCTCGGTGTAGACGAGGTCGGCGTGCTGGAGCCCGGTCTGCGGGCGGGCCGGCGCCACGTTGTCGACCTTCACCGCCAGTACGTGGTCGCCCTTGCGCCGCTCTCCTGTGAACGGGGACGCGTCGTCCTCGTCACCGCCGGACCCGCATGCGGCGAGGGCACCGCCGGTGCCGACCGCCAGCGCGGTTCGCAGCAACGTCCTGCGCCGCGTCGCTCGGTGTGCGGGCCGCCCGGCCCGAGTGGGCTCATCCATGCCGTCGCCTCCGTCCGCCGAGCGTAGTGGCTGAGGCCGTCGCGGAACCGCCGGACACTCCCCGTCGTGGCTGCTCTCCCCCAGCCTTCGGCCGGGGCCCCAGCTGCCGGGCGCCGCAACCACCACGTTCGGCCCTCAGGAGCTGGCGGCCTTGGCGGCCTCCTCCTCGGCCTCCATCTCGGCGATGACGTTGATCGGCGGCGGCGCCTTGGCCAGGAAGATCCAGGTGAGGTAGACCGCCAGCAGGAACGGCGGGATCTTCAGGATGACCGTCACCCAGCCGAACTGCGTGGTGTCACCCCAGAAGTAGAGCGGGAAGAGCACGGCCGACTTGCCGAGCAGGATGAAACCCCAGGCGTAACTGGCCTTGGTGTACGCCTTCTTGCGGCCGGGGTTGCGCTTCCGCCAGGACAGGTTCTCCTTGAACACCGGCCCGAGCACCAGCCCGAGCAGGGGAACGCCTGCCATCGAGGTGATGATGTAGGCGAGCGCCAGGCCGAGGGTGTACAGCATGCCGGGCAGATAGAAGTCCTTGGCGTTGCCGGTCATCATCGCGAACAGCACGCCGAAGCCGACGCCGAAGATCCCGCTGAACGCGTGCTTGACGGTGTCCTTGCGGAACAGCCGGAAGACGACCATCACGCCGGAGAGCACCAGTGCGGTGATGGCGGGGAGGTGGATGTCCTGGGTCACCGTGTACATCGCGATGAACACCAGGCCGGGCACGGTCGTCTCGACCAGGCCCCGCACGCCGCCGAACGCCTCGAACAGTGCCGCTTCCGTCACGGCCTGCGATCCGGCCCCGCCGTCCTGCTGCCCGTCCGGCGGCGCCGCGTCGGTCTGCTTGTCGGGAGAGGTCACCCGCTACTCCTGTCCGAGGGGTCGCAGCTCGTATTTGGGGTTGAACATCACGGGACGGCCGTGGTTGACGGTGATCCGCCCCCAGGCGATCAGCTTGCGGCCCGGCTCGATCCCCGCGATGGAGCGGCGGCCCAGCCAGACGACGTCCAGCGAGGCCGACCCGTCGAACAGCTCGGCCTCCAAGGTGGGGACCCCGGCACGTGGCCGCAGCGTCACGGTGCGCAGCGTACCGGTTACCCGCACCATCTCGCGGTCGCTGCATTCGGAGATACGGGCACAGCCCGTGTCCTCGGCTTCCTCACGCAGCTCGGCCGAGCGCAGGTCTTCCTCGGAGGAGGAGAGCCGTTCCAGGAACCGTCGGAACCGCCCGCTTCCCGTGCCCCGCTGTTCTCGGGTGGCGCCAGTCATAACCGCCAGGGTACCGCCGGACCGCGCCCCGATTCCCCCGCCGCCGTCAGGTCACCTCTCGAACCTGTACCCCATCCCCGCCTCCGTCACGCTGTGCTTACCCGGGGGACAACCCCCGACCCCCCGGCCGGAAACCGGCTCACCTCTCGAACCTGTACCCCATCCCCGCCTCCGTCACGAAGTGCCGGGGGTGTGAGGGGTCGGTCTCCAGTTTGCGGCGGAGCTGGGCCATGTAGACGCGCAGATAGTTGGTCTCGGTGCCGTACGAGGGTCCCCAGACCTCCTTCAGCAGCTGCTTCTGGCTCACCAGCCGGCCGGGGTTGCGGACCAGCACCTCCAGCAGGTGCCACTCGGTGGGGGTGAGCCGTACGTCCCCGCCGTTGCGGTGCACCTTCTTCGCGGCCAGGTCCACGGTGAAGGTGTCGGTCTCGATGACACCGGCGCCGTCCGGCACCCCGGCCGACGGCTCGGCTCGACGGACGGCGGCACGCAGCCGGGCCAGCAGCTCGTCCATGCCGAACGGTTTGGTGACGTAGTCGTCGGCGCCCGCGTCCAGTGCCTCGACCTTCTCGTCGGACGTCTGCCGGGCGGAGAGCACCAGGATCGGCACCCGGGTCCAGCCGCGGATGCCGCGGATGACGTCCACCCCGTCCATGTCGGGCAGGCCCAGGTCCAGAACGATGGCGTCGGGGTGCCGGTCGGCGGCCATGCGCAGCGCAGTCGCGCCGTTGTGTGCGGCGTCCACCTCGTACTTGCGGGCCTTGAGGTTGATCACGAGGGCGCGGACTATCTGCGGTTCGTCGTCGACCACGAGCACCCGGTGCATGCTTGCTTCCTCTCGATTCCGTTGTGGCCGCTCAGGCGCCGGAGCGCTGCAGCCGGGGCTGGGCCTGGGGCTGCGGCCGGGGGCGTACGTGCCCGCGCCCGTGCGCCGCGCGCAGGGTGAGCACCATGGTCATCCCGCCGCCCGGGGTGTCCTCCGCCTCCAGGGTGCCGCCGATCGCCTCGGCGAAGCCGCGGGCGACGGCGAGGCCGAGTCCGACGCCGGCGCCGCCTGGGGCGTCGCCGTAGCGCTGGAAGGGCTCGAAGATGCGGTCCTTGTCGCTGTCGGGCACGCCGGGGCCGCGGTCGGTGACCCGGACCTCCACCCGGTCGGCCAGCGCGCTCGCCTTCACCAGCACCTTCTTGCCTTCGGGGCTGTATTTGACCGCGTTCTCGACCAGGTTGGCGACGGTGCGCTCCAGCAGTCCGGGGTCGACCGCGACCAGCGGCAGCGCCTCGGCGACGGCCAGCCGGAGGCTGCCCTCGGGGACCCCGCCCAGTGCCTTGGGCACGACCTCCTCCAGGCTGATGTCCTTGATGAGGGGCTTGACGGTGCCGGTCTGGAGCCGGGACATGTCCAGCAGATTGCCGACGAGGTTGTCGAGCTTGTCCGCGCCTTCCTCGATGGCTCCCAGCAGCTCCGCCTCGTCCTGGGCCGACCACTCCACGTCGTCGGAACGCAGCGAGGAGACGGACGCCTTGATGGCGGCCAGCGGGGTGCGCAGGTCGTGCGAGACGGCGGCCAGCAGGGCTGTGCGGATGCGGTTGCCCTCGGCCAGTTCGCGCGCCTGCTCGGCCTCGCCCAGCAGACGCTGCCGGTCGAGTACCCCGGCGGCCTGCGCAGCGAAGGCGGCGAGCACCCTGCGGTCCTCCGCGGGCAGGACGCGCCCGGAGAGCACCAGCATCATGTTGTCCCCGACGGGCATGTCCGTCTCGCCGTCCTCCGGGGTGGCCAGCCGCTTGCCGGACGCGGTGGTGCCGACGCTGCCTGCGCACACCCAGGGGGCCCGCTCGTCGGCCCGCTCCAGCAGCGCGACGCAGTCCATGGCGAAGGTCTCCCGCACCCGCTCCAGCAGCGCGTCCAGGCTGGGCCCCGCGCCGGGGCCGCCGGTCCCGTGCTGTGTCTCGCCGCGCAGTACGCTGCCCGCCAGCACGGAGAGGATCTCCGACTCGGCGCGCAGCCTGGCCGCCTGCTGGGTGCGGCGGGCCGCCAGGTCCACCACCGAGGCGACGGCCACAGCGACGGCGAAGAAGACGGCGAGCGAGACGACATTGCGGCCGTCGCTGATCGTCCAGGTACGGACGGGCTCGGTGAAGAAATAGTTGAGCAGCGCCGAGCACACCGCGGCCGAGGCCAGCGCGGGCAGCAGCCCGCCCACCAGCCCGGCGGCGACGGTGAGCACCAGGAAGAGCAGTACGTCGTTGGCGAAGCCGATGCCCGGGTCGGAGGCCAGCATCAGGAACGTCAGCAGCGTCGGGGCGCCGAACGCGGTCAGCCAGCCGGCGACGACCCGGGCCGTACCCAGCCGGGCGGCGCGCGCCCCGGGCAGCCCGCGCCCCTTGGCGACCTCTTCATGGGTGACGATGTGCACATCCAGGTCCGGGCCCGAGTCCCGCGCGACGGTGGCGCCGACCCCCGGCCCGAAAACGTACTGCCACGTCTTGCGGCGCGAGGAACCGAGCACGATCTGGGTCGCGTTGACGCCCCGTGCGAACTCCAGCAGGGCCTCGGGGATGTCCTCCCCTATGACGTGGTGGTAGGTGCCGCCGAGATCCTCAACGAGGGTGCGCTGGACGGCCAGTTCCTTGGGCGATGCCGAGGTGAGACCGTCGGCGCGGGAGATGTAGACGGCCAGGATCTCGCTGCCCGCGCCCTTGGTCGCCATCCGGGAGGCGCGGCGGATGAGGGTGCGGCCCTCGGGCCCGCCGGTGAGGCCGACGACGATGCGTTCGCGGGCCTGCCAGGTGGAGCGTATGCGGTGCTCGGAGCGGTACTGCTGGAGGTACTCGTCGACCCGGTCGGCCGTCCACAGCAGCGCCAGCTCCCGCAGGGCCGTCAGATTGCCGGGCCGGAAGTAGTTGGAGAGCGCGGCGTCGACCTTGTCGGGGGCGTAGATGTTGCCGTGCGCCATGCGGCGGCGCAGCGCCTGGGGCGACATGTCGACCAGCTCGATCTGGTCGGCCCGCCGCACCACCTCGTCCGGCACGGTCTCCCGCTGCCGTACGCCGGTGATCGACTCCACCACGTCACCGAGCGACTCCAGGTGCTGGATGTTGACGGTGGAGACGACATCGATCCCCGCTGCCAGCAGCTCCTCGACGTCCTGCCAGCGCTTGGCGTTCCGCGAGCCGGGCACGTTGGTGTGCGCCAGCTCGTCCACCACGGCCACGGCCGGGCGGCGTGCGAGCACCGCGTCCGTGTCCATCTCGGTGAGTGCCGCGCCCCGGTAGGTGATCTCGCGGCGCGGCACCTGCTCCAGCCCGTGCAGCAGCACCTCGGTACGCGGCCGGTCGTGGTGCTCGACGAAGCCGACCACCACGTCGGTACCCCGCTCGACCCGGCGGTGCGCCTCGGAGAGCACGGCATACGTCTTGCCGACGCCGGGTGCAGCCCCGAGGAAGACCCGCAGCTGGCCCCGCCGCGGTCGCACTACAGATGACATGCACCCATTGTCCTCGCAGTCCGGGCGGACCGGCCTGTGTGGGGGCCCACCGGCCGTCAGAGTTCCGTATGGATCACACACCGCGGCCACGACAAAGGCCGGGCCCCGAAGGGCCCGGCCCGTGCTCGCGCTGTGTGCTAACGCACTTCGGAGATTTCCGGGCCGCGCTGCAGCTTGTCGAGGCCGCCCGCGAAGCGGGAGCCCTCCTCCACCGTTTCCTGCTGCACGCCGTCCGGCACCATCTGGGCGTCCTCCGGCAGCTTCAGGACGATCGGATCGCGCGGTGCCATCGGCCCGTCGCCGCGCACCACGACCGTGTCCCGGAAGATCTGCTCCAGCACCCCGGCCGCCTGAGGCTGCACGGCGCCCTGGCCGGAGATCACACCCCGCAGGAACCACCGCGGGCCGTCCACGCCGACGAACCGTACGACCTGCACGCCGCCCGTGCCGTCGGGCAGCTGCACCGGCACCTGGGCCCGCAATTCCCAGCCCAGCGGACCGTCGACCTCGTCGATGACACCGCCCTGCTGAGTGATGCCGGAGGCGATCTCCTCGCGCACCTCGTCCCAGATGCCCTCGCGCTTGGGCGCGGCGAACGCCTGGAGCTGCACGGCGCTGTCCTGCAGTACGACGGTCGCCGCGACGATCGCGTCACCGGCGACCTCGACCCGCAGCTCCATGCCCTCCACGCCGGGGATGAAAAGGCCGCCCAGGTCGACCCTGCCGGAGCTGGGGTCGGTGACCTCTTCGATGTCCCAGGGGCCGTCCGGACGGGGCGCCGGGGGCAGCTTGACCCGGGTCCCGCCGGTCTCGGCTTCCACGTCGTCCTGCGGCTCGTCCTGGCCGTCCTGTTCCGTCTCGAACTCGTCCGAGGTGCCCTCAGGCTCTTCGCTCTTCTTGCGACGACGTCCGAACACGTCACTGTCCTCTCAGGTCGGAAGCTCGATCAGCACCGACCGCAACGTAATCCTTCTGCTGTGCGGCTGTCTGCCGGGCGACGCCCGGCTCGTCGGCAGAGGCTGTCTGCCGGGCCGGGCGGCCTGCCGCGTGGCCGCCCGTGGAGCCGAACCCGCCCGTGGCACGTACCGAGCCGGGCAGCTCCTCAACCTCGCGGAAACGCACCTTCTCCACCTGCTGGACGACGAGTTGGGCGATACGGTCGAACCGCTCGAACCGCACAGCCTCGCGCGGATCCAGATTGGCCACGATCACCTTGATCTCACCACGGTACCCGGCATCCACCGTTCCCGGTGCATTCACCAGCGAGACGCCGCAGCGGGCCGCGAGACCGGAACGCGGGTGGACGAACGCGGCGTAGCCGTCGGGGAGGGCGAGGGAGATACCGGTCGGCAGTACGGCCCGCTCCCCCGGCGCCAGTTCCACACTCTCGGTGGTCACCAGATCGCATCCGGCGTCCCCGGGGTGCTGGTAGGAGGGGACGGGTACTTCCGGGTCCGTACGCCGCAGCAGGATTTCGACGCTGTCGCTCATGGGTTCACCTCGAAGGCACGTGCGCGCCTGATCTGGTCGGGGTCGTCCATGGCCGCCTGGATCTCCTCCTCGCGGCCGTTCTCGATGAAGTGCTCGACCTTCACCTCTATGAAGACGGCGTCGGCGCGCACGGCTACCGGCCCGTCGGGGCCGCCGATCCGGCCGGTGGCCGTGGAGTAGATCTTGCGCCCGTGCACGGCGATGGCGTGCGCTTCGATGTGCAGCACTGTGTCCACCGGGACGGGCCGCAGGAAGTCGGTCTCCAACCGCCCCGTCACCGCGATCACCTGCATCAGCCAGCCGAGCGAGCCGAGCGTCTCGTCCAGCGCGCTGGTCAGCAACCCACCATGGGCGAGCCCGGGGGCGCCCTGGTGGGCGGTCCTGACGGTGAACTCGGCGGTGGCGCTGACGCCTTCCCCGGCCCGCGCCGTCAGGTGCAGGCCGTGCGGCTGTGCCCCGCCGCAGCCGAAGCACATGCCGAAGTGGGCGCCCAGCGGCTCACCGGGCGCGGGCGCCTCCGGGTGACGTACCGGGGGGACGGCGTCGGGCGGCGGCACCGGCGAGGTCTTCGGGGAACCGGGGGGATTGACTGCACTCACGGGTGCAGACCTTACCGCCGTGCGGGGGACGAGGAGCGCCGTGCCAAGCTGGACGCATGGCTCCCGCGGTCCCGCCCTACGACGAACGCCTCACGGCTCCCCGCTCCTGGTGGCTGATCGCCGCCGGTATCGGTGTGGCCTGTGCGCTGACGCTGTTCCCCTTCGGCCCGCTGCCGCTGCTGTGCGGGCTGGTGGCCGGCACCGCGCTGGCGTCCGTGTGCGTGAGCGCGTACGGCAGTGTGCGGGTGCGCGTGGTGGCGGGCTCGCTGGTCGCGGGGGACGCCCGGATCCCGGTGTCGGCGCTGGGCGAGGCCGAGCCGCTGGACGCCGAGGAGGCACGTGCCTGGCGTACGTACAAGGCGGACGTCCGCGCGCACATGGTGCTGCGCGGCTACATTCCGACTGCGGTGCGGATCGAGGTGACCGACCCGGAGGATCCGACGCCGTACGTGTACGTCTCCACCCGGCACCCGGAGCAGCTGGCGGCGGCGCTGCGCGCGGCCCGGGAGAGGTCCGCTTCGTAGTTCAGGCGCCGGGCAGCTGATTCTGGTCCGCGGTGGTGCGCAGGTCGGCGCGGATGCGCTCGGCGAGCTTCGCGGTGTCCCGGTGGTTGGTGAAGGCGCCGACGGCGGCGCCGATCAGGAACGGCGTGAGGTTCGGCAGATTGCGCAGCGTGCGCTTCATGATCTGCTGCCGCAGCCGGCGGCGGAGTTCCCCGCCCAAGGCCGTGCTCAGAGTGGCGGGCCGGGGGAGCTCTATGCCGCGCTCGGAGGCCCAGGCGCCCAGGTAGGCGGTGGCCCGCTCGCGTACGTCGCCGGGTGTGCGGCGGCCGTAGACCTCGTGCAGCTCGGCGATCAGTTTGAGCTCGACGGCGGCGACGCCGACGATCTCGGCGGCCAGCTCGGCGGGCATCGCGGGTGGCACCGGCAGCATGGCCGCGGCGCCGACACCGGCTCCCACGGTCGCCGAGCCTTTGGTGGCTCCGGCGACCAGCTTGTCCGCCAGCTCCTCGGTGCTCAACCCCGGGAACTGCGTGCGGAGGGTGTCGAGATCGCGTACCGGCACGCGGGGTGCGGTCTCGATGATGCGCTCGGCGACCGTGCGTACAAACGCCTGGGCGCGGCGCCCCCGTGAACGCCACAAGCCCTTGCCGCGCTGGTCGCTCCCGGGGCCGTGCGGATTGCTCCCGGGCGGTGCGGACGGCGCGGTGCCGCCCTCGTACGGCTCCGGACCGCTTCCGTACGGCATGGGGCCGTGCTCGTACGACACGAGCGAGGCCGACCGGTCATGAGGGCCTCGCCCGTTGTCACGTGCGCCTTTGACCGCCACGAGCAGTCGGTCCGTTCTCAGGCCGCGCAGTCGCGGCAGATCGGCTGGCCGTTCTTCTCCGCGGCGAGCTGGGAACGGTGGTGCACCAAGAAGCAGCTCATGCAGGTGAACTCGTCCGCCTGGCGGGGCAGCACCCGCACGGACAGCTCCTCGTTGGAGAGGTCGGCGCCGGGCAGCTCGAGCCCCTCGGCCTGCTCGAACTCGTCCACGTCGACATTGGACGCGGACTTGTCGTTCCGCCGGGCCTTCAGCTCCTCGATGCTGTCTTCATTGACGTCGTCGTCGGTCTTGCGTGGAGTGTCGTAATCCGTAGCCATTGTCGCTCTCCCCCTCTGGGTGTCTGTGGTGTCTCCAGCGCACGTAACGCGTGAGAGGCCGGACTTGTGCCCGGCCTGAGGCGGAGATTTTGCCTCACATCAAGGTCTGTTACTCAATCGACACCCAACCGCACCCCTGAAGAGGTGATCATGTCGGTTGTCGAGGAGGACCATAAACGGTCCCCGGTAGCGCTCCGCACACGCCATCCCGGGTACTGCCCACGATCTCCACCTGCGGAAACCTGGATTTTCCGGGATTTCTTCCCACCTGCTGGCCACTCTGAGCACCCACCTGAAAATTCGCGTGTGTGATCGATCACAGCTTGGTCGCAAGCGATGGGAACGCCGTTAATTCCGCATATAGCGAACGGCCTCCCGGCTACATTGAGCCATTTCTGGCCACTTTTCGTCACCTCCAGGTCTGTCACCATCGCGGCCTCCAGCCGCTGTGGTGCTCACAGCGGCAGCGTCACCCGCATCACCAGGCCACCGTCCTCGCGCGGCACGGCCGAGACCGTGCCACCGTGCGCCCGCGCCACCGAGCGCACGATCGACAACCCGAGCCCGACCCCCTTGTCGCTGCCCGTCCGCTCTGTACGGAGACGCCGGAACGGCTCGAAGAGGTTGTCCACTTCGTAGGCGGGAACGACAGGCCCGGTGTTCTCGACGACCAGCACCGCCTGCCCCGGCTGGGCCTCCGTACTCACCGAGACCCATCCGCCCTCACGCAGGTTGTAGCGCACGGCATTGTGCACCAGGTTCAGGGCGACGCGCTCCAGGAGTACCCCGTTGCCCTGCACATATGTGGGCTGACGCACTCCGCGCAACTCGATGCCCTTGGATTCGGCCTCGCTACGCGCCTGCTCGACGGCCTGTGAGGCCACCTCGGCCAGGTCCACGGGCTTGCGGTCCACCAGCTCGTTCTCGCTCCGCGCGAGCAGCAGCAGACCCTCCACGAGCTGTTCGCTGCGCTCGTTGGTGGCCAGCAGCGTCTTGGCCAGCTGCTGGAGCTCCGGCGACGCGTCCGGGTCGGCGAGCTGCACCTCCAGCAGCGTGCGGTTGATCGCCAACGGGGTGCGCAGCTCGTGCGAGGCGTTGCCGACGAAGCGCTGCTGCGCGGTGAAGGCGCGCTCCAGACGGTCCAGCATCTCGTCGAAGGTGTCCGACAGCTCCTTCAGCTCGTCGTCCGGGCCCTCCAGCTCGATCCGCTTGTGCAGATCGGAACCGGCCACCTGGCGCGCTGTGCGGGTGATGCGGCCCAGCGGCGACAGCACACGGCCAGCCATCACATAACCGAAGGCGAACGCGGCCACCGCCAGCCCAAGCAGCGCCAGCAGGGAGCGGCGCAGCAGCCCGTCCAGCGCCATCCTGCGCTGCGCCTCCGCACATGCCGACAGCCGCTGCATGAACACATCGCTGGGCAGCGTCCCGGTCAGCCCCGGACAGCGGTCCGAGGTGGGCTGGGCGTTCCCGTTGAGGATGCGGAACGGCAGCTGACTGGCGTCGTCCAGCGCCTGCGCGGCCAGCAGATAGATGATCGTCAGCAGCAACATGCCCGCGATCAGGAACATGCCGCCGTACAGCAGGGTGAGCCTTATCCGGATGGTGGGCCGCAGCCATGGTGAGGAGCGGGGCGTCTCGCGCGGGTCCCAGTTCGGCTTGGGCGGCGCCGGGGGCACCTGGCCGCCGGCGCCGCCGCTGCTGCTCGCGCCCGGGCCGGCCCCGGTGGGGGAGGTGGAGGAGGCCATCGACGTCAGATCCGGTACCCCGCGCCGGGCACGGTGACGATCACCGGCGGCTCACCGAGCTTGCGGCGCAGTGTCATCACCGTCACCCGCACCACATTGGTGAACGGGTCGGTGTTCTCGTCCCACGCCTTCTCCAGCAGCTGCTCGGCGGAGACGACGGTTCCCTCCCCGCGCATCAGCACCTCCAGCACGGCGAACTCCTTGGGCGCCAGCTGGATCTCCCGGCCGTCCCGGAAGACCTCGCGGCGGCCGGGGTCCAGCCGGATTCCGGCCCGTTCGAGTACGGGCGGCAGGGCCGTGGTCGTACGCCGTCCCAGCGCGCGCACCCGAGCCGTCAGTTCGGAGAAGGCGAAGGGCTTGGGCAGATAGTCGTCCGCGCCCAGCTCCAGGCCCTCCACCCGGTCGCTGACGTCCCCGGAGGCCGTGAGCATCAGCACCCGCGTGGGCAGGCCGAGCTCGACGATCCGGCGGCAGACATCGTCGCCGTGCACCAAAGGCAGGTCGCGGTCGAGCACGACGACGTCGTAGTCGTTGACGTCGATGCGCTCCTGCGCTGCCGCGCCGTCATAGACCACATCGACGGCCATGGCCTCCCTGCGGAGGCCCGTCGCCACGGCATCGGCGAGCAGCTGCTCGTCCTCGACGACGAGTACGCGCACGGCGCTGTTCCTTCCCTGGATACGGATGGGACCCCGGGACATGGACGGGGATCGTGCTCTCCATCGTGCATCGGACCCCGGTAAATCGGCGGTAAGAGCCGAGGTGAGAGGGTGGGGGCGGACTCCGCAACAGACCCTGGCACTTTTTCAGGGCGTTTGAGGTTTCTCTGAGGTTCCCGTTGGGGAGGACCTGAGCACCATCCACGATCACGCCCTGTGCGCAGCGTGCCACGACGCACCGCTGACGCAAGTCCGGGGACCACGCCGTGATCGGGGAAGCACCACAAACCCTCGGCACTCCCCGTGCCACCGACCCGCGACGAGGGGGCACACCATGGACGCATTCACCGCAGGCATCTTGCAGCGTATACGGACCACCGAGTCCGATCTGCATCGCGCACGTGAATCGGGCGACGACTTCCTCGTGGACGTCGAACAGTCGGAACTGGAAGACCTCCGCCGTCTCGCTGCCGAACACGGCGTGCAGGTCGCCTGACGGCGAGTCGAGCCGACAACATCGGTGCGGCCCCCGGCCCGGGGGCCGCACTTTTGCATCTTTTGTGTGCCCTGTGCGGGGAAGGGGGTGCCCCTGCCTGCCGTCTGCAGGCTGCGGGTGCTTTGTGGCTGATCGCGCAGTTCCCCGCGCCCCTTCGGGGCGCCCCCTGCGCCGGCAACTCCTAGTCGTGCCAGGCGCCCAGCCGCTCCAGCAGGGGCTGGAGGGCCTCGAAGACGCCGGGTGAGGCGGCGATGGTGAGGTCACCGTCGGCGGGACGGCCCGGGCGGCCACCCGTCACGGCGCCGGCCTCGCGTGCGATGAGGTCCCCCGCGGCGAGGTCCCAGGGATTGAGGCCGCGCTCGTAGTAGCCGTCGAGCCGTCCGCAGGCGACATCGCACAGGTCGATGGCGGCCGACCCGGCGCGGCGGAGGTCGCGCACCCGCGGCAGGAGTTCCTGGGCGACGGCGGCCTGGGCCGCCCGCCGCTCGGTGATGTATCCGAACCCGGTGCCGATCAGTGCCTGGTCCAGCGGCGGCGACGGGCGGCACCGCAGCCGGTGCCCGTCCAGAAAGGCGCCCTGTCCGGTGACCGCGTGCCACGTCTCCCCGAGTACCGGTGCCGCCACCACGCCCACGACGCACTCGCCGTGGTACTCGGCGGCGATGGAGACGGACCAGTAGGGGCGTCCGTACAGATAGTTGACGGTGCCGTCCACCGGGTCGATCACCCAGCGGACGCCGGAGGTGCCGTCGCTGCTGGCGCCCTCCTCGCCGAGGAAGCCGTCGTGCGGGCGGTGCTCGGTCAGGAAGCCGGTGATCAGCTTCTCGGAGGCCAGGTCCATCTCGGTGACCACGTCGATGGGGCTGGTCTTGGTCGCGGCGACGCCCAGGTCTGCGGGGCGGCCGTCCCGCAGAAGGGTGCCCGCGCGGGCCGCTGCCTCCTGGGCGAGGGCGAGCAGTTCGGCCTTCAGCGCGTCGTCGGCGCGCTCGGGTGCGGACTGCGAGGTGTCAGTCACTTTTGTCGCTGCTCCAGTAGTACGTACGTCGCAGGGTGGATGCCCGCAAGGGGCATGAGGGGCTCACAGGGCCGGCGCGTCGGCGCCGGCCGCCGCCGGTTTCGGCGACCGCGCCGGACAGCAGCCGACCGGGCACACGTCGTGGCTCGGGCCCAGCGCGCCCAGCGCGCACCGGGTGGGGCTCTCGCCCCGCTCGGCGGCGGCCCGCTCCAGCACCAGTTCCCGTACGGCGGCGGCGAACCTGGGGTCTGCGCCGACCGTGGGCGAGCGGCGCGCGGGCAGGTCCAGCTCGGACGCCTTGGCCATGGCTTCGGTGTCGAGGTCGTAGCGGACCTCCATGTGGTCCGAGACGAAACCGATCGGCACCATCACCACGCCGGGCACTCCCTTCCCGTGCAGCTCCTCCAGGTGGTCGCAGATGTCCGGCTCCAGCCAGGGCACCGAAGGGGGGCCGCTGCGCGACTGGTAGACGAGGCTCCAGGGGTGCTGCGTGCCGGTGCGCGCCCGGACCGACTCGGTGATCAGCGCGGCGACGTCGCGGTGCTGCGCCACATACGCCCCGCCGTCCCCGTGGTCCTCGACAGGGCCGGAGGTGTCGGCGGCGGCGGTGGGGATGGAATGGGTGGTGAAGGCGAGGTGGGCGCTGTTGCGTACCTCGGCGGGGAGGTCGTTCAGACAGCCGAGCACGCCGTCGACGACGGGCTCGATGAAGCCCGGATGGTTGAAGTAGTGCCGCAGCTTGTCCACCTGCGGCACGGGCAGCCCTTCCTCCCGCAGGGCCGTCAGCGACTCGGCGAGGTTCTCGCGGTACTGGCGGCAGCCCGAGTAGGACGCGTACGCGCTGGTCGCCAGCACGAGCACCCGCTGGTGCCCGTCGCGGACCACCTCGCGCAGGGTGTCGGTCAGGTACGGCGCCCAGTTGCGGTTGCCCCAGTAGACGGGCAGGTCGAGGCCGTGTGCGGCGAAGTCCTCGCGGAGCACCGCCAGTAGCGCCCGGTTCTGCTCGTTGATGGGGCTGACCCCGTCGAAGAGGTAGTAGTGCCCGCCCACCTCTTCGAGACGTTCGGTGGGGATGCCTCGTCCCCGGGTGACGTTCTGCAGGAACGGGACGACGTCGTCCAGCCCTTCGGGGCCGCCGAAGGAGAGCAGCAGAAGCGCGTCGTAGGGGGCCGGAGAGGAGTCCGGCCCGGGGCCGGGAGGTTCGGTGGGCAGCACATCGGACATGTCTCGATCCTGCCATCCTGCGCAGGCGGGAAGCCGCCGCCCTCGGCGTGCGCACTGCCGGGTCGCTGTGCGGCGGCCGTGAGTATGATCCCTCCCCAACTGGTGGGGGCCCGCTGGGGCGGGGCGCCGGCGGTCGTGGTGCGTTCCTCGGCCTCCGGCCGAGCTCTCGGCCGGCGCGCGGCGAGAGGGGACGGTCACGGATGGGCGTGCGGTCAGGCATGCGGTCGGCGACGGACAGCCGGGCGGCGACGTGGCGCAACTGGGCGGGCAATGTGACGGCCGCACCGCAGCGCACTGTCTCGCCCTCCACCACGGAGGCCCTCGCCGAGGTGGTGCGCCGCGCCGCCGCCGACGGGCTACGGGTGAAGGCCGCGGGCACGGGTCACTCGTTCACGGCCGCCGCCGTCACGGACGGGGTGCTGATACGTCCCGAACGGCTGACCGGGATACGCGCCGTGGACCGGGCCGCGGGCACGGTCACCGTCGCGGCGGGCACCCCGCTGAAGGAGCTGAACACCGCGCTGGCGGCGCGCGGTCTGTCGCTGACGAACATGGGCGACATCATGGAGCAGACCGTCTCCGGCGCGGTCAGCACCGGCACCCACGGCACCGGCCGCGACTCCGCCTCGGTGGCCGCGCAGATCAAGGGCCTGGAGCTGGTTCTCGCCGACGGCTCCGTGCTGCGCTGCTCCGCGGACGGCTCGGAGGAGGAGCGCGCCGTCTTCGCAGCGGCCCGGGTGGGGCTCGGGGCGCTGGGCATAGTCACCGAGATCACCTTCGCGGTGGAGCCGGAGTTCCTGCTGACGGCCCGCGAGGAGCCGATGCCGTTCGACCGGGTCGCCGACGAGTTCGATCAACTGGTGTCCGTGAACGAACATTTCGAGTTCTACTGGTTTCCGCACACCGACAGCTGCAACACCAAGCGCAACAACCGCAGCGCAGGACCCGCAGCGCCGCTCCCCCGGGTGCGCGGCTGGATCGACGACGAGTTGCTGTCCAACGGCGTCTTCCAGTCGGCCTGCGCGCTCGGCAGGGCCGTGCCCGCCACCGTTCCGGGCGTCGCCCGTATCTCCAGCCGCGCTCTGTCGGCGCGCAGCTACACGGACATCCCGTACAAGGTTTTCACCAGCCCGCGCAGGGTGCGCTTCGTGGAGATGGAGTACGCCCTACCGCGGGCCGCGCTGGTAACGGCGCTTCGGGAGCTGAAGGCCCTGGTGGAGCGGTCGGACTTCCGGGTGAGCTTCCCCGTCGAGGTGCGCACGGCCCCCGCGGACGACATACCGCTGTCGACGGCGAGCGGTCGCGAGACGGCGTACGTGGCGGTGCATATGTACCGGGGCACGCCCCATGAGGCGTACTTCAGCGCGGTCGAGCGGATCATGACGGCCCACGCCGGGCGCCCGCACTGGGGGAAGCTGCACAGCAGGGACGCGGAGTACCTCGCGGGGGTGTATTCGCGGTTCGGCGAGTTCACGTCCCTGCGCGACCGCCTGGATCCGGACCGGGTGTTCGGCAACGACTATCTGCGGCGCGTACTGGGCGACTGACACGGAAACCGACCGGCGCAGAGATACAGCACAGACATACAGAAAGAGCCGTGCCGTACGTCCGAACGGATGTACAGCACGGCTCTTGTCAGGGAACCGGAAGTGCGCTGCCCTCCCCCAGGAGGAGAGTCCGGGCTACTGACCCTGCTGGGGCTGGGAGCCGCTGCCCGCGTCACCGGTCTGCGGGGAGTCCGTTCCGTCCTGGCCGCCCTGCCGGCTGTCCGAGCCGCTGGTGTCCCCGGCGCCGGTGTCACCGCTGCCGGTGTTCCCCGTTCCGCTGGGCTGGGGCCGGGACGGTTCGGGGGTCGGCGTCGACTTGCTGCCGCTGTCGCCGGAGCCGGTCGACCCGCCCTCGCCGCTGTTCCGGTCACTCGGATCGGTGGACTGCTGCGAGTCCTCCGGCGTGGGGGTCGGGCTCTCACCGTTCCCCGACGTGTCCGGGTCCGAGGTGGCGGGAGGCGCGTCAGGCGAGTCGCCGGTGGACGAGCCGTGGCTCGGCCGGAAGACACCGCTGACGGAGGTGTCCTTGCCGCCGGAGACGCTGTGGCCCGAGATCGCCTCGTACAGTGTGATGCCGCCGATCGCGATCACGAACACCATGACGGCGGGCAGCAACGTGCGCCGCCAGCCGCGCCACTTGGTGCCGTGGGTGGTCGCCTCGGTGAACTCCTCCCCATCCTCTGGCGGTTCCCCGACACGTTCCTCGCCGCCGCCCGCGCTCCCGGGCCGCTTGACGGTTCCCAGCACCTGGGTCGCATCGTCGCGGCGCAGCGCCTGGGTGGCGTCCGCGCTGCGCAGCACCTGCGTCGCGTCCGCGCCCTGCGGAGAGCTCTCGTTGGTGCCGCGCCCGGTCTTCCTGCCCCGCGAGGTGCGGGGGAGCAGTTGGGTGGCTGCGGGCCGGGTGTCGTGGAGCGCGCCGGCGTTGTGAGCGGCCTGACTGGTGTGCCGGCCTTCGTCGTCCTTCCAGCCCACGGCGGGGTCCCGCACCGGTGCCTGCCGAGCCTTGGGCGGAACGGTGACTTCCTTGAGCTGCTCGCCGGTCTTGCTGAAGAAGTGCTGGAAGAGCGGGCCGCCACTGGTGGCGACGAGGCTCACGACACCGGCCCCCAGGAAGGTGCCGTACACCCCCAGCTGACCCGCCGCGAACGCGGCGACCACCGCGGCGACCGCGCTGCCCAGCACTTGGGCCACGCTCAGATCCAGCTTCTTGGCACTTTTGCTCTCTCCCTTTTTGTCGGCTTCCTTGCTGGATATCGATCGGTTGTCGCTCTTGCCCATCTACCACCCTTGATCGCACACTCCAAGCACTGTGCACGAATAGGGGACTTTCGCGCGAAGGGGAAGGTTCCATTTCGGGTGGTTCTGTGACGCTTCCCACCCCCGTATCCAGGCCAAATGGACTCTTGGGGCGTCAACTCCCTTACTCCGGAGCAACTTCGGTGGCGCGGCGGTCCACCCGGGTGGCCCTAATGGAGTAGTGTGACGAGCCCTGGTCTCGGTTCTGACCCGGCGCTGGCTGCACACGGTGACCACCTCGGTCACTGTGCGTTGTGAGGAGGTAACCGTGCCATAGCGGCGGTTCTGGGCAGTTCCAAAGGATTCGAACAACGATCTGGACACAGCCTCGGACCCCGAGGAAGTCGGCAAGGTTGTGGCAGGCTGCACCCGGGCAGGCCACACTCGTCTAGCGGGAGCAGCGACGCACGTGACGTCGGCAGGCACCACCCGGGAGGTCCCCATGCCCGAACTGCGTGTCGTGGCCGTCAGCAACGACGGCACACGACTGGTGCTCAAAGCTGCCGACAGCACGGAATACACGCTTCCGATCGATGAGCGGCTGCGCGCCGCCGTCCGGAACGACCGGGCGCGGCTGGGCCAGATCGAGATCGAGGTGGAGAGCCACCTGCGGCCTCGGGACATCCAGGCGCGTATACGAGCCGGTGCCTCCGCTGAGGAGGTCGCGTCTCTCGCTGGCATCCCCGTCGACCGGGTACGCCGCTTCGAAGGCCCCGTGCTCGCCGAGCGCGCATTCATGGCCGAGCGCGCCCGTAAGACCCCCGTACGCCGCCCCGGCGAGAACGTCGGTCCGCAGCTCGGTGAGGCCGTCGCCGAGCGGCTGCTGCTGCGCGGCGCCGACAAGGACTCCGTGCACTGGGACTCCTGGCGGCGGGACGACGGCACCTGGGAGGTGCTGCTCGCCTACCGCGTCGCGGCCCAGCCGCACTCGGCGACCTGGACCTACGACCCGCCGCGCCGGCTGGTGCAGGCGGTGGACGACGAGGCCAGGGCGCTCATCGGCGAGACCGACGACACCCCGGAGCCCAGCTTCCCGTTCGTGCCCCGGATCGCCCGGCTGCCGCGGGAGCGTACGGACCGGGGCGAGCGTTCCGGCCGGCACGAGTTGGAGCCCGCTGCGCTGGCGCCCGCGCCGGGCGACGAGGACGATCAGGTGCCCGGCGCCGAGGACGGCAGCGGTACCCCGGACTCGCTGACCAGCCTGCTGGAGGCGGTGCCCAGCTTCCGGGGCGACATGGTCGTCCCCGAGTCGAAGCCCTCCGCGCCGGGGGACGAGGACGATGAGGCTGCCGCCGCCTCCGCCGAGACCGCGGAGAGCACCGAGAGCGAGCGCGAGGAGGAGCAGGAGGCCGTGGAGCCGCCAGCGCCCGCCGCGAGCGCCGGGTCGGCGTACGCCGATGTGCTGATGCCGCGGTCGGTGGGCGCCCACCGGGACCGGCTCAAGGGCAACACGGACCGGCAGGCCGAGGCCGACGGCGTCCGTCCGGGTCGGCGCGCCGCCGTGCCCAGCTGGGACGAGATCGTCTTCGGCACCCGTCGCAAGAAGGAGTGACCGGGTTCGTCGAACGTGAGGGATAGGGCCGTCGCGGCGGACTTGTACGAGGGGCGCTGCACCTGTCGGTGCAGCGCCCCCTCGCGCTCCCCCCAAGGGCGACGGCCTCAGCCTCGTTCGGGGCCGGTGGCTACCGGACGGAGGGGATCCGCCGTCCACTCGCTCCAAGAGCCCACATAGAGGGCTGCGTCGATGCCAGCGAGGTGCAGGGCGAGGACTTCCTGGGCGGCGGAGACGCCGGAGCCGCAGTAGACGCCGACCTCGGTGTCGGGGCCGGCGCCGAGTGCCTCGAAGCGCTCCGCGAGGGCGTCCGGGGAGCGGAACGTGCCCGCGTCGGTGAGGTTCTCCGTGGTGGGGGCCGAGACGGCGCCCGGAATGTGGCCCGCCACCGGGTCGATGGGCTCGACCTCACCCCGGTAGCGCTCTGCGGCGCGCGCGTCCAGCAGCACCCCGCGCCGGGCCAGCGCGGCGGCCTCGTCGGCGTCCAGGGTGGGCAGGCCGCCCGGCGAGGGGGCGAAGTCGCCGGGAGCGGGGTCGGGGGTCTCGGTGCTGACCGGCAACGCTCCCCCGCCCTCCGGGTCGCGGTAGCTCTGCCACGCCTCCAGGCCCCCGTCCAGCACCCGGACGTCGGGGTGGCCCGCCCAGCGGAGCAGCCACCAGCAGCGGGCCGCCGCCCAGCCGCCGCCGAGGCCGCCCGCGTCGTAGACGACGACGGGCCGGTCCGCGGAGACACCCGCACGGCGCATGGCGGCGCCGAAGATGTCCAGCGCGGGCAGCGGGTGGCGGCCGGTCCCCTCCCCGGGGGGTGCGGCGAGCTCGCTCTCCAGGTCGATGTAGACGGCGCCGGGCAGGTGGCCCTTCTGGTAGGCGGGCAGGCCGGGGGGATCGCCGGGCTTGTAGCGCACGTCGAGCAGCACGGGCGCGGCTCCGGCTGCGAGGTCGCTCGCGAGTGCCCGTACGGAGATGATGGCTGTCATGGCGCCATCTTCGCGCAGCCTCCCGCTCGCTGGGTCCGCGGTCCTGTGACGGCACACGGATCGGGGATTCTCCGTCTGGATGCGGCAAAAAAGCGGCGCGGCCGAGGAGCGCGGCACGACAGGTGGTGACAGCATCTCCACTGGCGAGTAGTCACGGAGCCACGGCAAGGACGCCGGGGCAATTCCACCCGCACGACCGCATCGATGATGGTCAAGGAGCGAAGCAGATGACCGAGGCAGCGACTCGGCTACGGCACACGCCTGGCGCGCCCGCGTGGGCGAGCCTGATGGTGCACGGGCTGGATGTCGGCAAGGAGTTCTACCAGGGGCTGTTCGGCTGGGAGTTCCGGTCCGGGCCGCAGCAGCTGGGCCCGTATGTACGGGCGGTCGCGGGTGGGCACGAGGTCGCGGGGCTGGGGAAGAAGGCGGACGGCAGGCAGCTGCCGACCGCGTGGCTGCCCTATCTGGCGACCGCCGACGCCGACGAGACGGCGTCCGCCGTCCGTTCGTACGGCGGCACGGTCGCGGTGGGACCGCTGGATGCGGAGACGGCGGGGCGGATGGCCATCGTCGCCGACCCGCACGGTGCCCCGTTCGGGCTGTGGCAGGACGCGCACGTTCCGGCCCTGGGAACGGCGCCGCGGGGGATGTTGGGGGCACCGGTCTGGTTCGAGCTCGTCACCCGGGAGACGAGCACGGTGGTCAAGTTCTACCAGGCGGTGTTCGGTTACGACGCGGAGAGCATCGAGGCGCCCGGCTTCGACTATCTGACGCTCTGCGCGGACGGTGAACCGGTGGCCGGAATCCAAGGGGTGGGGGATGCGCTGCCGCGCGACCGCGGGCCGCACTGGCGCACGTACTTCGCGGTGGACGACCCGGACGGGATGGCGCGGCGGGCCGAGGAGCTGGGGGGCCGGGTGGTGCGCGCCCCCGACGACTCACCGTACGGACGGCTGGCGACGCTCGCGGACCCGGAGGGTGCGCACTTCAGTGTGATCCGGCCCGTCGCAGCGGATCGCTGAGACCGCGCCGAGGCGGCACATTTGGGGCCGCCGTGGGTTCGTCCACCGGGAGGACGTCAGGCGAGAGCGCGCCGGCGCCCGCCGAGGCCGCGGTGAGCCGCCTGCGGTGATGGCGCCTGCACAGCACTTCGTAGCCGACCTGGCCGCTGGGTTCGCCCACGTCCCCCACCACCACCTGCGCACCCTCGACCACCATCCGGCCGCCGACGGTGCGTGCGTTGTGGGTGGCACGGGCGCCGCACCAGCACAGCGCCTCCACCTGGAGGGTCTCCAGCCGGTCGGCGAGCTCCATCAGCCGCTGGGAGCCGGGGAAGAGGCGGGTGCGGAAGTCGGTGGCGATGCCGAACGCGTAGACGTCGATGCCCAGGTCGTCCACGACCCGGGCGAGCTGCTCGACCTGTTCGGGCGAGAGGAACTGCGCCTCGTCCACGATCACATAGTCGGTGCGTCCGCCCGCGGTCAGGTGGCGGACCAGGTGCTGCTGGAAGTTGAGGTCCTCGGCCACCTCGACAGCCTCGGCGACCAGGCCGAGCCGGGAGGAGAGCTTGCCCGTGCCTGCGCGGTCGTCCCTGGTGAAGATCATGCCCTGGAGACCGCGCGCCGAGCGGTTGTGCTCGATCTGGAGCGCAAGCGTGCTCTTTCCGCAGTCCATCGTTCCGGAGAAGAACACCAGCTCTGGCATGGGAGGTTCGGGCCTTTCTCGGTGCGGTTCCTCGGGCGGGGGCAGCGCGTACGGAACGCGGGACGCCGGGCGTCAGGTGCGGACCTCCAGCAGCGGGACGAGCTGTTCGGCAGCGGTCGCCGAACCATGCATCCCGATCAGCTCGGACTCCTTGGGCTCGCGCCGGGTGGCCACCACGGCCACGTCGTCGCGCATCGCGGCGATGACGTCGCCGAGCCTGCCACGCACCCGCGGCTCCACTCTCGGGCCGAACCAGCCCAGGTCGATGGCCTCTTCGCGGGTGGCCACCCACGCCTGCCCGGCGAGCACCTCGCGCCAGACGGCGTGTACGTCGCCCGCCGCACCGGGGACGGCGTAGACGTGCCGCATCCGGCCCTCGCCGCCCAGCTGGGCGACGCCTGCGCTCAGCTCCCAGTCCTCGTCGAAGTCGATCCGGGCCTCCGGGCTTCCGGGGATGTCGACCATGCCGTGGTCCGCGGTGATGTAGAGCGCCGAGCGCGGCGGCAGCTGCTCGGCCAGGCGCTGTGCGAGCCGGTCGACGTACATCAGCTGGCCGCGCCAGGCGTCCGAGTCCATGCCGTAGCGGTGGCCGTTGCCGTCCAGCTCCGCGTAGTAGGTGTAGACGAGGGCGCGGTCCGAGGCGGCGAGGCGCTCGGCCGCCAGATCCATGCGGTCCTCGGCGGAGAGCCGGCCGAGGAAGGTGCCGCCGGACAGTGCGATCTTGGTGAGCGGGGTGTGCTCGAAGTGCGGCGCCGTCACCTGGCAGGCGGCCACTCCGGCGGCCTCGGCCTGCTGGAAGACGGTGGGGTACGGCTGCCACACGTGCGGGTCGGTCCAGGGCTGCCAGCGGAGCTGGTTCATCAGCCGGCCGGTGGCCGGGTCCAGCGCGGTGTAGCCGGGCAGTCCGTGTTCGCCCGGTACCCGGCCGGTGCCGACGGAGGCCAGCGAGGTGGCCGTGGTGGAGGGGAAACCGGAAGTGAGCGGCTCACCGGTGCCGGCGGTGGAGCTCGGCAGCAGCGAGGTGAGGAACGGTGCTTCGTCGGGGTGCGCCTTGAGTGCTTCCCAGCCCATACCGTCCACCAGGAAGACGCAGACGCGGTCGGCGGGCGGAAGAGGCAGCCCGGCCGTCATGCCGGGGACACCGAGTCCGGCGGCGAGGGAGGGCAGCAGGTCGGCCAGCGAGCCGGAGCCGTAGCGCGGGACGGGTGCGGTGCGCGGGTCGAGCGGTGCGTCCAGGAAGGCGCCGTCGTGCAGGGCGTGCGGGGCCGTCGGAAGCGGGTGCGGGATGTTCTCAGCGGTCACTGCGGGGGTCCGACCCGGGTGGCTCCGGCGGTGGCCTCGGACAGTGCCTGCGCGAAGGCGAGGGTCTGACGGACGGTGTCCGGGCCGTCACCGGCCTCGCTGACCCGCAGCGAGAGATCGTCGGCGGTGGCGGAACCCGTGTAGCCGTGGTCGGCCTCGCAGTTGGGGTCGCCGCAGGTGGCGGGCTCCATGTCGAGGCGGGAGACGGCGCCCCAGCCGATGGTGAGGACGACCTCGCGGGGCAGGGTGCCGGGGGTGTAGGACTCGGGGTTGGCCACCACCCGGGAGAGCACGACGGAGGAGATCCGCTCCAGCTTCACGGACTCGGTGGAGGTGGTGGCGTACGGAGAGGGCGAGGTGCCGTCCGCAGCCTGCTCGTCGGTGTGGCTGACGAGGAAGCGGGTGCGGGTGAGCACCAGGACCGTGACGTGGCGGCGCACCTCGTTGGAGTCGAACGTCGTCTCCTGATGCACGAGGTACGAAGCCACTGGCTCGCCACCCACCGCTGCCTCGACAGCCTCGGCTACGAGGGCCGGGTAGTAGCCGCTGCGCTCGATCGCCTCACGCAGACCCTGCGTCGTCGTACCGGTCTTCGCCATGACAGCCATCCTAAGGGCCGTTCGGCGGCGCGGCCCCGGCCCGCTCCCCACCGTACGCCCCCGGTGCGCCGTCAGTACGCCGGGAGGCGACGGGCGCCCAGGTCGGGACGGGTTCCGAGCTCGGCGACGCGGACGGAAGCGCTCAGCACAGTCACACCCCGGGGTGCCACCACGACCGGGTCGAGTTCGACGGCGACGACCTGCGGATGATCGTCCATCAGCAGCGAGACCCGCAGCAGCACCTCCTCCAGCGCGGCGGCGTCCGAGGGCTCGGCCCCGCGCCAGCCGAACAGCAGCGGCGCCGAGCGGATCGCCCGGACCAGCCCGGCGGCCTCCTTGTCGGTGACCGGCACCAGCCGGTGTGCCGTATCGCCCAGCAGCTCGGAGGGCGGGCCCGCGAGACCGAAGGACAGCACGGCGCCGATGGCCGGGTCGAGCGTGCCCCGCACCACGGTGCCCACGCCCCGCGGTGCCATCGCCTGCACGACAGGGCGCAGCTCCTCGGGTGCGCCGAGCGCCTGGATCAGCTCCCCGTAGGCGCGGCGCAGCCCTGCCTCGCCCGCGATGTCCAGCCGTACCCCGCCGAGGTCGGCACGGTGCCGCAGATGGGGCGCCGTGGTCTTGAGCGCGACGGGGAAGCCCAGGGCGCGGGCCGCCTCGACGGCCGTGTCGGCGTCCGGCGCGGGGAGCGTGGGCTGGACGGCGATGCCGTAGCTGTGCAGCAGCCGGGCCGCTTCCTCGTCCGTGAGGGCACGGCCGCGCTCGGATGCCGCAGGGGTCGCGCGGGCCAGCAGCTGGGCGGCGGCGGACTCGTCGACCTCCAGGTCGGGGACCTTGCCCGGGTCGCCGGCTTCCGCGCGCCACCGGGAGTAGCGCACTGCCTCGGCCAGGGCACGGGCGGCCCGCTCGGGCGTCGGGTAGGAGGGCAGCCCGCGCCTGGCGAGCGCCTTCTGCAGGCCCTCCATCGCCAGGTGGACGACCGCCACCGGCTTGCAGGGGGCACCCTCGGTCGCGGCGACGGCCTCGACGGCTTCCCGCAGCGCGTCGGCCAGGGCCTCGACATGGCCGTCGGGTGGGGACTCCGGCCTGGCCGTGCCGGTGCCGCCGGGCAGCTCGGCGGGGACGGCAGGGATGACGGTGACCAGTACCGCGTCGGTGGCCGCTTCGCCGAGCGCCTCGCGCAGCGCCCTGCCGAAGTCGCCGGGGCCGGCCGAGCTGGGCAGCGCCACGACGGGGCGGGGGCGCAGCCCGTCGGTGAGGCAGGCGTCGTAGGTCAGCAGGCTCATCGCTTCGGTGTTGCCGAGGATGGCGACGTGCGGGCCCGTGGGCGGCGGCTGCTCGGCGAGGAGTACGCCGGTGTCCAGCAGCTCGGTGAAGGTGTCGACCATCAGGACGCCCGCCTGGCGCAGCAGCGCGTAGACGGTGGCGTCGGGGGTGCGGGCTGCCGGCGCCGCGTGGCCCGGCGGGGGCGCACTGCCGCGCTGCCGGGCACCTTTGACGACGACGACCGGTTTGCGGGCCGCGGTGCGCCGGGCGAGCCGGGTGAACTTGCGCGGGTTACCGATGGATTCCAGGTACATGAGTACGACGTCGGTCGCCGCGTCCTCGTCCCAGTGCTGGAGGAGATCGTTCCCGGAGACGTCGGCCCGGTTGCCCGCGGAGACGAAGGAGGAGGGCCCGCTGCCGCGCCGGTCCAGCCCGTCGAGCAGTGCGATACCGATGGCGCCGGACTGGGTGAAGACGCCGATCCTGCCACGCGCGGGCATCCGCAGGGAGGGGGTGGCGTTGAGCCGTACGTCCTCGCCGGTGTTGATCAGGCCGAGGGCTCCGGGGCCGATCAGCCGCATGCCGTAGGAGCGGGCGAGCCGGACCAGTTCGCGCTGCTCGTCCCGGCCGACCCCTTCGGAGAGGACGACCAGCCCTTGCACGGCCGCCTCGCCGCATTCGCCGACGACGGTGTGCAGCTGGTCGGCGGGGACGGCGAGCACGGCCAGGTCGACATGTTCGGGGATCTCCCGCACCGACCGGTGGCCGGGCACCCCGGCCAGTGTCGGGGACGCCTCCGGGGCCAGCGCGTGGTTGACCGCGTACAGCCGCCCGGCGAAGCCTCCGGCACGCAGGCTGCCCAGCACGGCACGCCCCGCTCCGCCGGGGGTACGGCTGGCGCCGATGACGGCGATGGAGCCGGGGGCCAGCAGCCGGGCGACGGAGCGGCCCTCGGCGCGCTGTTCGCGGGCCCGCATGACGGCCAGGGAGCGCTCGGTGGGCTCCAGGTCGAAGGTGAGGTGGACGGAGCCTTCCTCGAAGCTGCGCTTCTGGGAGTATCCGGCATCCGTGAACACCTTGATCATCTTGGTGTTGGCGGGCAGCACCTCGGCGGCGAAGCGGCGGATGCCGCGCTCCCGGGCGACGGCACCGATGTGTTCGAGGAGCGCGGAGGCCACTCCCCTGCCCTGCTGGTCGTCGCGGACCAGGAAGGCGACCTCGGCCTGATCCGCGGGCTCGCCGGCGGGGCGGCCGAGGTGGTCGATGCGGTCGTAGCGGACGGTCGCGATGAACTCACCGCCGATGGTCGCCGCCAGGCCGACGCGGTCGACGTAGTCGTGGTGCGTGAAGCGGCGCACATCGCGGTCGGACAGCCGGGGGTAGGGCGCGAAGAAGCGGTAGTACTTCGACTCGTCGGAGACCTGCTCGTAGAAGCTGACCAGCCGCTCCGCGTCGTCCGGAGTGATCGGCCGGACCCGGGCCGTACCGCCGTCGCGCAGCACGATGTCCGCTTCCCAGTGGGCGGGGTAGGCGCGCTCCTCGGGGCTCGGCATGGGGCCAGCGTACGGCGGAGGGAGGGTGCGTGCTCAGGGGTACGGGATGCGTCGTATCGTCGCTGGCATGAGCGCCGCCGCTTCCTGGCCCGCACCCGCCGGCTCACGGAGCACCTCGGCAATCGTGGAAAACTGGTCTAGACAAGCTTGACGAACGAAGGGCAACACCATGGTTGAGCGCCGTGTCACCGTCGGCTGGGCCGAGGGGCTGCACGCCCGCCCCGCCTCCATCTTCGTCCGTGCCGCCTCGGCAGCCGGGGTCCCGGTCACCGTCCGGAAGGGCGAGGGCAACCCCGTCAACGCGGCCTCCATGCTCGGTGTGCTCGGCCTGGGTGCGGAGGGAGGCGAGGAGATCGTCCTCGCCTCCGAGGCGGACGGTGCGGAGGAGGCCCTCGACCGGCTCGCGAAGCTGGTCGCCGAGGGGCTGGAGGAGCTGCCTGAAACGGTCTGACCGAGCGTGAGGGCTTGTGCCGTCGCGGATGCGGGCAACCGGACGTGAGGGGCACGTCCGGGGAGCACGAGGGGGCGCTGCACCGCCAGGTGCAGCGCCCCCTCGTCAATATCCGCCGCGACGGCCGAAGCCGCAACGTCCGGTCAGAGCTTCACGCCGTGCTCGCGGAGGTAGGCGACCGGGTCGATGTCCGAGCCGTACTCGGGGGAGGTGCGGGCCTCGAAGTGCAGGTGAGGGCCGGAGGAGTTGCCGGTGGAGCCGGAGAGACCGATCTGCTGGTCCGCCTTGACCTGCTGGCCGACCGAGACGCTGAGCGAGTTGAGGTGGCCGTACTGCGTGTACGTGCCGTCCTTGTGCTTGACGACGATGTTGTTGCCGTAGGCCCCGCCGTTGCCGGCCTCCACGACCTCGCCCGCGGCCACGGAGTGGACCGGGGTGTTCATGCCCGCGTGGAAGTCGATGCCGGTGTGGCTGCCGGACGACCACATGCCGCCGCCCTGCTTGTAACCGGTGGAGACGTAGGAACCCTTCACGGGCATCACGTAGGCGTTGAGCTTCGCCCGCTTGGCCTCGCGGGCGGCCTTCTCCTTCGCCTCGCGCTCCTTCTCCGCCTTCTCGGCAGCCGCCTTGCGCTTGGCCTCGTCGGCCTTCCGCTTGGCGTCCGCCTTCGCCTTGGCGGCTTCCTCCTTGGCGTCGGTCTCGGCCTTGGCCTGCTCCGCCTGGAGGGCCTGCTCGTATGCCTGCTGGTCCAGCGTCTCGGAGATCGGGCCGCCGACGACCTCGCTCACCTTGGCGTCGGGCTGGACGGGTGCGTTGTTCTGTCCGCCGCTCGCGGCGAACGCGGGGGTGGCGATGGACCCGACGACGCCCACGGTGGCGAGACCGGCTATGCCTGCCGCTCCCCCTGCGGCCCGACGGGCCTTGCTCGGACGCCTGTGCTTACCAGTGGCACGGGTGAACGCCATACGGAGGCGCACTCCTTTCCTTCCTTCTCGCCTACCGGGTTAGCTGACGGGTTCGGAGCAGGAAGGTCTCCTACGGGCCGCCTCTTGCGAGGCCGTCCGATTCACCCCAATGGGACCTGGGTCCCCGGTCCCCCTCGGCCGGTGCGCCTCGGGGATTCGGCGATCGCTGTCCGTCGGCCGCGGGTGCGGTCACTTCTGACGAACAGCGGCACCGACGCTAATCGGGCCCAACTCCGGGCGGCAAACGAATCCCTGGGTTTGTCACGTACGCCACACTCCAACTCATCAGCAACCGCGACAGAATCGGACATTGAGAAGGGCCCGGAAGGAGCGATTCCTCCTCCCGGGCCCCACTTCTGACCGACGTTCCCGCCTCCGCCCGCGGGCTCAGGAGCCGGAGACCACCTTGACGTCGCCGATCCCCAACTCCCGTACCGGATCGGCGATCTGCGAGGCGTCGCCGACGAGCACCGTCACCAGCCGGTCGGCGGGCAGCGCGCTCACCGCCGCCGCCGTGGCCTCCACCGTGCCCGTCTCGGCGAGTTGGGCGTAGAGCCGGGCCTGATAGTCGTCCGGCAGATACTGCTCGACCTGGTCGGCCAGCGTCCCTGCGACGGCCGCGGCCGTCTCGTAGCGCAGCGGCGCGACGCCGACCAGGTTCCGTACCGCGATGTCCCGTTCCTCGTCGGTCAGTCCCTCGGCCGCCAGCTTCCGCAGCACCTGCCACAGGTCGTCCAGCGCGGGCCCTGTCACATCGGTGGCCACCGAACCGCTGATGGCCAGCAGTGCGGCACCGCTGCCGTCCTTGGCGGAACGCAGCACCTGACCGAAGGCGCGCACGCCGTAGGTGTAGCCCTTCTCCTCACGCAGCACGCGGTCCAGCCGGGAGGTGAGCGT
Source organism: Streptomyces sp. 3N207 (assembly GCF_052246355.1). Taxonomy (NCBI): domain Bacteria; kingdom Bacillati; phylum Actinomycetota; class Actinomycetes; order Kitasatosporales; family Streptomycetaceae; genus Streptomyces; species Streptomyces sp. 3N207. The sequence goes on along the minus strand of NZ_JBQQBV010000004.1, from coordinate 110,069 downwards.
GCCGCCCAGGCAGTAGACGCCCAACAGCTGCGCGGGCCACACGCGGTCGTGCCGGTCAGGGCCGACGCGGCCGATCAGCAGCTGCGTCTGCACCGCTCCGGGCCGGTCCACGATGACGACCCGGCCGCTGTCGTCCGCGGTGATCGGCGGCATCGGACGCGGCACCGCCGCGGCTCCCGTCCAGCTGCCGAGGCTCTCGGTGAGCGCCGCCTCGAGGTCGACTCCCTCCAGATCGCCGACCACGACGACGGTGGCGGTGGCGGGGTGCACATATGCCTCGTAGAAGGCGCGTACCGCCGCCGCGTCGATGCCCCGCACCGTCTCCTCGGTGCCCTGCCTGGGGCGCGACATCCGCGATGAGGCGGGGAACAGCTCGCGGGAGAGCTCCTTGCCGGCGCGACGGGCCGGGTTGGCCAGCTCGTGCGGGATCTCGTCCAGCCGGTTGGCGACGAGCCGTTCGACCTCGCTGTCCGGGAAGGCGGGGGCGCGCAGCGCGTCGGCGAGCAGCCCCAGCGCCTTGGGCAGCCGGGATACGGGCACCTCCAGCGAGACCCGCACACCGGGGTGGTCGGCGTTCGAGTCGAGCGTGGCGCCGCACCGCTCCAGCTCGGCGGCGAACTCCTCGGCGGTGTGCTTGTCCGTGCCCTCACTCAGCGCGCGGGCCATGATGGTGGCGACCCCGTCCAGCCCCTCCGGCTCCGCGTCCAGCGGCGCCTTCAGGTTCACCTCTACGGCGACGACCTCCTGACCCGGGCGGTGGCAGCGCAGCACCGTCAGCCCGTTGGGCAGCTTGCCGCGCTCGGGGGTGGGGAAGGCCCACGGTTTCGGGGTGCCGCTGGGCGGCTGGGAGTGGAACTCCATGCTCTTGCCTGCTGTCTCCGCGATTCCCGCGGGGCTCGTGCTCGCCGCTCCCGCGGTGCGCTGGCTCGTGCTCGCCGGTGTCTCGCTCACTGGCCGGCCTCCTCGTCCTCGTTCGCCGGTGCTTCCTCGTCCGCCAGCGGTTCGTATACGAGCACGGCGCGGTTGTCGGAGCGCAGCCGCTGGGCCGCCACCTCCCGCACCTCCTCGCGGGTCACCTCCAGCACCCGCCGGACCGCGGTCAGCGCGAGCTGCGGGTCACCGAAGAGCACCGCGTACCTGCACAGTTCGTCGGCGCGGCCACCGACCGTGGCCAGCCGGTCCAGCCACTCGCGCTCCAACTGGGCCTGGGCGCGCTCCATCTCCTCCTCGCCGGGCCCCTCCTCCGCGAAGCGGCGCAGCTCCTCGTCGACCGCGGCCTGGATGTCGGCGATCTCCGCGCCGCTGGACGCCTTGATGTCCAGCCAGCCCAGCGAGGGCGCGCCCGCCAGCCGGAGCAGTCCGAAACCGGCCGCCACCGCCGTGCGGTCGTGCCGCACCAGCCGGGTGTAGAGGCGGGAGGACTCGCCGCCGCCGAGCGCGGTCAGCGCCAGATCGGCGGCGTCCGCCTCGCGGGTGCCGTCGTGCGGCAGCCGGTAGCCGTTCATCAGCGCGCGGGAGGGCACGTCCTCCTCGACGACCTCGCGCTTCTCCTCACCCATCAGCTCGGGCAGCACGCCGTCCCGCGGGGGGCGCTTGCCGTCGTGGCCCGGGATGGAGCCGAAGTACTTCTCGATCCAGGCGAGCGTCTGCTCCGGGTCGATGTCCCCGACGACGGACAGCACGGCGTTGTTGGGCGCGTAGTACGTACGGAAGAACTCCTGCGCGTCCTGGAGGGAGGCCGCGTCCAGGTCTTCCATCGAGCCGATCGGAGTGTGGTGGTAAGGGTGGCCCTCGGGGAAGATCATGGCGGTCATCCGCTCGAACGCGGTGCCGTACGGCACGTTGTCGTAGCGCTGGCGACGCTCGTTCTTGACCACGTCGCGCTGGTTCTCCATGGACTCCTCGTCCAGCGCGGCCAGCAGCGAGCCCATGCGGTCTGCCTCCAGCCACAGAGCGAGCTCCAGCTCGTGGGCCGGCATCGTCTCGAAGTAATTGGTGCGCTCGAAGCTGGTGGTGCCGTTCAGCGAACCGCCCGCGCCCTGCACCAGCTCGAAGTGCCCGTTGCCCTTCACCTGGGCCGAGCCCTGGAACATCAGGTGCTCGAAGAGATGGGCCAGGCCGGTGCGGCCCTTGGCCTCGTGGCGGGAACCGACGTCGTACCAGAGGCAGACAGCGGCGACGGGGGTCAGATGATCCTCGGAGAGCACCACCCGCAGGCCGTTGGCCAGCCGGTGCTCCGTCGCTGTCAGCCCACCGGTGGCCGGCGGGGGCGTGGCCGTGTGACCCATGGGCGTGGAGTCCCTTCGCTTGCGGGGATATCCCGGCCGGGCGCCGGGAACTGCCGACCGCCTGGCGCCTCACGCGACCGGCGGCCCTGTCACTGTATGCAACCACGCCGACAAGGTGCGAAGTTCCCGTACGGTCTACCGAGCGACCGCCCTGTCAGTGGGGCGGTCCACAATGGTCGACCGAGAGCACGACCGAGCACGATTCGGTCCAGGAGACCGGAAGCACGATCGGTCCCGGGCGACCGGAAGCACGTCGGTCCAAGAGCACGACCCGAGAGCGCAAGAGCGACAGCACGAAGCAGCGAAGGAGCCGCAGCCGCGATGGCCCGCCGCAGTAAAAGCCGTACACCGGCACCGGAGCCGGGAGAGGACTTCGAGGAGCGCATCGTCGACATCGACGTCGTCGACGAGATGCAGGGCTCCTATCTGGAGTATGCGTATTCGGTCATCTACTCGCGCGCGCTCCCCGACGCCCGCGACGGGATGAAACCCGTGCAGCGCCGGATCCTGTACCAGATGCACGAGATGGGCCTGCGCCCCGACAGGTCGTACGTGAAGTGCGCCCGCGTGGTGGGCGAGGTGATGGGAAAGCTCCACCCGCACGGTGACTCCCCCATCTATGACGCCCTGGTGCGCATGGCGCAGGACTTCTCCATGCGGCTGCCGCTGGTGGACGGGCACGGCAACTTCGGTTCGCTGGGCAACGACGACCCGCCCGCGGCAATGCGCTACACGGAGTGCCGTTCGGCGCCGGCCGCCGGGCTGATGGTCGAGTCGATCGACGAGGAGACCGTCGATTTCGGCGCCAACTACGACGGCAGCGAGCAAGAGCCCGTCACGCTGCCCGCCGCCTATCCCAACCTGCTGGTGAACGGCTCCTCGGGGATCGCGGTCGGCATGGCCACCAACATGCCGCCGCACAACCTGACAGAGGTCATCTCGGCGGCCCGGCATCTGATCAAGCACCCGGGCGCGGACCTGGAGACCCTGATGGGTTTCATTCCGGGCCCCGATCTGCCGACCGGCGGCAAGATCGTCGGCCAGGAGGGCATCAAGGACGCCTACGTCTCCGGGCGCGGCACCTTCAAGATCCGGGCCACGGTGTCGATCGAGCAGGTCACGGCCCGGCGCAAGGGCCTCGTGGTCACCGAGCTGCCGTTCGCCGTCGGCCCCGAGAAGGTCATCTCCAAGATCAAGGACCTGGTCAACGCGAAGAAGCTCCAGGGCATCGCGGACGTCAAGGACCTCACCGACCGCCAGCACGGGCTGCGCCTGGTCATCGAGGTCAAGAACGGCTTCAACCCGGAGGCGGTCCTCTCCCAGCTCTACAAGCTGACGCCGATGGAGGAGTCCTTCGGCATCAACAACGTCGCACTGGTGGACGGCCAGCCGCTCACCCTCGGCCTCAAGGAGCTTCTTGAGGTCTACGTCGACCACCGGTTCGACGTGGTGCGGCGGCGCAGCGAGTTCCGCCGCGGCAAGCGGCGCGACCGGCTGCACCTGGTGGAGGGCCTGCTGGTGGCGCTCGTCGACATCGACGAGGTCATCAGAATCATCCGGTCGAGTGAGAACGCCGCCGAGGCCAAGGCATCCCTCATCTCGCGCTTCGGCCTCAGCGACATCCAGACCCAGTACATCCTCGACACTCCGCTGCGCCGGCTCACCAAGTTCGACCGCATCGAGCTCGAGGACGAGCGGGACCGGCTCAAGGGCGAGATCGAGAAGCTGACCCGGATCCTGGAGTCGGACGCGGAGCTGCGCAAGCTCGTCTCCTCCGAACTGTCCGCCGTCGCCAAGAAGTACGGCACCCCGCGCCGCACCGAGCTGCTGGACTCCGCCGAGGTACCGGTGGCCGCCGTGCCGCTGGAGGTCGCCGACGACCCGTGCCGGGTGCTGCTCTCCTCCACGGGTCTGCTGGCCCGTACGGCCAACGGCGGCATGGAGTTCGGCGAGCCCGCCAAGCGCGTCAAGCACGATGTGATCGTCTCCGCGGTACCCGCCACCACCCGCGGCGAAGTCGGCGCCGTGACCTCGTCGGGCCGCCTGCTGCGCCTCCAGGTGGTCGACCTTCCGCAACTGCCGGAGACGTCGACCTCGCCCAACCTGGCGGGCGGTGCCCAGATTTCGGAGTTCCTCACGCTGGAGGGCGACGAGACGCTGATCTGTCTCACCACGCTGGACGAGTCCTCGCCCGGCCTGGCGATCGGCACCGAGCAGGGCATCGTCAAACGCGTGGTACCCGACTATCCGGCCAACCGGGGCGAGTTGGAGGTCATCACGCTCAAGGAGGGCGACCGTATCGTCGGCGGCGCCGAGCTGCGCACCGGCGAGGAGGATCTGGTCTTCATCACCGACGAGGCGCAGCTGCTGCGTTTCCAGTCGAGCCAGGTACGCCCGCAGGGCCGCCCCGCGGGCGGCGTTGCGGGCGTCAAGCTCACCCAGGACGCGAAGGTGATCTTCTTCGGCGCCGTCGATCCGGCCGCCGAGTCCGCCGTGTTCACGGCAGCGGGCTCGGAGGGCACGCTCGACGACTCGCTGAGCACCGCCAAGCTCACCCCGTTCGACCAGTATCCCCGCAAGGGGCGCGCGACGGGCGGCGTGCGCTGCCAGCGCTTCCTCAAGGGCGAGGACCGGCTGCGGCTGGCCTGGGCGGGCGCCACACCCGCGCTGGCCGCGACCAAGACCGGCGCTCCCGCCGAGCTCCCGGAACCCGACCCCCGCAGGGACGGTTCCGGCCTGCCGCTGACGAAGCAGATCGCGGCGGTGGCAGGCCCGGTGTAGTCACCTGCGGCAACGGGGTGGGGGCCAAGCCCCCACCCCGGGGAGGCTGCGGGAGGAATCATTCACCGGCCGCAACCAGCACGTCCGGCTCGTCCTCGTGCGCACTGTCCACATACCGGAACACTCCCCACAGGGCGCGCTCGTCCGGGCCCTCGGGACCGGCGGCGCACGCCTGGAGGCCACCGCGCAGCGCCGCTCCGTCGACCCCGGCACCGATCATCACCAGCTCCGTACGCCGCTCCTCGGACCGGGGCCGCCGCTCCGGTGCGAACCGGAGGAAGCCGCCCACGGCGTGCACCTCGTACACGTTGTCCGGGTCGGCAGCGCCGAAGTCCACATAGCCCTTGATCCGGTACAGCCCCTCGGGCCTGGCGTCCAGGAACTCCAGAAAACGGCGCGGGTCCAGCGGCGCATCCGAGACGAACTCCACCGATTCGTAGGCGGCGTGCAGGTGCTCCGCGTGGCACCCGCCCCCGGCACACCCGTGCTCCCCGTCCGCCTGCCCGTCGTCCGCGTACCCGTCGCCGTCACCGTCGCCGTACAGCAGCGAGTCGAAGGAGAGCTGTTCGACGGGTGGCCGTTGGCGCCGTACGCGGTCGAACAGCAGCGCCGGATCGACGCGGCCGAACGTGGCGGGGACGACAGGCGTGCCAGGGCTGAGCCGCTGCAACTCCGCATGGAGGGCTTCCCGGCGCTCGTCGGTCACCCGATCGGCTTTGTTGAGGACGAGCAGGTCGGCCGCACCGACATGGCGCTCCAGTTCCGGATGGCGCGCACGTACGGCCTCGAACTCCGCCGCGTCGACGACCTCCACCAGCCCGCCGTAGACGATGTACGGGCTGCCGCTGGCCAGCACCATCCGGATCAGCGTCTCCGGCTCGGCCACCCCGCTGGCCTCGATCACAAGGACGTCCATACCGGCCGAGGGGCGCGCGAGAACGTCCAGCACCTCGTCCATGTCGCTGGTGTCCACGGCGCAGCACAAACAGCCGTCCCCGAGGGAGACCATGGAGTCCACCTGCCCGGAGACCGCCATGGCGTCGATCTCGATGCTGCCGAAGTCGTTGACGATCGCGCCGATACGGGTGCCTCTCGCGCGCCGCAGCAGATGGTTGAGCAGGGTGGTCTTCCCGGAACCGAGGAACCCGGCCAGTACGACGACCGGGACCCGGCCGCCCACTGTGCCCCGCCGTGCACCGGCCTCCGCATCGCCCACGCGCTCCGCCCCTCCTGCCTCGTCCGCCCTGCGGCCTCACGGCTCCGACTCCTGCGGCCCCGCCTCAGGCGGCCGCTGAACGGCTGCCGATCGTACCGAACAGGGCTTTCCGGTCTTCCGCTCCGGGCGCCCGGGCAAGACCAGCGGCCGGCGGCGCGGCGCGCGGGAACGTGCCCGCGCACGGCACGGTTACCCAGGTTAGGCTCGCCTGTGTGAGCACGTGTGCGACGGCCTCCCAGGCCCTGGCCGAACCCCTCGCGGGGACGGCGGCGACAGCCCGTACCTGGTTGCTGATCGAGCAGCCGGGCCCATGGGGCAAGAAGGCGTTGACCCAGAGCCACCTCGACCCGGAGCTCGGGCAGGCGCTCGATGCGGCAGCCGGCGCACACGGTGGCCGGGTCGCGCTGATCCGGCGCCCCGGACGGCACGCCGACAGCTCGTCCCCGAGCGCACGGCACCGCGTGTTCCTCGCCAGTACGGCCCCGGGCGCCTCCTGGGTCCGCACGACGGTGCTGCCGGGCCATGGGCTGGCAGCACTGCGCGAGCTCGATTTCGCGGCGCTGGAGGGCGCTCCGGTACTCGGTCCCGGCTGGGAGCCGTACGAGGGCGACCCCCTCGCCCTGGTGTGCACCAACGGCAAGCGGGACCGCTGCTGTGCGCTGCTCGGCAGGCCGCTGGCGGCCGAGCTCGAAGCGTCCGGCGGGGCGGACGTCTGGGAGATCACGCATATCGGCGGCCATCGCTTCGCGCCCACGCTGCTGGTTCTGCCCTACGGCTACGCGTACGGCCGGCTCGGCGCACCCGCGGTGAAGGGCGTACTGGACGCCGTACGGGACGGCCACGTGGTGACGGACGGCTGCCGTGGCCGCTCGGCCTGGGACCGCCCGGGACAGGCGGCTGATCTGGCCGTACGGGAGCACACGGGCGAGACGCGCGCGCACGCGCTGACCGTGCGGGCCGCGCAGGAGGAGCCGGAGAGCGGGCGCCGGAGCGTCACCGTCCTGCATGTGGACGGGCGCCGCTGGCGCGTCACCCTCGCCGAGACCACCGACGGGCCTCCCGTACCCGCCAGCTGCGGCGCCGCCCCGGCCAGCCCGGTGCGGATGGATGTGGTGCGGATCGAGGAGCTGGGGGCCGGTCACACGGTCTGAGGGCGCACTGCCCGGCACCGCCCGCTCCGAGGGCCGCACAGCCGGCCATCGTCCGGCCCGGTGCATCAGCGGCACCCGGCGGATACCGTTCCGCCGCATGGCCCGCGTACGCCTTCACCAACGCGCCCGCCGCCGTCCCCGGCAGCTGCGTATCCCCGGCTGGCCGCAGCGCGTGTCGTCCCAGGTGCTGCTCATGCAGCTGGCGGTCGTCACCGGGGTGACCGCCGTGGCGACCGGGCTGTTCCTGGCGCCGTTCAGCAACCAGCTCGACGACCAGGCGTCCCGTCGGGCGCTGGCCATCGCCCAGGCGACGGCGGCCGAACCCGGCCTGGACGACCTGCTGACCGACGGCGCAGGCCCCTCCCGCAACGGACCCGTCCAGCGGCGCGCCGAGCGCATCCGGCACGCCACCGGCGCCAGCTACATCGTGGTGCTGGACACCCGCGGCATCCGCTGGTCGCACGCGGAGCCCGACCGCATCGGCCACCGGGTCTCCACCGACCCGGGGCCCGCGCTGGCCGGCCGGGAGGTGCACCACATCGACGAGGGCACCCTGGGCAGATCGGCGCGGGGCAAAGTGCCGTTGCGGGACGAGCAGGGGAAGGTCGTGGGAGCCGTCTCGGTCGGTATCGCCTACGACAGCGTGCGCGCCCGCTTCACCAGGGCCGTACCTGGACTGCTCGCGTACGCGGGCGGGGCGCTCGGGGTGGGCGCGCTCGCCGCGCTACTGGTCTTCCGCAGGCTCCAGAAGCGCACCCATGACCTGGCGTTCTCCGACATCACCGCGCTGCTGGCCGAACGGGAGGCGGTCCTGCACGGCATCCGCGAGGGCGTCGTCGCACTGGACTCCACGGGGCGGATCCGGCTGGCGAACGACGAGGCGCAGCGGCTGCTCGACCTGGACGAGCAGCACATCGGGCTGTCCCCGCAGGAGGCTCTGGGCCCCGGGCGTACGGCCAAAGTGCTGGCCGGCGAGGTACCGGGATCCGATCTGCTGACCGTCAGCGGCGGCCGGGTGCTGGTCGCCAACCGGATGCCCACCGACGACGGCGGCGCCGTCGCCACCCTGCGCGACCGGACCGAACTGGAGCTCCTCGGCCGGGAACTCGACGGCTCCCAGGGGCTGATCGATGCCCTGCGCGCCCAGGACCACGAACACGCCAACCGGATGCACATCCTGCTCGGACTGCTGCAACTGGGCATGGTCGAGGACGCGGTGGTCTATCTGAGCGAGGCCGTCGGGGTGCACCGGGCGACGGCCGAGGAGATCTCCGAGCACATACGCGACCCGCTGCTCGCCGCACTGCTGGTCGGCAAGGCCACGGTGGCCGCCGAGCGCTCGGTCGCCCTGCGCATCGCGCCGGGCACGCTGCTGCCCGACCGTCTGGTGGACCCGCCGGAGCTGGCGACCGTGCTGGGCAACCTGGTCGACAACGCCTTGGACGCCGCGGCCGGTTCGCCCGGCGCCCGGGTGACGGTGACGCTCGTCCCCGACTCCGGTGCCCGGCAGACCGGGCTCAGCCTGCGGGTGAGCGACAGCGGCCCCGGTGTCCCCGCAGAGCACCGTGAAGCCGTCTTCACGGAGGGCTGGTCCACCAAGGAACCACCGGCACACGGCCGCCGCGGGCTCGGCCTCGCGCTCGTACGACGGCTCGCGGAGCGCCATGGCGGCACCGCGCGGGTGGGCCAGGGCCCGGACGGCGGCGCGGAGTTCACCGTCGTCCTCCCGGAAGCCCTCCACCCGGAACGCGGCCCCGCGGATGTCACCCAGCGCCAGTGAGGTTGCCCGCCGGCCCGCGTCTCAGACCGCGCCGGCGCCCGTGAGGGAGCGCACCTCCGTCTCGGCGTGCCTGGCCGCGTCGGGGGCTTCACGGGACAGGAGCGTGCCCAGCCAGCCCGCGAGGAAGCCCAGCGGAATGGAGACGAGCGCGGGGTTCTCCAGCGGGAAGTACGCGAAGTCCCGGCCGGGGAACAGCGCCTGCGGGCCGCCCGAGACGACCGGTGAGAGCACCACCAGCACCACCGCGGAAACCAGCCCGCTGTAGACCGACCAGACGGCGCCCCGCGCGGTGAAGCCCCGCCAGAAGAGGGCGTACAGCAGCACGGGCAGATTGGCCGAGGCGGCTACGGCGAAAGCAAGGCCCACCAGGAACGCCACGTTCAGCTCTCGCGCGAGCAGGCTCAGCCCTACGGCGACAGCCCCGACGACGACGGCGGCCACGCGTGCCACGGCGACCTCGCCCATACGGCCCCACCGCTGCCGCCCCTGGCCCGCGGGCGGCTCCCACCCGCCAGGACGCCGCCATCCGCCCTCGCGCCGCCATTCGCCCTTGCGTGGCCCTCCTTCGGGCCGCTCTCTCCGCGCCAGCGACGCATACAGGTCATGTGCCACAGCAGCCGAGGCTGCGAGGGTGATGCCCGCGACCACGGCCAGGATGGTGGCGAAGGCGATGGCGGCGACCAGCGCGGCCAGCGCGGCTCCCCCGGTGGAATCCGCGCCACCGCCCAACTCGGCCGCCAGCAGCGGAACGGCCGCGTTCCCGGAGGGGCTCGACCTGCGTACGGCGTCGCTGCCCAGCAGCGCTGCCGCACCGGTGCCGAGGACGGTGGTCATCAGATAGAAGCCGCCGATGAGCCCGATCGCCCACACGACCGAGCGACGGGCGGCACGCGCGGTCGGCACGGTGCAGAAGCGCGCCAGGATGTGCGGCAGTCCGGCCGTACCGAGCACCAGCGCCAGACCGATGCTGAGGAAGTCGAGCCGGGAGGTCCAGCCGGCGCCGCCGTAGCGCAGGCCGGGGGCGAGGAAGTGCTTGCCGTGGCCGCTGTTTTCGGCCGCGCTGGTCAGCAGCCCGGCCAGGTCGCCACCGAAGCGCAGCAGCACCAGCACGCTGAGCGCCAGCGCGCCGCCCATCAGCAGCAGCGCCTTGACGATCTGGATCCAGGTCGTCGCCCGCATCCCACCGCAGACGACGTAGAAGACCATGAGCGCCCCCACCCCCAGCACCGCCCAGATGCGCACCGTTGCCCCGTGGTCGCCCAGCAGGAGCGCCACCAGGCTGCCGGCCCCGACCAGTTGGGCCACCAGATACAGCACCGAGACGGTCACTGACGAGCACCCCAGCGCGATCCGCACCGGGCGCTCCCGCATCCGTACGGCGACGACATCGGCGAGGGTGAAGCGCCCGCAGTTGCGCACCATTTCGGCCACCAGCAGCAGGACGAGCAGCCATGCCAACAGGAAGCCCACGGAGTAGAGCATCCCGTCGTAACCGTAGAGCGCGATCAGTCCTGCTGCACCGAGGAAGGAGGCGGCGGACATGTAGTCACCCGCGATGGCGAAACCATTCTCCATGGGGGTGAAGAGTCTGCCGCCCGCGTAGAACTCCTCCGGGGAGCCCTGGCGTCTGCTGCCCGCCCGGCGGGTGATGGCCAGCGTGGCGACGACGACGGCGCCGAACAGCAGCAGGGTCAGCCTCTGATGACCGCCGCTCACCGCGCGACCTCCGCGGCCGCGGCGGACGCCGTCCCATGGTCCAGGTCCACGGACACCGTCCCGCGGGTCATCTCCTGGGTCTGCCAGCGCAGTTCGAGCGCCGACCGGTCCCTGCGCCGCCGGGCATGGCGCGCGTACAGCCAGGTCAGCAGGAACGTGGTGGCGAACTGCCCGAGCCCGGCTGCCATACCCACGTTCAGCACGCCGGCCACGGGTCTCGCCATCAGCCCGGGCGCACTGACGGCGAGCACCAGATAGCCGAGATACCACAGCAGGAACGCCGCACTGACGGGCAGCACGAAGTGCCGGTGGCGGCGCCGGACCTGCTGGAAGTCGGCGCTGCGCTGGACGACCGCATACGCGTCGTACGCCTCGGACGTCACCGGCCGCCGCTGTCTGAGCGGCGGGCCCGGAGGGATGCGGTGGGGCTCGGGTCCGCCCGTGGCCAGGGCGTCGTACCGGTCGTCGTACCAGGGATCGTCGATGCGCATGCCCCAGGATGGGCGCAGGCTCGAGATCACTTTTGGCGCAATCCCGCCCCTTCACCCCTTCAGGTGAAGGCCCGGTCGGAGGGCGAAAGGACGGGATGGGCGCGGACGTTGATCAGACCCCGAGGTCGCTCAGACGTCGATGCGGGAGCGGTCCAGCGTCGCGGCGGAGGAGCTGATGAACTCCCTGCGCGGGGCCACCTCGCTGCCCATCAGCAAGTCGAACGCCTGCTCCGCTGCCTCCAGGTCGCTGATGTTGATGCGGCGCAGGGTGCGGTGCCGCGGGTCCATGGTGGTCTCGGCAAGCTGGTCGGCGTCCATCTCACCCAGGCCCTTGTAGCGCTGGATGGACTCCTTGTAGCGGACCTTCTTCCTCTCCAGCTCCAGCAGCGTCTGGCGCAGCTCGTTGTCCGAGTAGGTGTACAGGTACTTGTCCTGCCCCTTCTTCGGGTTGATCAGCTCGATCCGGTGCAGCGGCGGCACCGCGGAGAAGACCCGGCCCTCCTCCACCATCGGCCGCATATAACGCTGGAAGAGCGTCAGCAGCAGACAGCGGATATGCGCCCCGTCCACGTCCGCGTCGGCGAGGAAGATGACCTTGCCGTAGCGGGCCTGGTCGATGTCGAAGGTCCGCCCGGACCCGGCTCCTATGACCTGGATGATCGCCCCGCACTCGGCGTTCTTGAGCATGTCCGAGACGGACGACTTCTGCACGTTGAGGATCTTGCCGCGAATCGGCAGCAGCGCCTGGAACTCGGAGTTCCGCGCCACCTTGGCGGTACCGAGCGCGGAGTCACCCTCCACGATGAACAACTCGGTGCGGTCGATGTCATCGGCACGGCAGTCGGCCAGCTTCGCCGGCAGCGCCGAGGACTCCAGCGCCGTCTTCCTGCGCTGCGCCTCCTTGTGCTGCCGCGCAGCGATACGCGTACGGGCCGCGGCGGCAACCTTCTCCAGCACGGCACGGGCCTGCGCCTTGGCATCCCGCTTGGAGGAGGTCAGAAATGCCTTCAGCTCCTTGGCCACGACCTGCGCGACAATGCGCGAGGCTGCCGAGGTACCCAGCACCTCCTTGGTCTGCCCCTCGAACTGCGGCTCGGCCAACCGCACCGTCACCACCGCGGTCAGCCCCTCAAGAGCGTCGTCCTTGACGACGTCGTCGTCGGCGACCTTCAGCAACCGGTGCGTTCGCAGTGCCTCGTTGACCGTCTTGGTGACCGAGCGCTCGAAACCCGCGACATGCGTACCGCCCTTGGGCGTGGCGATGATGTTCACGAACGACTTCAGCATCGAGTCGTACCCGGTGCCCCAGCGCAGCGCGATGTCCACACCCAGCTCCCGCTGCACCTCGGTGGGAATCATGTGACCCAGGTCATCCAGCACCGGCACCGTCTCCTTGAAGGTGCCCTGCCCCTGGAGCCGCAGTACGTCGCACACTGCCTTGTCCTGCGCGAGGTACTCACAGAACTCACTGATGCCACCGTCGTAATGGAACGTCTCCTCGGCGACGCCCTCCTCCTCCAGCCCCCGCTCGTCCCGTACGACGATCGTCAGCCCGGGTACCAGGAACGCCGTCTGGCGGGCACGCGCGTGCAGCGTCTCCAGGGAGAGCTTGGCGTCCTTGAGGAAGATCTGCCGGTCCGCCCAGTAACGCACCCGAGTGCCCGTGCGGTTCTTGGGGATCTTCTTGCCCTTGAGCAGCCCACTGGAGGGGTCGAACGGTGCGTCGGGGCCGGACTCGGTGAAGATGCCGGGCACACCGCGGCGGAAGCTGATGCTGTGGGTCCTGCTGTGGAGGTCGACCTCGACGTCCAGCCGGGAGGAGAGCGCGTTGACGACAGAGGCACCCACACCGTGCAGACCACCGGAGGCCGCATAGGCGCCGCCACCGAACTTGCCGCCGGCGTGCAGTTTGGTCATCACGACCTCGACACCGGAGAGCCCCGTCTTGGGCTCCACGTCGACCGGGATGCCCCGGCCGTTGTCGCTGACCTCGACCGAGCCGTCCTCGTGCAGGGTGACCTCGATCCGGTCGCAGTACCCGCCCAGGGCTTCGTCAACCGAGTTGTCGATAATCTCCCAGAGGCAGTGCATCAGGCCGCGGCTGTCGGTCGAGCCGATGTACATGCCCGGCCGCTTGCGGACAGCCTCCAGCCCTTCCAGGACGAGCAGATGCCGCGCGGTGTAATTGGAACCGCCCTCGCGGTCTGCCCCGGTCAGCAGTGCGGTGGACGGCACGGACATATCGGCGGTCACGCGGTTCGCTCCTCGCTGAATTCTGCTTGAGACGGCTGGGTTGCCGCGTCAGAGGGTACCGAGGCCCAGGACGGCACGTGGTGCGCGACCCCGGAGACGGAAGTGTGCGACCCAGGAGACGGATCAGGAGAACTGCCATGCTAGCTCACCTTCGATATTCTGTTCGATAACGGGTCCGGGTGCCGCACACATCACGTTCCCATCCAGGCATGAACCATTTAGGCTCCGGGCACGTCCTCCACAACGAAGGGTTGGAACGGCCCGGAGTCGGACGACAACACAACGGCACGACGAGGACCTGCCAGCGCCACTGGCAGAGCCCGCCACCACCCACCGTCACAGATCCAACAAAAGACCGAACACACCGACGGACCACAACCGACGGCCACCGAAGGAAAGCTCCCAACCCCTGCAATACGGCCCATTCGCCGCCACCCGGCAACAATCCGGCCTCCCGGACAAAAAAGTCCGGGAATGAAGGCCAGTGCGGGAACGTTTTCGGCCTGGTTGGATGTTGACCCTGGTACGACAGCTCGTCGAGCTAGAGAAGAGGCGACGTGACTACAGTTCTGACCCCCGCGACTCCGCTGACGGCAGCCGACCGCTGTGACCGGTGCAACGCTCAGGCGTACCTGCGCGTTGTCCTTACGAGCGGCGGAGAGCTGCTGTTCTGCGCGCACCACGGCCGCAAGTTCGAGCCAGAACTCAAGAAGATCGCCGCGGAGATACAGGACGAGACGGAGAAGCTCACCGCGACTCCCGCCACCGCAGGCGAAGACGAACGATGACCTGCTGATACGACGCCTTCGCGTCCACGTCCGACGAGCTATACCGGCACAGGCCGGAACCGGCGGGCGGTCCTCCCGACATCGGGAGAACCGCCCGCCCTCGTCATTTCCCGGCCCATCCGGAATTCTTCCCGGCCCATCCGGCACTTCACCGTCTCCGCGTCCGCGCCGCCCCGCACCGACCAGCACGGCACGCGGACCCGGCATGGCGTTGGCCGGCACGGTGTTGCCCGGCACGACTGCGGTCGGCACGGCTGCTGCAACGCCATGGCGTTGCCCGGCACGGCTGGTGGCGTGCCGGGCCCCGCCGCTCAGCCACCAGGACCGTCGCCCGGCCCTGGGAGCGCCCTCGGCAGCCCTCTCAGCTCCCTGCGGGCCCGGCGGCGGCTCCCTGGGCGCGGATCACCGATTCGACCGCGGAGATCCGCGTATAGACACCCGGACGGCCCGGTTCGCCGCAGCCGATGCCCCACGAGACCAGGCCCACGAGCTTGCCCTGGGCGACCAGCGGGCCGCCGCTGTCCCCCTGACAGGCATCCTTGCCGCCATGCTTCAGCCCAGCGCACATCATGGTGGCCGGGTCGTAGGTACCGTTCGCCGATCCCGGAAATGCGCGCCGGCAGTTCGCGTCCGGCAGCACTTTCACCCGCGCGGAGTGCAGCGTGGTCGCGTAATCCCCGCGCCCCGTGGTGTCACCCCAACCGTAGACCGAGGCCGGAGTGCCCGGCCGGTAAGCCGAATCTCCCTGGTGGGCCATCGGAATGACGGACTGCTGCGGCACGGAGGACGCCAGCCGCAGGACGGCGACATCGCCCTTGTTGCTCCTTGAGTCGTAACCGGGGTTGACCTTCGTCGACTCGACGGCGATCTCCTTGCCCGTCGTACTCGTCAGATCCCCGCGCCCTGTGATCACCCGCAGGTCGTCGACCTGGGACGGATCGGCCCCCAGCACCTCCCGGCTGAGGCAGTGCGCAGCCGTGATCGCCGTACGCGTACCGACGATGGCACCCCCGCAGAACTGGCCCGAGCGCTGCGGGCCGAACCGGACACGGCTGGAGAGCGCCACGGCCCACGGGTGCGCCTCGGCGCTCACAGCGCCTCCGCCGACGACGACACGGTCTTCGGGACCCCTGTCGTGCGCGGCGCTCTGCGTGGCGGCCTGTGGGGCCGTCTGTGCGAGCAACGCCGCTATCAGCGCCGCCCCCAGGACGAGAAGACGATTTCCGGGGCGCCCCGGGGTGCGGCTGGCCTGTGTTCGCTTACAGCGCATCGACAGCATGCGACCGACCTCCTGACCGTACGGAACTGTGTGACTACCCAGGGTGTTCCGTGTCCACGCAGGCCGCATCCCGGGCCGCCCGGAATGCGGCCCGGAGATCGTTCACCGAAACGGCCATCGGGGGCCCATGCGAGTGTCGCGTCCCGGTCCCGCAACAAGGGCCCAGCTGAAACAGCACCGCGGAGGCCGGTGAACCCATGTTCGGGTTCACCGGCCTCCGCGTATGCCTGTGCTGCCTCTGCTGCTGTACCGGTCAGTCCAGGTAGTCCCGCAGGACCTGCGAGCGGGAGGGGTGGCGCAGCTTGGACATCGTCTTCGACTCGATCTGACGGATGCGCTCACGCGTCACGCCGTAGACCTTGCCGATCTCGTCGAGCGTCTTCGGCTGGCCGTCAGTCAGTCCGAAACGCATCGAGACGACGCCCGCCTCGCGCTCGCTGAGCGTGTCGAGCACGGAGTGCAGCTGCTCCTGGAGGAGCGTGAAGCTGACCGCGTCCGCCGGGACAACCGCCTCGGAGTCCTCGATCAGATCACCGAACTCGCTGTCACCGTCCTCGCCCAGCGGAGTGTGCAGCGAGATCGGCTCCCGGCCGTACTTCTGGACCTCGACGACCTTCTCGGGCGTCATGTCCAGCTCCTTGGCCAGCTCCTCCGGGGTGGGCTCGCGGCCCAGGTCCTGGAGCATCTGGCGCTGCACACGGGCGAGCTTGTTGATGACCTCGACCATGTGCACCGGGATACGGATGGTGCGGGCCTGGTCGGCCATGGCACGGGTGATGGCCTGGCGGATCCACCATGTCGCGTACGTCGAGAACTTGTAGCCCTTCGTGTAGTCGAACTTCTCGACTGCACGGATCAGACCGAGGTTCCCCTCCTGGATCAGGTCCAGGAAGAGCATGCCGCGGCCCGTGTAGCGCTTGGCCAGCGAGACCACGAGGCGGAGGTTGGCCTCCAGCAGGTGGTTCTTGGCGCGGCGCCCGTCCTCGGCGATGATCTCCAGCTCCCGCTGGAGCTTGGGTGCCAGCTTCTCCTCGGCGGCCAGCTTGTCCTCAGCGAACAGGCCCGCCTCGATCCGCTTGGCCAGCTCGACCTCCTGCTCCGCGTTGAGGAGCGGGACCTTGCCGATCTGCTTGAGGTAATCCTTGACCGGGTCGGCCGTCGCCCCAGCAGCGGCGACCTGCTGGGCCGGCGCGTCGTCCTCGTCATCGTCGGAGATGACGAAGCCCTCGTTCTCGTTCTTGACCTCGGCCGCGGGGCCCTCCTCGGGGCCGGGCTTGCCCGCGGACTTTGCGGCGATGTCCTCCGCCAGCTCCTCGTCGCCCTCGAGGAGTTCGTCGACGACAGACTTCTTGGCTGCTGTCTTCTTGGGCGCGGCCGTCTTCTTGGCCGCGGTCTTCTTCGCCGCGGTCTTCTTGGCTGCGGCCTTCTTCGCGGGCTTGGGAGCGGCCTCCTCCCCGGCAGGCTCCTGCCCCGGAGCAGCACCCGTGGCGGAAGCGGTGGGGGCGGCCGGGGCAGCGGGAGCCGCACTCGCGGGAGCGGCCTTCTTGGCCTGGGTGGTCTTGGCGGCGACCGTCTTGGTGGCGGTGCGCTTGGCCTGGGTCTTCGCTGCGACGCTCTTACGGGTGCGTTTGGGCGCCTCGGCTGCACTCACCATCAGCGTCACACCCTCCTCGTCGAGGATCTGGTTGAGGCTGCGCAGAACGTTCTTCCACTGGGTTGGCGGAATCTGGTCAGCCTCGAAGGCCCGACGTACGTCGTCGCCGGCGATCTGCCCCTCAGCCTTCCCCCGCTCGATGAGCGCCATCACGGACTCGGATTCGGCGATCTCCGCGGGGAGAGTACGGGATGTGCTGGCCGACACGAACAACCTCTCGGAACGATGGAAACGGCGGACCGCCGGCGGGGATGAACCGACGGCGCGGGCGGAGCAGTGGAGAAATAACGGGTAGGAACAAGAGCCCCGGACGGAGCGCCCGTATTCCCTCCTCCGCTGTCACCTCTTGAGTCATCGCATGGGAGCTGGAAGCGTTACGCCCAATTCACGTGGCCCGAGTCACACCGCATACCCGCTCCTTCGCGATGATAACCGGATGATTCGGGTGCCCGTGTGGGTGAGCGCGGGCTCCTCATGTGGGTGAGCGGGGCACTCTCGGACTCTCGCTCGGGCTTTGGCTTGGACTTGAGCGCAGACTCGGGCTGGACTCGGGCTTGCGCTCAGACTCGGGCGAGGGCTTGCGGAGGGCGCGTGCGGATTCGGGCGGATCCGGGCCGCGATTCGGGCGGATCCAGGCCACCCTGACTCGGGGTGTGGGGCTCAGCGGCGGCCCCGGCCCGGGCGTGGGGCTGGTGGGTGTTGAGCTCCGGGCGCGGGGACCGGGTAGGGGGCTCACGATCGGGCAGGGGACTCACCCACCGGTGCGGCTCGAGGTCGCCGGCTCAGGTACGGGTCCGAGGTACGCATGCTCCGCGGAAGGCTCGGCCGCGATCCCGGACCAGGCACCTGTCCGGGTTGCAAGGACCCGGGCAGACAGGGACCACGACCTCCCGCGAGCCGCCGACGAGACGCGGGGGCGGATTCGCAGGTACGGCCGTGCCACCGGAGGACGGAAGCACGGCCGTACGAACCACGGAGCCCCCGGGCGCGAGCCGAAGCGGGCCCCGGCCCCACGGTCGGGAGCCGATCCCGCAAGTGCGGGTCCGACCTAGGGTGCGGTCCGGCCCCCTGCACGCCGAGTCCGCATCGGTCCGCGCCGAAACCCGGCCCCATCCGGGCGGACAAGCTGCCGGAGACAACGCCCGGAACCGCGCAGGCACGAACCACAGAGCGAGCGTCGGCGAGGCGGCCCTAAAGCAGCCGGCCGAACCCTGAGCGCGCCCGCGCCGGTCAGTGTTCGCGTGGGGCGGGCACCACATGGTCCGCCCCGCCGGCAGTACCGGCACCGCCCGGCTGACCCGGCTGACCCGCCCCGGCGGGCACTCCGTGGGTCCCCGGCTGCCCAGCCTGCGCGGGCGGCGTCGCCTGAGTGGGCTGACCGGAAGCCGCCGGAGCAGGTGCGCCCTGCGCAGGCTGCGCGGCGGCCACCGACTCGGCGTGCCCGCTCAGCACCTGGCGCATGGCGGCCTCGGCGACGGCTGCCTCGCCCGCGACGAGCGCGTCGACGACCCGGCGGTGGTGCGCGACGGCGTTCTCCGTGGGGTGCTCACAGCAGGCGGTCGGCCCGCCCGAGACCTGGAGGGCTGAGGAGACGATGCCGGAGAGGTGCTCCAGCATCCGGTTGCCCGCGGCCTGGAGAATCAGCCCGTGGAACTCGGCGTCGGCGCGCGAGAACGTGAGGGTGTCGCCCTGGGCGTGCGCGTGGCTCATGATCTCCACCATGTCGCCGAGGCGCTGGTGCACGTCGTCGTGGCTCTGTCCGGCGGCGAGGCGGGCGGCGAGGGGCTCGATGGCCCAGCGCAGCTCGCACAGCTCGCGCCGCTGCCCCTCCCGCTGCGGCCCGAAGGCCCGCCATTCGATGATGTCGGGGTCGAGCAGGTTCCAGTCGCTGACGGGCCTGACCCGGGTGCCGACGTTGGGGCGCGCGCTCACGAGCCCCTTGGCCTCGAGGACGCGCAAGGACTCGCGTACGACCGTACGTGAGACCTCGAAGCGCTGGCCGATCTCTTCGGGGACGAGCGGGCGGTCCGCGCCCAGGTCCCCCGAAACGATCATCTGGCCGAGCTGCTGGACGAGTTGGCCGTGCAGGCCCCTGCCTCGGCTACCGGACGCACGTCGGCCCACTCGGTTCATCTCAGCCTCGGAACCCTCCCACGCCGAGGCGTTGGTTGTGGTACGCGCCGTTCCCGTGGACTCGGCGTATGCGTAGCGGTCGAGCTCGCCCGGGCCTACGAGGCCGGTGTCGACGGGGCGAGCCGCGGTCATCATGGAGTGCGCAAGGGTAGTCACGACCCTTGTGTCGGCCGAGGTCAGGGCGGTCTTGAGGGCTTTGGTGAAAAGCACACGAAAGGGTGATCGCTGGCTTCCTTGCAATTGACGCCTTATCGGAATGAACGGACCACATCATTGGTGGTCAGAGCCATCTGCCGCCCCTGAGTGCCGGATTGGCACCGAAGGCATGTGAACACCTGGCGGATTCAGGAAGATTCCGCCCTAGCACAGCCCAACGCATCCCCGTTACACCGCCATCCGTAGTCGCCCCCTGCCGCCTTCCCCGCCGACTACCGCTGTCTCGGCCGGCCGCGCAGGGACATGAGGGTGTACGCACAGAACAGGACGGTAACCGACAACGCGAGGGCCCGGCCCACGGGTTGCGACACGATCCCCGTCGCCACGGCGCCCGACTGATCCGCCGCCGAGGGCCAGGGAAAGAGCAGCACCGAGCGCAGACGCTCCGGCAGACCCTCGAACGACTGACCCCCGGCACCCAACGCAGCCTTCCGTACCAGGGGCGCCACCAGTGCAGGCACAGCCACAACGGCAGCCACACCCAACGCCGTCGACCGGAACACCCCGGCTGCCAACAGCCCTGCCCAGGCACACCCGACACAGAGCGCAAGCACCGCCATTACTTGCACCCCCAGCGAGGGCACCATGCCCCCGGCCTCAGGCCCGCCGGGCACGGAGAAGCTGGTCAGACTGGCGATGTCGAATGTGTGGTCGGAAAACGAGAGGGCGAGACTGTCCGCCCCGTAGAACAGGGTGAGCGCCGCCGCGTTGCATAGTGCGGTTGCCAGACACAGGGCCACTGCCGTACCGGCCGTCACCACGAGCTTGGCCACCAGCAGCCCGAGTCTGCGCGGCACCGGCACTTGCGCCGGTACAAGCGCCGGATACCTGAACTCGTCTCCGAACGCCATGGCCCCCACCAGACCCGCCGCCACTGCTGCCGGCGGCACGAAGAACGTTGACCCGGGCGGCCATCCGGTGAGCAGCTTCAGACCAGACACGCTCCCCGTCGCAGCGCCGGCCGAGACCCCTGCGTCCGTTCCGGCCACCACGAGAGAGATCCCCAGCCCGCAAACCAGCGCCAGGACGATCAGCACCCACGTTGTCCCAACACCGAACAGCCGCAGCAGTTCGTAGCGGAGCGGGGCCACAGGGCCTGGCCTGCGAACCGCAGGAAACTCCGGAAGCAGACCCGCCGCCTTACGCCTGGCACTTCCGGCCCCGCCTGGGCCTGCGCCTGCGGCGGAGGCAGTGTCCCGAGACGGCGAACCGCCCGTTGCGGTAGCCCTCTCCTGGCGGCTGCGCCGGTCCCGGGGTCGGGCCTGGGACTGGGCCTGAGGTTGGGGTTGGGCCTGGGTCGTCTCGGCGCTTCTCCCGGCCGCTGCAGCTGATGCGGCGGAAGCAGCGGTACCGGAGGCAGCAGAGGCCGAAGATGGCGAGCCGGAGACGGGCGAGCCGGAAGCTGGCCCCCTCTTGGCCACTGCCGCGTCGACGGCGGGAGCCGCCGCGGGACCCGAGGCCGAGCCCGAGCCCCCAAAGACCTGGGACGCATTCGGGCCCGGTGACTCGGGAGCCGGGTCCGTGCCGAACGGTGCGGGCCCACCGGAAGAGTGATTCGTCGACCGCTGTGACTGGCCAACCGGATCCCCGGAGTAACCCCCTGCCACAGTTCCCGACTTCTCGTGCCCCACCGGCACGAGCGCCTCCGGGACCTGCCCGCCCTCCACCGTCGGCTCCTGCCCTTCCACGGGCCGCCACCCGACGGCCGGGGGCGCTTCCGCCCTGCCCTGCCCCGCCTCGGTGCCCCACTCACCACCCGCATCGGATGCCGAAGCAGCGCCTGCGCCGGTTCCGGCTTTCGGCTCCACTTCTGCCGCGGATGCGCCGCTCCGCGCCGGTGCGCTGCTTCCCGGCTGGTAGCTGCCGGGCGCCGGAACCGAAGCGTGCCCGGATGCGGCGACATCCCCCCTTCCCTCCCGCGTTGCGGCATCCCCGCGTTCCGCCTGATCCACATCGTCCACACAACAGACCCCCACGTCTGCCCCCTTCGCTTCTTCCCCTGTGCTCCCGGCGGTCGCAACTCCCTCCGAGCCCTCCGCCTCCCGCCGGGAGGTTCGTCCGTCCGCCCGGTTCAGCGGCCCCGGCCGGGAGCTGTCCCCGGCGTCCCCGATCTCCTCCGTCAGCTCGTGCACGAGAATCCCGTGCCGGTAGGCGGACTCCCCCACCGCGGCGCAGTTGCTCCCGTAGACCGAGACCCGGCTGCCTCCCTCGCACACCACCTCGAAAGCCCCGCCTCCGCCGCCCGCCCGCTCAGCGCTCCGCGCCTCCTGCGCGAGCACAGCCGCGAACCGTTCCGCGTGCGGTGTCCTGATCGCCACCCGGGGACGGAGCCTGGTCCGGGAAAAGTCGGCCGTCTTCTGATCGGCCACCAGCCGACCGCGGTCGATCGACACCACCCGGTCTGCGAGCCGCGCTGCCTCTTTGGGATCCCGCGATGTGAGGAGCACCAATCCGCCCTGCTCCGCGTATGCACGCAGCAGGCCGTGAAGCCAGCTGGCCTCCCGCGGCGACAGCCCGCGGGTCGGCTCGTCCAGCACCAGCGTGTGCGGGTCCCCCAGCAGCGCCGCCGCCATCCCGACCCTGCGGTCCATCCCGAGCGAGAAGTCACCGAGTCGTTGGTCCGCCAGCCCGCTGAGCCCGACCACGTCCAGGACCTCGTCCGCCCGCTCGATCGGCACCCCCGCCACCGGGGTCAGCATGCGCAGATGACCCCGAGCCGTGCGCGCCGGGTGGCCGGGTACATCGCCGAGCAGAACGCCGATCTCCCGGGCTGGGTGGGGGATCCGCTGCACCGGACGCCCCCGGAAAAGTGCCACGCCCCGCCCCGGAACGAGTTGCAGCATCAGCCGCAACGCCTCGCTCTTACCCGAACCAGCCGGGCCCAGCAACACGGTGACCTGTCCGGAGCGTGCCTCGAAAGTGAGGTCGTCGACACGCGGTAGGCGCTTGCGCCGGACCGCACTGGTCAGTCCGATGGCCTGAATCATCGCTTCTCCCGCAGAACGCGTGGCGGACGCACCTCTGCAAGATAACGTGGCATTTCCGACTTTCCGGGTAGCCGCTCGGCCAGCCCCGCTGTCCGCCGCGGAAGCAGGGCACGACTGCCCTTCTGGTCTCAGACCTCTGGACGCAGCATGGGCGGGTTGAGCAGCGTGGCCCCTCCAGCACGGAACAGCTGTGCCGGCCGACCGCCCTGACGGGTCGTCGTCCCACCGGTCGGCACCAGAAACCCGGGCGTTCCCGTCACCTTGCGGTGGAAATTCCGCGGATCGAGCGCCACACCCCACACGGCTTCGTAGACCCGTCGCAACTCCCCCACCGTGAACTCGGGCGGACAGAAGGCGGTGGCGAGCGAGGAGTATTCGATCTTGGATCGGGCTCGTTCCACCCCGTCCTGCAGGATCTGATCGTGGTCGAACGCGAGCGGCACCTGCTGCTCAGCCTCCCATCCGGCCCCGTCACCCACGCCGAGAAGCGTGTCTGTCGGCGCCCATCGGGCACTGCGCGCATCTCCGCCCGCGATGGGCGAGGGCAGGTCCGGTGCGAGGACGAGGTACGCGACGCTGACCACCCGCATTCTGGGATCCCGCTGGGGCGCGCCGTAGGTGGCGAGCTGTTCCAGGTGTGCACCTGCGTCCTGGTCCTCCAGGGCCTGTGAGCGCAGTCCGGTCTCCTCGGTGAGCTCGCGTGCAGCTGCTGCCTCCAGATCCTCGTCGCCTCGCACGAAACCGCCCGGCAGCGCCCACCGGCCCTGATACGGAGGCTCCCCGCGGCGTACGACCAGGGCATACAGCGCGTCCTTGCGCACGGTGAGCACCACGAGGTCGACGGTGACAGCGAAGGGCGGGAAGGCCGACGGGTCATAGGGCATGGCGTGATCATAGTCGTCTCCTTGACGATAAACAGTCCGTTCCGCGGTACCACTCGCACCTCCTTCACCCTCGTCCGGAGCCAGTGGGACAGGCACTCACGACCGGGCCTCCCCCTCCGTCCCCTCCGTCCCCTTCGGCCGCTCGTCCCCTCCGTCGCCCTGTTCCGATCCCGGTCCGCTCCTCAAGCAGCGGCGCACCAGCTTCGGATCGAGCCCTTCGTTGCAGGCGTGGTGCAAGAGCTGGGCGAAGAGATAGTCGGGGTCGGTTCGCAGAGCGAGTCCGAGCGCGACGCGGGCGGTCGGAACGTCGCCCCCCGACCAGGCGACCCAGCCCGCCAGCGTGAGCAGGGCCGCGGCGTACCCGATGTAGGGGCCCGCACAGCGCCGGGCCAGTGCTCGCCAGAGCCGCAGGGCGGGACCAACATCCGCGCCCTCCATCCATTCGGCCGCCTCGTCACGGGTCTCCCGGTCCTGCAGTCCGAGGATTGCTGAAGCAGCTTCGTCGTGGCTGAGCAGTCCGTCGTCGTGCGCGTCCTGGCCGACATTCGTCGCCGCTGTGGGGGAGCACCGCTGGAAGCGTTCCATCAGCCGACCGATGAGGGCCAAGGTGTCGGTCCGCACCTGCTTCCGGCCTTTGGAGGACAGCATGCGTGGAGTAAGTTCCGCGCTGACGCTGTCCAGGACCCGGGTCTGTTCCTCGGCGAACGGCGGTCCCAGCGGGAGAAGACGCCTCTCCATCTCGCGCAGTGAGCCGTGCATCGGCACACCGGCATACGCGGCTGCTACGGCCATCGCCGAGGTATTGGCCTCAGCCAGGGGAACGCCCTCGGGCGGGCAGCAGCGTGGATCGGGGCAGACATAGGAGTAGTACCTGCCTTCCGAGAGGCACAGGGCCTCGTAGACAGGCATCTCCAGATTTCCGCAGGCGCGGCGCAACTCTTGCACGAGAGGGCGCAACCGCTCCATGACATCCCTGCCGGTGTGGCCTTCGCCAGGTTCCTGGCAGAGGAAGATCAAGGCGCCGTCGGGCCGGGCACCCCGGGCTTGTGAGCTGGAGTCCAGACACTCGGCGATCTGCGGGGCGAAGGCCGGCCAGCTGCTCTCGGTCTCGGGGATTCCGATCCTGAGGCGCCCACCGAAGCGTCCGCGCTCGCCGTGGAGGGCTACGACGACGAGGGAGTCGTCCGGATAGAAGCCGAGCAGATAGGGCAATGCCTCGGCGAGTTCGGCGGGGTCTCGCAGGGAGACGCTTGCCTGCGGCGGGGTGGTTGTCTCCTGGGGGTAGGGAGAGGTCGGTTCGTTGCCGCGAGGTTCGCGGTCGTGCTGTGTCATGCCCCGACGTTCGCGCACATCGCAAAATCGAGGTCGTCAGTTATCCACAGCCGAGCCGACTCCTATGTTTGTCATATTAATCCCGGGTTTTCCACAGGCCGGGTACTCGGATGTCGGAGACATCGGGTTGCATGGACGCATGAGTGACACACAGCTGCGGCAAGAAGCCGACTCGGTGCTCGCCGGCCTCGTCGGCGACCGCGAGGGTACGGCCCGGCTGCGCGCCGATCAGTGGCGAGCCATCGAGGCGCTGGTCGCGGAGCGGAGAAGGGCACTGGTCGTCCAGCGCACCGGCTGGGGGAAGTCGGCGGTCTACTTCGTGGCGACCGCTCTTCTACGCAAGCGTGGGTCGGGGCCGACGGTGATCGTCTCCCCGCTGCTGGCACTGATGCGTAACCAGGTCGAGGCCGCCGCGCGAGCGGGAATCAATGCCCGCACGATCAATTCCGCGAACCCGGAGGAGTGGCGGGCCATCGAGGCAGAGGTCACCGCCGGACAGGTCGACGTGCTGCTGGTCAGTCCGGAGCGCCTCAACAATCCGGATTTCCGTGATCACGTCCTGCCCAGCCTCACCGCCTCCACGGGCCTGCTGGTCGTGGACGAGGCACACTGCATTTCGGACTGGGGCCACGACTTCCGCCCGGACTACCGGAGGCTGCGGACCATGCTGGGGGAGCTGCCGTCCGGCGTCCCGGTACTGGCCACCACCGCCACGGCCAACGCGCGTGTCACAGCCGACGTAGCTGACCAGCTCGGCACCGGAGGTGCGACAGAAGGCAGTGGCAACCAGGCAGGATCTGCCCCCGCGCTGGTACTGCGCGGATCCCTGGACAGAGAGAGCCTGAGCCTCAATGTCCTGCGGCTCCCGGATGCTTCGCACCGTCTCGCCTGGCTGGGAGAGCACCTCAAATCCCTACCTGGCTCAGGCATCATCTACACCCTCACGGTTGCAGCCGCCACAGAGGTCGCGGCCTTCCTCCGCCAGTGCGGACACGAGGTGACCTCCTATACGGGCAAAACGGAGAATGCCGACCGTGAAGCTGCCGAAGCCGACCTCCTCGCCAACCGCGTGAAGGCTCTGGTAGCGACATCGGCGCTCGGCATGGGCTTCGACAAGCCAGATCTCGGCTTCGTCGTCCACCTCGGCTCACCCTCCTCCCCCATCGCCTACTACCAGCAGGTCGGCCGGGCGGGCCGCGGTGTGGACCATGCGGAGGTGCTGCTGCTGCCCGGCCAGGAGGACGAAGCGATCTGGCGCTACTTCGCATCACTGGCCTTTCCTCCGGAGGAACAGGTGCGGCGCACCCTCGATGTGCTGGCGGCCTCGAACGGCCCGATGTCGCTGCCCGCTTTGGAGCCCCGGGTTGAGCTGCGCCGCTCCCGGCTGGAGATGATGCTGAAGGTCCTCGACGTGGACGGAGCGGTGCAGCGGGTCAAGGGCGGCTGGACCGCCACGGGCCGGCCGTGGCACTACGAGGCCGACCGCTACGAGTGGGTCGAACGACAACGCCAGGCCGAGCAGCGGTCGATGCGCCACTATGCCGAGACGAGCGAGTGTCGGATGGAGTATCTGCGGCGCGAGCTGGACGACGAGGCAGCGGCTCCTTGCGGCAGGTGCGACAACTGCGCAGGCAGCAGATTCAGCCCGGATGTGGACGAGTCCCTCGTTGTGGCAGCCCGCGGTGAGCTGCGCAGGCCCGGGGTGCGGATCGAGCCCCGGAAGATGTGGCCCACCGGTATGCAGGCCGTCGGCCTGGACCTCAAGGGGCGGATTCCTGAGCAGCAACAGGCATCGACCGGGCGAGCCCTCGGTCGGCTGTCCGATATCGGCTGGGGGAACCGGCTGCGTCCGTTGCTGTCCGCTCAAGGAGGAGACGGGCCGGTTCCGGAAGATGTGCTGCACGGTGCGGTGACCGTTCTTTCGGACTGGGCCAGAGGGCCCGGCGGCTGGACCTCGGGGGCACCGGACGCATCCGAGCGGCCGGCGGGCATCGTGGCAATCGAGTCCCGTACCCGTCCGCAACTGGTGCGGTCATTCGCGGAACGGATCTCCGATATCGGCCGCATCCCGCTGCTCGGAGCGGTGACATGCGCGGATGAGTTCGGAGTGCTGAACGCGGCACGCAGCAACGGAGCACAGCGTCTGCGCGCTGTCCACGAGACGCTGGCGCTCCCGCCGGAGCTGGCTGAGTCCCTCCCCCTCCTGGAGGGCCAGCTCCTGCTGGTGGACGACTACACCGATACAGGGTGGACGCTCGCCGTGGCCGCACGGATGCTCCGCCAAGCCGGCGCGAAGGGGGTGCTGCCATTGGTTCTCGCAACCCAGAATTGACCGTAAGGCGTGCTCGGCCAGGGGTGCCGCAATACCCGAACGGCTCGGAATGAACGCGGCGTTGCAACTTGAGACGCGTTGCAGCCCGAGACACGTTGCAGCTCAGGACGTGACCTCGACGTTGCAGGTTCCGGAACCGGCGTCGGGTGCGCCGTCACCGGTCCGCACGCCGCCTCACTCCCCTCGTCCCCGCACGGGCTTCGCGGCCGGGCGCGCACCACGTCCCCGCTCAACTTCACACTGCTCGTCCCCACGCGGTCCTCGCCCTTCGAGTCCGGCGCACCATCGAGATCAGCGCCGCATCGAGGTCAGCGTCAGATCACGTCGGCGCCGGACACGGCGAGGGGCGCGGGTCAGAGCAGGGCGCGTACGCGCTCGGGGTCGCCGCAGACAATGAGCTGCTCGGTGGCCTTCCCCAGGGCCGCCGGAAGGGCTGCCGCCGCCTCCGAGTCGGTGCCGCCGTTGACGGCGAGCAGCACGATGGGGCGCTGGGTGGTGCTGGCCACGACGGAGGCGTGGGCACAGAAGACGTCCTCGGCGTCGGCGAGTTGGCGCCAGTAGGACTCCTCACCGAAGGAGAGTTCATGCTCTGCCCAGGGGTGCTGGCCACCGGTGGTCAGAAGCAGGATCTCACCGGGCGCCCGGCCTTCGTCGAGGAGCTTGTCAACGGTCTCGTCGGCAACCTCCACCGCGGTCGTGTCGGTCGCGGCGACGAGGTGGATCCGGGCCGTGGCGACCGGGGAGGCCGGCTTCGCCGAAGTCGGCGGGTTCGACTGGCGAGGGCCGCCGGGACGGCCCGGAGTGTTGGGGCCTCTGCTGGCGGCGCGCGGTGGTGCGGGGCGCGGCGCTTGGCGAGGGCCGGGAATAGGGGCTGCGGTGCGGGATGCCTGCGGAGTTCGGGATGCTCCCGCTGATGTGCGGGCACCCGGGACGCTCTCGTAAATCTGTGGCTCCTCGGGAGTGAGAGGCATGAGGTGTTGTCTATCAAAGGACGGAAACAGACGTGTCAGCGGGTACGGGTTACGCGGGTATTCCCGCGGCTGAGTTCCGGTACTTCGTGACGGTGCCGTCCGACCGTTCCGGATCAGAAGAGGCCGATCTGCTCTGTTGGCTCGCTCCGGATGCGCTTGAGGTGCTTCCAGCGGGTCAGGGCATCCATATATGCCCAGGACAGCCGGTGGTGCGGGGTGGGACCGATCTTTTCCAAGGCCGCCTTGTGCACCGGTGATGGGTACCCCGCGTTGTCCTCGAATGCGAACTCGACGTGTTCGGGGGCGAGTTCGGCCATAAGGGCATCGCGACGCACCTTGGCGATGACGGAAGCAGCCGCGACGGCGACGCACGACTGATCGCCCTTGATGACGGTACGCACGCGCCAGGGCGCTCCGAGGTAGTCGTGCTTGCCGTCCAGAATCACGGCGTCGGGGCGCTGGGGCAGGCCGTCCAGGGCGCGGACGGCGGCGAATCGGAGGGCGGCGGTCATGCCGTGTTCGTCGATCTCCTCCGGGGTGGAGTGACCGAGAGAGTAGGCGGTGACCCAACTGGTCAGTTCTTCGGCGAGCTCGCTGCGGCGCGGCTCGGGGATGAGTTTGGAGTCGGTAAGGCCGGCAGGAGGACGACGCAGGCCCGTGATTGCGGCGCAGACCGTCACGGGTCCAGCCCAAGCTCCACGGCCGACCTCATCCACTCCGGCGACAATCTTGGCGCCGGTGGTGGCGCGGAGCGAACGCTCGACGCGATGGGTTGGAGACTCGTACGGCATGGCAATAACTAGCGTATCCGCTGCGGGGGCGGCGAGTTCAGCGGAGTCCGCCGAAGACGGCGAAAGACTCCGGAGAAGGCACCGTTGATCGCGGAAGGGGGTGAATTGGTAACGGAGAGTCCGCGAAATGGAGCGCACACTCGCGACTTCCGGCTCCGAGATCCTCAGCGCACGGCATCGAGCAGCCAGCCGGGAAATCCCTCGGTGCGTTCGTGCCATTCCTCGGGCGGAGCCGAGGCGGGTCCCGCCGCGGCCACGATGCCGCCGACAATGGCGCAGGTGGTGTCCACGTCGCCGCCGGCGCTCGCAGTGGTCCAGAACGCCGCGCGGAAGTCGCCAAGATTCCGGGCAGCAGCCCAGAGCGTGAACGGCACCGTGTCCTGCGTGCTGGTGCGCCGACCGCAGCCGAGCACCGCAGCGACCGTGCCGACGTCGGCGTAGTCGAGCAGATCGGCGGCACGGCGCAGCCCCGCTTGGACGGCGCTGCGCGGGACGAGTTCCTGGACGCGGGCCAGGAGCCTCTCGGGGGTGAGCGGTGCGGTCGACGCGTGCGACGCGGTCGGCGGCGCAGTCGACCCGCCTCCGGCCTCGCCGGGGCCCCGGCCCGCGCCGCCGCCCGCGCTCCTGCCGCCCTCGTCCTCACCTGCGCATTCGCCTTTGCCTGAGCCGCCGTCCGTACCATCGTCCGCGCCCACGCCCACCCCTGCGCCCACGCCTGCGCCTGCGGCGGCGCCCCCATCCCCGTCTTCTTCCACGCGGTCGGGCACCTCGGGGCGGCCTTGCTGGTCGCCGGCAACGAGGGCTGCGGCTGCGGCAACCGCGCGCGTACCGGCGACGGCTTCGGGGTGCCGGTGGGTGACCTCGGCGGAGCGTTCGGCCTCCGCAGCCGCGCGCTCGGGGTCGCCGGCGAACCAGGCGCCGAGCGGGGCCACCCGCATGGCGCAGCCGTTGCCCCAGGAGCCCTGCCCCTCGAAGAGGGAGGCGGCCAACTCGCGCCAGTCACCACCCTCCTGGCGGATGAGACGCAGCATCCGGTTCACCGCGGGGCCGTAGCCGCGGTCGAAATCGTGGTGCTCGGAGAAGGAGGCGGCCAGTGCGCCCTGGTCGATATGACCGTGCGCCGCGAGGACGGCCACCACGGAGGCGGCCATTTCGGTGTCGTCGGTCCACTGCCAGTGGCCGGGCGGCAGCTCCCGGCGGCGCAGGCAGGAGAGATTGGCGGGAACGAAGAACTGGGAGCCCAGGGCATCGCCCACTGCCAGGCCGCGCAGGCTGGCGAGGGCACGGGAGACCCGCTCACGGCGGGCAGGGTCGGGGGCAGGGAATCGAGCACTCATGTCCCGACGATGTTAGCGGCGACTCCCGTAGGAGCGCGGACTCCCATAGGGGCGAGGGGGCTGCCAGCGTTCGAACGGCCGGTCGAGGTGGTAGCGGCCTTCGGGTCCGAGAAGGAGGGCGCGGGTCTCACCGTTGCCGGGGTTGGAGAGGCATTCGAACTCCTCCACCGTCCAATGGAACCAGCGCATGCAGAACAACCGCATGGTGAGTCCGTGCGTGACCAGCAGTACGTTCGGCGGGTTGTCGGGCGCCTCGAAGCTGCGCCACAGGCTCTCCAGGAAGGCGCCGACACGGTCGTAGACGTCGGCGCCGGACTCGCCTTGGGCGAAGCGGTAGAAGAAGTGGCCATATGCGTCGCGGTACTTCTTCTGCTGCCGCACGTCCTCCCGGTCCTGCCAGTTCCCCCAGTCCTGTTCGCGGAGCCTGGGCTCCTCGCGGACCCGCAGCTGGGCGGGGCCGATGCCGAGCGCGGCGAGGGTTTCGCGAGTGCGACGGTAGGGCGATACGTAGGCGGAGACGCGTTCCTCGCCGAAGACCTCACGGAGCTGCTTGCCTGCCTCTTCAGCCTGGCGCAGCCCGCGCTCGGTCAGTGGCAGTGCGTGATCGGGCACCCGCTCGTAGATGCTGTCGTCGGCGTTTCCCTCCGACTCTCCGTGGCGGAGCAGGACGATACGGCGAGGACGTGCCATGAGCCCCACCCTAGGTCAGACGGTCCAGGAGGGCTCCAGATCGATCACGTCTCCGGTGACGTGGGAGACGTCAGCCCCGGTCTGGGCTCGCAGTGCCAGCCGCTCCACACGCTCAACCCGATACTTTCCGTACTCGGCGGTGGAGTCCCACATCGAGAGGACCAGGAACTCGTCCTCCGTGTTCGCCTGGGCGAAGACGCCGCGCAGCATTCCCGGGGAGCCTGCCATGGCCGGGTTCCACACCTTCTCCTGCATCAGCGTGTAGTGCTCGATCCGGTCGGGTCGCACCCGGCAGTGGGCCACGCGCAGCAGATCCGCGTCCGTGAAGACGGGACGGAAGCCGGTCTTCACATCGAAACGGTATTCGAAGAGCCTGACCTGCATGTCCTTGTATGTACCGAGCTGGGCGGCGTGCAGCCGGTCGTGCGAACGCGCCATGAAGGAGTCGTAGAAGGCCCGGCTCTCCCAGAAGCCGAAGAGGTGGACGACTCCTTCCCGGGACCGACTCCACCCGCCGCCCTGCCCCCGGAAACCGGGCTCGCCGAGCAGACCGGCCCATTTCCGCTGTGCCCGTGCGAACCCCGGACGGTCGATGACGGTGCAGCGCATCCACTTGACCAGCACCGCGCTATCGTACGGCCATCCCAGCGACCCCCCGCCCCGGGAGAGAGCACCCTGCGTCTCGTACTGACGTGTCCCACTCCCGGTCCGCCTCTGGCCCCATTTCCGGTCTGCCTCTGTACTCCACCTCCGGCCTGTCTCACCTCACCACCTCTGATGCGCCTCCCTTCACGGGGGCAGAGGCCGACGGCGACGGCTGCGCGGAGGTGGTCGCCGCGGCGGTATGCGGCGGTTGACCACATTGCTGTCTGCGGACACGGACGCCGGTGAGGCCCGGGTCGCCGGGTACGACGTACGCCGCGAGGGGAACCAGGTGCGCGCGTCGATCGGGGTGACAGGACAGTTCTCCGCCGTGGACGAGTTGCTGACCGGACGGGAGAATCTGCGGCTGTTGGCCGACTCGGCCACCTCGACCGGCGCTGCATCGGAGACGGTGGTTGAGCAACTGCTGGCGCGGTTCGACCTGGTCGATGCCGCGGACCGGGGCGCCGAGACGTACTCCGGCGGCCTGAAACTGCGTCTCGATCTGGCGATACCCCTGGTCGCGGGGCGGCGGTTGATCTTCCTCGACGAGCCGACCACCGGTCTCGCCCCCTCCCCCGGTCTCGGCTTCGCCGGCCGGGTGGACCCCCAACGTCGCCGTGGCCTATGGAAGATCGTGCGGGAACTGGTGGCCGACGAGGCCATGGCCTTCCTGGCCCCCAGTCCGAATCCGGAGACCGCGAGCAGCTGGCCGATGATCTTCATTCTGCTGCCGTTCGTGGGGAGCGGGTTCGTGGGGAGAGGGTTCGTGCCGGTCGAGTCGATGCCCACCAGGCCGCGATGGTTCGCCGAGCACCAGCCGTTCACACCGGCCAAGGACGCCTTCCGCGGTCTGCCGACCGGATCGCCGGATGGGTCGTACCTGCTCTGGGCCGTCGGCTGGTGCGTGGTGATGGGATCGGTCGGCTACCTCTGGTCGCGGCGGCTACCGGACCCGCACCGCGAACAGGAGAATGACCCGATGCTGACCATCGGCGAGCTGGCGTCGTACGCCGGAGTGACGGTGCGCGCGGTGCGGCACTATCACGCCAAGGGCCTGCTGCCGGAGCCGGAGCGGGACCACTCCGGCTATCGGAGGTACGGCGCCGGCGCCGTGGTGGAGCTGATCAAGATCCGGAGCCTTGCCGAAGCCGGCGTCCCGCTGGCGCGCGTACAGGAGCTGCTCCGGGCTGACGAGGAGGAGTTCGCCGCGGCGGTCGCAGACATCGACAAGCGGCTGCGGGCGGAGATCCGTGAGCGGCAGCGGCACCGCGAACGGATCGCCCGCCTCGCCGCCGGGGACAACCTGGCGCTGCCCCCGGAGGTGGTCGATTTCCTCGACCGACTGCGGGCGCTCGGGGTCGACGAGCGGATCGTCCACGTCGAACGCGACGGCTGGATTCCGCTGGCAGCACACTCACCCGAGCGCGTCCAGGAGTGGGTGGCCCGCAAGCGGGAGCAGCTTGCCGACCCGCAGCTCATCGACTTCTATCTCACCCTGGGCCAGGCTCTCGACCGGCCCGACGACGACCCACGGTTGATCGAGCTGGCCACCAAGTTGGCCGCCTACATCTCGCAGATGGCCGACGAGCGGGGCGAGGACTACGTCGACGACGCCGATATCGAGCCACCGTTCGTCAAGCTGATGGACACACTGGCCTTCGACACCGCGCCGCCGGCCCGTCGCCTGATCGAGCTGCTGAAGCAGCGTGGCTGGACCGGCTGGACCAAGCTCGAGCGCGTGGACCCGACGCGCGGTGCGGCCGGAGCACGGCAGGAACACACCGGTTGCCGGAGCGAGCCGCGAGGCAGCTGATCCGGTCCCGCTTGACGGGTTCGCCCCATCGGACGGCGGTGCTGAGTTCGCCCATCGGACGGCGGTGCTGAGGTGGACGCCGAGCAAGTCGGCGAATCCCAGGGGTGGGAGCCCCCGCAGGCGCGGGAGCGCAGGGCGCTGTTACGGCCGGTGTTCCCTTACGCGGGCGGGCCCTGATCTCCTCCACCCGCAAGCGGGTAACGGCAGAGAGGGAGCCGGCCCGAGGCCGGCTCCCTCTCTCATGTGCGGATCAACGACGTCAGCAACGGATGCTCAACGCTGCATCGGACGCTTTCCCGCTCGTTGTCAGCTGCAACCGCTGGTCGAGCCGCAGCCCTCGCACAGGTAGCAGCTGCCCGCGCGGCGCATCTTGGTGCCGCAGGAGAAGCACAGGGGGGCGTCGGCGTTGAGCCCGAGCTGCATCTCCATCAGTTCCGTGGAGTTGTGGGCCTCCCTCGGTGCGGGCGTCGCGGCCTCGGGCTCGGCAGCCGTCCGCTGCGTGTCCTTGGCGTCCTTGGCCTCCTCCACAGGGGCCGTCGACTGCTCGGCCTTGGGGGCCGACTGCGCCAGGGCGTCGGCGTCGAACTCCTCCTCCGACGCCTCGTAGGAGCCCGTCTCCAGGTGGCGCTGGCGCTCGGCCGCCGAGTGGATGCCGAGTGCCGAACGGGTCTCGAAGGGGAGGAAGTCCAGCGCCAGGCGGCGGAAGATGTAGTCGACGATCGACTGCGCCATCCGCACGTCAGTGTCGTCCGTCATACCTGCCGGCTCGAAGCGCATGTTGGTGAACTTCGAGACGTAGGTCTCCAGCGGAACGCCGTACTGGAGGCCGACCGAGACCGCGATGGAGAAGGCATCCATCATGCCCGCCAGGGTGGAGCCCTGCTTGGACATCTTGAGGAAGACCTCGCCAAGGCCGTCGTCCGGGTAGGAGTTGGCCGTCATGTAGCCCTCGGCGCCGCCCACCGTGAAGGAAGTGGTGATGCCGGGACGGCCCTTGGGCAGCCGACGGCGGACCGGGCGGTACTCGACGACCTTCTCCGGCTCGGGCGCCTCCGCCTTCTTCT
Source organism: Streptomyces sp. 3N207 (assembly GCF_052246355.1). Taxonomy (NCBI): domain Bacteria; kingdom Bacillati; phylum Actinomycetota; class Actinomycetes; order Kitasatosporales; family Streptomycetaceae; genus Streptomyces; species Streptomyces sp. 3N207. The sequence continues at coordinate 75,477 of NZ_JBQQBV010000004.1, read as the reverse complement.
CCTCCTTGGCCTTGGCCGAAAGCGGCTGGCCGACCTTGCTGTTCTCGACGTAGACGGCCAGCGCCTTGGTGCCGAGCTTCCAGCCCTGGAGGTAGATCTCCTCGACGTCCTCGACGGCGCTACTCGCGGGCATGTTGACCGTCTTGGAGATGGCGCCGGACAGGAACGGCTGGGCTGCCGCCATCATCCGTACGTGGCCCATCGGGGAGATGGAGCGCTCGCCCATGGCGCAGTCGAAGACCTCGTAGTGCTCGGGCTTGAGGCCGGGTGCGTTCACGACGTTGCCGTGCTCGGCGATGTGCTCGACGACGGCCTCGATCTGCTCGGGCTGGTAGCCGAGGCGCTTGAGGGCCTTGGGGACCGTGTTGTTCACGATCTGCATGGAGCCGCCGCCGACGAGCTTCTTGAACTTGACCAGGGCGAGGTCGGGCTCGACGCCGGTGGTGTCGCAGTCCATCATCAGGCCGATGGTGCCGGTCGGTGCCAGCACCGATGCCTGCGCATTGCGGAAACCGTTTTTCTTACCGAGCCGCTGCACGTCCTGCCACGCCTCGGTGGCCGCCGCCCACACCGGGGTGTCGAGGTCGTCCATCCGGGTCGCGGCGTCGTTGGCGTCGCTGTGCTGCTTCATGACCCGGCGGTGCGCCTCGGCGTTGCGGGCGTACCCCTCGTACGGGCCGACCACGGAGGCAAGTTCGGCCGACCGCTTGTAGGAGGTGCCGGTCATCAGGGAGGTGATCGCACCGGCGAGGGCCCGGCCGCCGTCGCTGTCGTAGGCGTGGCCGGTGGCCATCAGCAGGGCGCCGAGGTTGGCGTAGCCGATGCCCAGCTGGCGGAAGGCGCGGGTGGTCTCGCCGATCTTCTCGGTCGGGAAGTCGGCGAAGCAGATGGAGATGTCCATCGCCGTGATGACCAGCTCGGTCACCTTCGCGAAGCGCTCCGCGTCGAAGGACTGGTTGCCCTTGTCGTCGTCGCGCAGGAACTTCATCAGGTTGAGCGACGCCAGGTTGCACGAGGAGTTGTCCAGGTGCATGTACTCACTGCACGGGTTGGAGGCGGTGATGCGGCCCGTCTCCGGCGAGGTGTGCCAGTGGTTGATGGTGTCGTCGTACTGGATGCCGGGGTCGGCGCAGACGTGGGCGGCCTCGGCCATCTTGCGGAAGAGCTTCCTGGCGTCCACCTCCTCGACGACCTCACCGGTCATCCGGGCGCGCAGCGCGAACTTCGAGCCGGACTCGACGGCCTTCATGAACTCGTCGTTCACACGCACCGAGTTGTTGGCGTTCTGGTACTGGACCGACGCGATGTCCTCGCCGCCCAGGTCCATGTCGAAGCCCGCGTCCCGCAGAGCGCGGATCTTCTCCTCCTCCTTGACCTTGGTGTCGATGAACGCCTCGACGTCCGGGTGGTCGACGTCCAGGACGACCATCTTGGCGGCCCGGCGGGTCGCACCGCCCGACTTGATCGTGCCGGCGGAGGCGTCGGCACCGCGCATGAAGGAGACGGGGCCCGAGGCGTTGCCGCCCGAGGAGAGGAGTTCCTTGGAGGAGCGGATGCGGGAGAGGTTCAGACCGGCTCCGGAGCCGCCCTTGAAGATCATGCCCTCTTCCTTGTACCAGTCGAGGATCGACTCCATGGAGTCGTCGACGGACAGGATGAAGCACGCGCTGACCTGCTGGGGCTGCTTGGTTCCGACGTTGAACCACACAGGGGAGTTGAAGGCGAAGATCTGGTGCAGCACGGCGTAGGCGAGTTCGTGCTCGAAGGTCTCGGCGTCCTCGGGGGAGGCGAAGTACCCGTGCTTCTCACCGGCCGCCCGGTAGGTCTTCACCACCCGGTCGATCAGCTGCTTGAGGCTGTTCTCCCGCTGCGGAGTCCCCACGGCACCGCGGAAATACTTGCTCGTGACGATGTTGACCGCATTCACCGACCAGAAGTCGGGGAATTCGACGCCACGCTGCTCGAAGTTGATCGAGCCGTCGCGCCAGTTGGTCATGACGACGTCGCGGCGCTCCCAGTTCACCTCGTCGTACGGGTGCACTCCGGGGGTCGTGTGGATGCGCTCGATGCGCAGTCCGTTGTTCGCCTTGCTGCCCTTAGCGCGGGAGCCGCGTGCCGGGCCGCTCGTCGTCTCTGTCATTCCGCCTCCCTGTGTGGGACATAACGCCCCAACATGCCCCGGTTCTTCCCCGAGAACTGTGCCTGTCTGGTGACCCGGACACGGTGCGTGTCCAGGCCAGGTCTCTGTGTACGCCGAGGCCGTGCCCCGGCCTGTGGGCCCCGCACCGCGGGGCCGGCCGCCGTCAGTCGGCGGCAGTGGCCGCGGGGGCGCCGCCGGCCCCGCCGGGCTGTCCGCCCGAGGCGTCCCCCGCCCGGACTTCGGCACCGCCGAGGGGTGTGGGCACCCCCGGCGACGCCTGCGCCTCTCCCCCGGCCGTCCGGCCCCTCCCGGTCCGGGCCCCCTCGCGGGCAGCGGTCTCCTCCTGGCCCCCGGCGGTTTCGCCGTCCTGCGCTCCGGGGCCGGAGTCACGTGGGTGTGCTTCGCGCAGTTCGGCTATGGCCGCCTCGAAGTCCTCCAGGGACTCGAACGCCTTGTAGACCGAGGCGAACCGCAAGTAGGCGACCAGATCGAGGTCCTGGAGCGGGCCGAGTATGGCGAGTCCGACGTCGTGCGTGGACAACTCCGCGCTCCCGGTGGCCCGGACGGCTTCCTCGACCCGCTGTCCGAGTTGGGCGAGGGCGTCCTCGGTGACGGGGCGCCCCTGGCACGCCTTGCGGACTCCGGCAATCACCTTGTCCCGACTGAAGGGCTCGGTGACACCACTCCGCTTGATCACTGTGAGTGATGCGTTTTCCACGGTCGTGAAGCGGCGGGAGCAGTGCGGGCACTGGCGCCGCCGCCTGATGGCCGCTCCGTCGTCGGCTGTACGGCTGTCGACCACGCGGCTGTCAGGGTGCCGGCAGAAGGGGCAATGCATCGTTTCCACCCTCCCAGGGCCCATAGGACCCTCACCGTGCATGACAGATCACGCCGCGGCACCCCCGTCACAGGGGCCCCTCGACGGGCCACCAGCATAGGCGAAGTCCCCCCGGCGTGAGCACCCAGGGACACAACTTCTGGTGGCGCGCGCTCATCAAACCACTAGATCTGGTAGCCGATGGTCAAGACGGCCACCACGCGTGTCGCCCCCCGGCGCGGCCCACGAGCCTACGCGAAGCGGGGCGGCGGGAAGCCGCCGGGGCACGCCTGCCAGACTGTGCGGGACGGCGGCGGCGTGCCGCGGGCAGTGCGGCGGCGGAACGGCGAGGGCGCGGCGGTGACCCGAAGTGGCGACGCAGCGGGATAAAAGTTCGACGACATAAGTAATTACGGACAGCGACGGGCGGCAACGGGAAACAGCACGCGGAAACACCGTGGCGGCAGCACGAACCGCGACGGGGAAACGAACAGCGAACGACGGGCGCGATGTTTGCGTGGCGCATCTGAGACACATGACAGAGGCACACGTACGCGGCGCCCACACATTCCGAAAGGACCCGCCACGCCCCGGCGAGCCAGACGGCGCGGCCCATACACCCACCGAGCTGCAGAAGTCAGGCGAACTCCGGATTTTCACTCGAACGTGTGTTTGGCGCAACCTTTCGAAACCAACTACCGTTGTCCAGCTAGGGAGAACTTCTCGAGAGGGGCCGACGACGTGACCACGACCGCAGACAGCGCCACCATCACCTCCCAGAACCGCACAGCTCCGGCAGCGGCTCAGCCAATTGACGAAATTCAGCCCGTGAATGACGCCATGAACGCAGAGATTCAGGAAGGCCAACAAGCGAAGCGATCGCTTCCCGGCCGACCTCCAGGCATCCGCGCCGACAGCTCGGGGCTCACCGACCGGCAGCGTCGGGTGATCGAGGTGATCCGCGATTCGGTCCAGCGGCGCGGCTACCCGCCGTCCATGCGGGAAATCGGCCAGGCGGTCGGGCTCTCCAGCACCTCCTCGGTGGCGCACCAGCTGATGGCCCTCGAGCGTAAGGGCTTCCTCCGCCGTGATCCGCACCGTCCCCGTGCCTACGAGGTCCGCGGCTCGGACGCCCCGAGCAGCGCACAGGCCGCCGCCGACACCACGGGCAAGCCGTCGGCCTCCTACGTTCCGCTGGTCGGCCGTATTGCGGCGGGCGGCCCCATTCTCGCCGAGGAGTCGGTCGAGGACGTCTTCCCGCTGCCCCGCCAACTGGTCGGCGACGGCGAACTGTTCGTCCTCAAGGTCATCGGCGACTCGATGATCGAGGCCGCGATCTGTGACGGCGACTGGGTCACCGTACGCCGCCAGCCCGTCGCCGAGAACGGCGACATCGTGGCCGCGATGCTGGACGGCGAGGCCACCGTGAAGCGCTTCAAGCGCGAGGACGGGCATGTATGGCTGCTGCCGCACAACTCCTCGTATCAGCCGATCCCGGGCGACGATGCGACCATCCTCGGCAAGGTCGTCGCCGTGCTGCGCCGGGTCTGACCACTCGTAGCCTCTCTATACGGCGTACGACGAACAGCCGCGTACGACAGACAGCTGGGCGGCCCGCTCGCGGGCCGAAGGCTTACGGGCCGCTGGTTCCCTCCGCACCGGAACCGGCGGCCCGCCGTTGTATGCAGACGGCCGCCGTCGCCGTCGACTCTGGCGCACGCTCGCGCTGCTACGCCTGCTTGGCCGCCTCGTCGATGGCGGCGAGGGAGCGACGGACCTGGTTGCGGTCCGTCGTGTACCAGAAGTCCGGCATGGAGGCCCGCAGGAAGCTGCCGTACCGGGCCCGCTCCAGGCGCGGGTCCAGGACCGCGACCACGCCGCGGTCCCCCGTCGCCCGTACGAGCCGGCCCGCGCCCTGCGCCATCAGCAGCGCCGCGTGGGTGGCCGCCACCGCCATGAAGCCGTTGCCGCCGGCCTCCTCGACCGCCTTCTGCCGGGCGCTCATCAGCGGATCGTCGGGCCTCGGGAACGGCACCCTGTCCATCACCACCAGCTGGCAGTTGGCGCCCGGCACGTCCACGCCCTGCCACAGCGAGAGCGTGCCGAACAGACAGGTCTCCGCGTCGTCCGCGAACCGCTGGATGAGCTCTCCCAGCGTCTCCTCGCCCTGCAGCAGGATCGGCAGACCCAGTCTGCCGCGCAGTTCCTCGGCGGCGGCCCGCGCGCCGCGCATAGAGGAGAAGAGCCCCAGCGTCCGGCCGCCGGCCGCCTCCACCAGCTCCGCGAGCTCGTCCAGCATGTCATTGCGCTGGGCGTCCCGGCCCGGGGGCGACAGATGCTTGGCGACGTAGAGAATGCCCTGCTTGCGGTAGTCGAACGGGGAGCCGACGTCCAGCCCCTTCCAGGGCGGCGTCTCGGCCTCTTCGCCGTCGGTGTCGCTGCCGATCCCCTCCGGGGCGAGACCGAGGGAGGCGCCGACCCCGTTGAAGTCCCCGCCCAGCTTGAGGGTGGCGGAGGTGAGGATGACGGAGCGGTCGGCGAAGAGTTTCTCGCGCAGCAGGCCGGACACCGACAGCGGTGCCACCCGCAGCGAGGCTCCGTAGCGCTCGTGCCGCTCGTACCAGATGACGTCGAAGTCGGAGTGCTCCAGGATGCGTTCGGCGACATCGTGGACGTTCTCGATCGAGGCTTTGGCCTGCTTGCGGACCGCGTCCTCGTCCTGGACGGACTTGTCCCTGGTGTTGCCCAGCGCGCTCAGGCAGGTGCGCCCTGCGTCACGCAGCGCCATCAGCGCGTACTCCAGGTCCTCCGGAACGGTCTCCAGCCGGCCCGGCAGGGCGAGCTCCATCAACCGTTCGAAGGTTTCGGAGGCGGTCTGGAGCTGGTCGGCTGCTTTTTCGTCCACCAATTTGGCGACACGGCGCACCGCGCGGTTGACGCTGCCGGGGGTGAGCTCGCCCGTGGCGACGCCGGTGACGCGGGAGACGAGCTCGTGTGCCTCGTCGACGATGAGCACCTCGTGGCCGGGGAGCACGGGGGCGCCCTCGATGGCGTCGATGGCCAGCAGCGCGTGATTCGTGACGATCACCTCGGCGAGCTTGGCACGCTCCCGGGCAGCCTCCGCGAAGCACTCGGCACCGTACGCGCACTTGCTGGCGCCCAGGCACTCGCGGGAGGAGACGGAGACCTGGCCCCAGGCACGGTCGGAGACGCCCGGCTTCAGATCATCGCGGTCTCCCGTCTCCGTCTCGTCGGACCAGTCGCGCAGCCGCAGCAGGTCCGTGCCGAGCTTGGAGGTGGGGGCCGCGCTCTCGAAGGGGTCGAAGAGCCCGCTCTCCTCTTCCTGCGGAACCCCTTCGTGCAGTCGGTGCAGACACAGGTAGTTCGACCGGCCCTTGAGCATGGCGAACTCGGGGCGGCGGCGCAGCAGCGGATGCAGTGCCTCGACGGTGCGCGGCAGATCGCGCTCGACGAGCTGGCGCTGGAGTGCGAGCGTGGCGGTCGCGACCACCACCCGCTCACCGTGAGCCAGCGCGGGAACCAGATAGGCGAGCGACTTTCCGGTGCCGGTGCCCGCCTGTACGAGGAGGTGGCGGCCGGTCTCGACAGCCTCGGCGACGGCCTCGGCCATGGCGGCCTGACCTGCGCGTTCCGTGCCGCCAACGGCGGTGACGGCGGCCTGGAGGAGTTCGGTGACGGCGGGCTTGCTCATAGACCCGACACCTTACGCGGCACCACTGACACCCCGCCCAGCTGCTTCCCACCTCGAACGGTTGCTTCCAGCCAGCACGGTCGACACGTACGGGTGCGCCCTGTGCGCACACGCGCACTCTCGGTCGGTCTTCGGTGGTTCGGAGCCGCCCTCCGCGTGACGGTTGCCGTCCTCAGTACAGCGGATTGCGCACCGTTCCATGGACCGCGGCGTGCGGGCGCTCGGTTCTGTCGCGGTAGCCGTCGGCGTGCAGCCGGTTGCGGTTGAGGCAGAGCCGCTCGATGCGCGGGGTCAGCAGGTCGAAGGTCTCGAAGCGGGGCTTCAGTCCGGGGAAGCGCTCGTGGTACCGGTCGATCTCCGCCCGAACGAGTGCCCAGAAATCGTCCTCACTGACGCCGAGTTGCGCCTCGCACAGCGGGGCCAGATAGCGGAAGACGCCGACGAAGAGCGCGGAGTGGATGAACTGGGTGAGGAACATGGGCGGTTCGCTGAGCAGCACACCTCGTACGTCCTCCGGCATGGAGTCGAGCTCGGGAACCGGCTCCGCGCTGACGTTGACGTCGTCCACGAAGTCCTTGATCGCCAGCCGGACCGGTACGTCGTGCCCGTCGAAGACGACGATGGCGTTCTCCCCGTGCGGTGAGAAGACCGTGCCGTAGCGGTAGAGAAAGTGCAGCAGCGGCGGGAGCAGCGACCCGAACAGGTGCTTGAGCCAGACCCGGGGCTCCAGCCGGGAGCGCGCCACCAGTTCCGCTGCGAGGGAGTTGCCGTGCACATCCGTGTGGATCAGGGAGGCGAGCGTGCGGGCCCGTTCGTCCGGACCGAGCAGCGGGATGAGGGGTTCGCGCCAGATACAGCCGAGAAGTTCGCGGTACTGGTAGGGCGCATCGGCCAGCGGCTCGTACACCGGGTGCGTGACGGCCACCGAGGCGACCTCGCCCAGCAGGATCACCCGGCACTCCTCGGACAGGAACGCGTCCTGCTCGCACAGTCGCTGCACCCAGCCGGTGACCGACGGCGCTGCGAGCGTACGGTCGGTCGGCAGACCGCGCCACACCAGCGTGTTGAGGATGGCGAGCGGCAGCTTGACGGCATGCCGGTCGGGCCTGCTGATGTTCAGGAACGTACGGATGGACTGTTGCGGCAGCCGCAGATCGCCGTCGCTGGGCAGCGGAAGGATCTCCTGCGCGGCCAGCTGCGCGGCGAACAGCGGCACGACCGTCTCATCCCACTGCCAGGGGTGCACGGGCATGCAGAGGTAGTCCCCGGGGGACACTCCGCGCGACCGCAGCCTCTGGTGGAAGGCGGCGACTGTCTCCTCGCTCAGCTCGCGCGCGTACAGCCGCTCCGCGTCGGCCAGCCGGGACACCCCGTGGTAGCTCGCCAGGCGCCGGTGGACGGCGAGCCACGGCAGCGGTCGTGCCGTGCGGATCTCGGGTGCCCAGCGTGCGGCGTCGGCGCCGGAGAAACCGAGCCGCCCCTTGTTGGCGACCAGCCAGGGGTGTCCGACCATATGTCCCTCCAGCTCGGCGTAGCCCAGCGAGGCGAGGTCGGCGACGGGCAGTTCGGAGGCCAGCAGTTGGGTGTCGGCAGTGAGCGTGGCGGTCAGCTCGCGGATGTAGTGACCGGCTGTTTCGCCGCTCAGTCCGAGCAGCGTGCGGGCACGGGAGACGAAGCCCAGCGGGTCCAGTCCGGGCTCCAGGGAGGCGGCGTCGACGCTCCAATGACCGTAGGCCCCCCGGCGGGCCCGGAAGCGGACGGTGAGGCCGTCGTCCACGGGGAGGACGTAGCACCCGGGTGTGGCACCGGGCGCGGGCTGCGGCTGAAGGATCTCCTCGTAGGAGAACTCGGCGATCATCTTGGCGAGCAGCCGCCGGGACGCGCGGTTCCAGGGGTCGGACCCTCTTTCGAGGCCCGCGGGGACGGCTAGCGGGGCTACGTCATGGGAGGAGGATGAGGACGAGGTTCGGGACACGGGAGTTGCTCCTTGTGGGAGGCGTGGATTCAAGTGGCGGTGGCCGCGGAGTACGCGGGCCGCGGCCACCGGGTCAGAGCGCGTGGCGCAGCTCGCGGTCCCGCACCATCAGGGCCGCGCGCTTGGCGGGGAGCTGGATCTCGGCGGTGAGCCGGAAGCCCGCACCGAGGAAGGCGGCGACGGAGGGGACGTTGCGCACGTCCGGTTCCGCCAGCACGCGCGTACACCGGGGGCGCTGGTCCAGGACGAGGTCGGCGACCGTACGCAGCAGCAGCGAGCCGAGCCCTCTTCCACGGTGCGCGGCTGCACCGATGAGCAGATGCAGACCGGTGTCGTGCGGCCGGGTACGGCAGTGCCGCGCGAGCGGGTCGAGGTCGGCACGGTAGAGCTCCCAGTAGCTCATCGGCGCGCCGTCCAGCACACCGAGGCAGGGAATGCTGCGTCCGTCGCCCTCCAGCTGGGGGCGCAGATGGGCCTCGGTGACCCGTTCGGGACCGGCCAGCTCCCAGAAGGCCGCAACCATGGGGTCGTTCATCCATGCGGAGATCAGCGGCAGATCGCGGGCGAGGTGTACGGGCACCAGCTGGAACCGGCCCGCGTCGGTCACCACCGCGGGCCAGTTGGCGGGGCTGTCGGGTGCGTCGGCGTGCTCTCTGCCGGCGTTGACGCAGGAGGCGGAGAAGGCGTGGGGCCGGGGCTCGCGCCGGGGCGGCGGCCCGGATCGTTCCCGCGGCAGTCCGAGGTTGAGAGTGTCCTCCCCGGCGGCGGTGCCGCGGTGGGCTGTGAGGGGGTCGTCGCTGCTGGTGCTGGAGCCGGGCTCCGCCGGGTCCGCGCCGGGGGTATCGGCCGGCGGTGCGGAGCCCGGCTGGGGGTGCGGCATGACGACGTCTCCTCTCTGCGAGGGGCCGAGGGCCAGGGGGTCAGGGGATGAGCGGGTTGCCGAGGGTGACGTAGACGGACTGGGTGTCGACCGGGCCGACGAGTTCGTCCATGCCGTGCAGCCGGGTGAGGAGGTTCGCCTTGCAGCGCAGCGTCGGGGAGTCGAGCAGCAGCGCGGGCAGCGGCGAGGCGGGCTCCTCGCGTGCGGCGCCCTGCAGGAAGCGCCGGAATGCCGCGAGCAGCAGCCGCTCGTCGGCGAGCTGCTGGGAGCCGAAGGCCCCGATAAGGCCCAGGACGTTGTTGATGCCCAGGTAGTAGGCGAATCGCTCGTCGGTGACGTCGTCGGCGACGAAGGTGTCGCTCGCCAGGCCGACCTGCACCCCGGGCAGCCGACGGCTGATCGCGTCCTGGTGGGAGGTACGGAAGTAGTAGCCCTGGTTGTCCCGGTAGCGCCCGCCCTGTGGCCAGCCGTGTGCGTCCAGCAGTACGACGGTGTTCTGCTGGTGTGCCTCCAGGGCAATGCCCCCATGCGCGTCCAGCCAGAGGATGGGTCGGACGACGGCGTCCAGATAGCGCAGGAACCACTCGGCAGCCACCGCCCCCAACTGCCGCCGGGAGCGCTGCGCGAGCGCATGGATCACTCGTCCGAGCCGGGAACGCAGCGCGACGGGCGGGCCGTGCGATCCGGGGTCGGGTGCGGACCGGGCGGACGTGGTGCGGAGGGGTACGCCAGGGGCGGGCGCGAGAGGGACGGGAGCTGTCAGTCCGGCGAGGCAGACGGCGTCCTCCCCCGCGCCGAAAGGGTTGTGCCGGATGACGGTGTCGAAACCGGGCAGCCGTCCCTCACCGGGCACGTCGACGCCGAGCCAGGCCGGATCCCGCACGATGTCGAAGCCCGGGTGGGCCGCCCGCCAGGCGCGGCCCAGATCTCCGCGGAGCAGCCGGTGCACCTCCACGCCGCGCAGCAGCTCCTTGCGGAGGTTCTCGCGGCGGGAGTTGGTGATACGCAGCCCGACGGACAGCTTGAGCATCGCCACGCTGTCCGGCCGGAAGACAGTACGTACCGAGGAAGTCGGGCTCCAGCGCTCCCCCATCTGCCCCAGATCGTGCAGCAGCCCCGCGTCCAGCAGTGTGCGGACGGCGGGGCTGTGGCGTACCTCCCGGGCCTGCCAGGGGTGCAGGGGCAGGGGCACGTACTCTTCGGGGATCCATCCGGCCAGTGCCTGCCCGCTCAGGCGCAGCGCGAGTTGGGTGGCGGAGACGGGTTTGCCGCGATCTGTCCATGCGGAGTCCCCCGCCAGCGCCGAGCGGTGGACGGCCATCCAGTGCAACGGGAAGCTGCCGCGCAGTTCGGGCGAGTAGGCGCTTTCCTCCGCGTCGGAGAACCCCTCGCGGCTCTTGGGGGTGGGGTGCAGGGGGTGACCGAAAACCAGCGCCTGCTCCCCGTCGAGGAACGGGCTGGTGGCGGGAGAGGGCTCCGGGTGGTTGCGACGGTCGGCCAGGAACCGGGCGGTGCGCTGTACGGAGTCGGCGACACGGCCCACCAGCGCGGTGTTCTCGGCGGCGCTGGCGCCCTCGTAGGCATCGGTGCCGGCTTCGGTACCGATGGGACCGGGCCTTGTCCCGTCGGTGCTCCGGGCGGTGTGTGCGGCCTCGCGCCCGATCAGGGCCGCGACCGCGACGGCTTGCAGCGGGGCGGCGGACTCGGGCGCTCCCTCGAGAGAAGGCGGATCGAAACGGTGCCAGCCGACGGGTGACCAGTGCCGTACCGGAACCAGCAGCGCGCTGCCGCTGGCGGGCAGCGGGATGCGGAGCACGCCGTTCCGGGTACGGGCCGGAGCCGTCTCGCGCACCCAGCACCGGAGCAGGCTCTCCAGCGCTGCGGCGTCGGCGGCTGCGCGCGGATCCGGGTGCTCCAGGGGATCGCGGTGGTGCGGTACTTCGGGGTGCTGTCGCGATTCGGGGTGCTGTCGCGATTCGGGGTGGTGTCGCGAGTCGGGGTGGTGCGGTACGTCGGGGTGCTGCGGTACTTCGCCGTTTTGCGACGATTCGGGATGCTCCGGCGGCTCGGGGGGCTGCGTGGCGATACGCCGCTCCTGTTGCGGCACCGTCGGTTCGATCAGGTCAGCGGGCCTCCGACGGACCGGGTCCTTGGGCTCGTCGGCTCCGGAGCGCGCGTTCACTGAAGTCTCCTTGGCTGGTGTCGACTGGGCGCGCTGGGCAGCGAGCCACACTCCCCCATACGCACCAACGAGGTGAACGGCCCCGGATCACGGGCTCGTTGAAGTTCCCCCTCCGGATGGGGCGGAATACAGAGCAATCCGGGGGCGCGCTGCGAGCGGGTGTGCGCTGGGGGAACCGCGGACCCTGGTGTGCCCGTCCCGAACACCACCGGGCATAGTGGGGGCCGCCCCGCCCCGGCGAGGTGCATGACAAGTCAAGAGGCACGAGATCCATTCAGGGGGAGTTCAGCGATGCCATCGATAGCCAGGTCCGCGCGGCGCCGTCCGGCGCTGGCCGCGGCCGCGGTCGCCGCCGTGTTGGCGGTCACCGCTACGGCCTGCGGCCCGGAGGACAACAAGGCGGACGACAAGCCCAGCAAGGCTGCCTCCCAGGAGAAGAAGCCGAGCCGGGACGCGAAGAAGGACCTTGGACTCCCTGACGACCTCCCGAAGGATCTGCCGACCTCCCTGGACGACCTGGACGCGTGGAAGAAGGGCGCCTGGAAGAACTGGGACCGGGACAAGTGGCTGAAGGAAGCCAAGCAATTCTTCAACCCGATCATCCGTGACCTGTGGAACCCGGACCGGATGAAGGACGCGGACGGCAACGACCGCAAGGTCGACGACTCGGACATCGACGACAAGCCCAGCGGCGGCAGCGACGGCACCGGCGAGGACGAGGGCGTCACCGATCCGACGCCGAAGGAAGTCAAGGCCGCCGCGGTCAAGAGGCCGTACACCCAGGACGACCTGCCCGTCGGCAAGGTCTTCATGGACACCCCGAAGGGTGCCATGGTCTGCTCCGGCTCCGTTCTGAAGGATCCGCGTCACCCGGGGAAGTCCAACCTGGTCGCCACCGCCGGGCACTGTGTGCACGGCGGCGCGGGCAAGGGCTGGTACCGCAACGTGGTCTTCGTCCCGGACTACAACCCCAAGGGGCTGTCGAACCAGCAGCTGGCGAACGCCTCCAAGGGTGACGTCGCCCCCGACGGCATCTGGTGGGCCAAGCACGCCCGTACCACCAAGCACTGGATCCAGAACGGCGCCGAGCGCGGCGGCAAGGGTGCACAGCAGGACTTCGCGGTGCTCCAGATGCAGCCCGAGGACAAGAGCACCGGCCCCTCGCTGGAGGAGAAGGCCGGCGGCGCCGTCAAGGCCGCCTTCAGCACTCCCCGGGTCAAGTCGATCAAGAGCCTCAGCGCGGTGGGCTACCCGGCGGCACCGCCCTTCGACGGCGCCCGGATGTACCGCTGTGCCGACAAGCCGAGCCGTCTCACGATCGACCCGGAGCAGCCCACCATGTACCGCATCGGCTGCACCATGACGGCGGGTTCGTCCGGCGGCCCCTGGCTCGACGCCTCGGGCACCCGGCTGCTCTCGGTGACCTCCATCGGTCCCATCACCGCCGACTGGCTGGCCGGCGCCCGCCTCGGCAAGGAGGCCAAGGCCGTCTTCGACGCGGTCAGCAAGGAGGGCTGAGCGCCGATGCGGCGAGAACACCCCGCGCATGACGCGCGCTTTCCGTACGAGTCTTCAAGGGGACCCCGAACCATGTCACGTATACGCAGCGCCGGACGTGGGCGTCCGGTCCTGGTCACGGCGGCACTGGCCGCCGCCCTCGCCCTCACCGCCACCGCCTGCACGGGCGACGGTGACGGCAAGAAGAAGACGGACGCCAAGCCGGCCGCCTCCGAGGGCGCCCAGGACTCCGGCGGCGGTAAGGACCAGATCGGCATCCCCGACAAGCTGCCGAAGGACCTTCCCACCTCCCTCCAGGACCTCGACAAGTGGAAGCAGGGCGCCTGGAAGAACTGGGACAAGGACCAGTGGGTGCGTGAGGCCAAGGACTTCGTCAACCCCTACATCAAGGGCCACTGGGACCTGGGGCGGATGAAGAAGGCCGAGGACAACGAGAAGAAGGTCCCGAAGAACGTCAAGAGCACCTCGGGTTCCACCAACACCGCGGAGCCGCGCCCGGTCAAGGCGGACGCCGTGAAGACGCCGTACACCCGGAACGCGGCTCCCGCCGGCAAGATCTTCATGGACACTCCGGAAGGCCCGATGGTCTGCTCCGGCACGGTCATCAAGGACCCGCGCCACCCGGGCAAGTCCAACCTGGTCGCCACCGCGGGCCACTGCGTCCACTCCGGCAGGAGCGGCGGCTGGCTGCGCAACATCACCTTCATCCCGGCCTTCAACGACAAGGGCCGCTCGATGCCGGCGGTCAACAGCTCCCCGCCGCAGGAGGTCGCCCCGTACGGCGAGTGGTGGGTGAAGTGGGCCCAGACCACCAACTACTGGATCCAGAAGGGCGCCAAGTCCGGGGGCGGCGGCTCCCAGCAGGACTTCGCGGTGCTGCGCGTCGAGCCGGTGAACAAGTCCGGCAAGTCGCTGGAGGAGACCGTCGGCAACGCCATCAAGGTCAACTTCCAGTCGCCCTCGTCGTCCCGGATCCGCGGCGTCAGCAACTACGGCTACCCGGCGGCGCCGCCCTTCGACGGCGCCCGGATGTACTCCTGCACCGACCGTCCCGGCGCGCTGACGATCGACCCGTCGCAGCCCGCGCTGTACCGCATCGGCTGCACCATGACGGGCGGTTCCTCCGGTGGCGCCTGGCTGATCAAGGGCGCGGGCGGCAAGCCCGAGCTGATCTCCGTCAACTCGATCGGCCCGCACCCGGCCACCTGGCTCGCGGGGCCGCAGCTGGGCCCGACGGCCAAGCAGGTCTTCAACGCCGCAAGCCGCAAGGGCTGACCGGTTGACCGGCTGGGGCACACCGCACCAGCACTGAACAAGGGCCCGCCCCCTCCCGGAAGCCGGGAGGGGGCGGGCCTTCTTCTGTGCAATTTTCGGCTGCCCTTGCGGTGCGGCCTCGGCTACGGCCGGGCGGCCAGCGGCTGGAATGCGCGCAGCTCCGCGGCGAGCTCCTCGTGCACCCGGGCCTTGAGCAGCGTGCCCTGTTCGAGGTGCTCCTCGGAGAGCACCTCGCCCTGGTTGTGCACCCGAGAGACGAGCTTGCCCTCGGTGTAGGGCAGCAGCACCTCCAGCTCGACGGAGGGGCGCGGCAGCTCGTTGTCGATCAGCTCCCGCAGCTGGTCGACGCCCTGCCCGGTGCGCGCGGAGACGACCAGTGCGTGCTTCTCGGCCCGCAGCAGCCGTTGCAGGACGAGCGGGTCGGCCGCGTCCGCCTTGTTGACCACGACGATCTCGGGTACGTCGGCTGCACCCACATCGCGGACGACCTCGCGCACGGCGGCGAGCTGTTCCTCCGGCGCGGGGTGCGCGCCGTCCACCACATGCAGGATCAGGTCGGCGTCACCGACCTCCTCCATGGTGGAGCGGAACGCCTCCACCAGATGGTGCGGAAGGTGCCGGACGAAACCGACGGTGTCGGCCAGCGTGTAGCCCCTGCCGCTGGGGGTCTCGGCCTTGCGCACGGTCGGGTCCAGGGTGGCGAACAGTGCGTTCTCCACCAGCACGCCTGCCCCTGTGAGCCGGTTGAGCAGCGAGGACTTGCCCGCGTTGGTGTAGCCCGCGATGGCGACCGAGGGCACCTTGTTGCGCTTGCGGTCCTGCCGCTGCACCTCGCGGCCGGTCTTCATCTCCGCGATCTCCCGGCGCATCTTCGCCATCTTCTCGCGGATCCGCCGCCGGTCCGTCTCGATCTTGGTCTCACCAGGACCACGGGTTGCCATGCCGCCGCCGGCCGAACCGGAGCCACCGCCACCCATCTGCCGGGAGAGCGACTGGCCCCAGCCGCGCAGCCTGGGGAGCATGTAGTTCATCTGTGCCAGCGCCACCTGCGCCTTGCCCTCTCGGGACTTGGCGTGCTGGGCGAAGATGTCGAGGATCAGGGCCGTGCGGTCGACGACCTTGACCTTGACGACGTCCTCGAGGTGGATGAGCTGGCCAGGGGTCAGCTCACCGTCGCACACGACGGTGTCGGCACCGGTCTCCAGGACGATGTCCCGCAGCTCGGCGGCCTTGCCGGAGCCGATGTACGTGGCAGCGTCAGGCTTGTCCCGGCGCTGGATCACGCCGTCGAGCACCACTGCTCCGGCCGTCTCGGCGAGGGCTGCCAGCTCCGCGAGGGAGTTCTCGGCGTCGTTCGCCGTACCGGAGGTCCAGACGCCGACCAGCACGACACGCTCCAGGCGCAGCTGCCGGTACTCAACCTCTGTGACGTCCTCCAGCTCGGTGGAGAGACCGGCCACTCGCCGCAGCGCCGCCCGGTCGGAGCGGTCGAGCTGATCACCGTCACGGTTCTCGTCGAACGTGTGACTAAGAGCGACGTCCTCTTCCATCAGGGCGTCGGCTCGGCGGTTCGTCTTGGCGATGCGCTGGCCGTTCTGTGGAAGGGAAGAGGAGTGGGTCAAGTGGATCCTTAAGGTCGAGGGAAGCTTACGTACCGCACAACGCCCTGGCGGCGAGGAAGATTCCCCGGGCACCGGGCCCGTCCTGGGCGGACCCGCCGCCGCGCGGCGCGGTCACAAGGATGGTCGCACGGCGCTGCGACGTCGTCACCCGTATTTGCCGCCCTTCCCGGGCGCTCCCGGGGGGCTGCGGCGACCAGGACTACGGGCGGCGGCTCTTTTCGACCGTCCTCGCGGAACTCGCGTCCGTTTTCCCCGCCGGGCTCTTGGCCGGCTTCTTCTGGGTCCAGTCCGGGTGCCCCGGCATGGGCGGGGTGGTCTTCCCGTAGAGCCATTTCTTCAGGAATGCGCTCTGGTCCTTGCCGGAGATCTCGCTGGCCAGAGCGATGAAGTCGGCGGTGGTGGCGCTGGAGTCGCGGTACTTGCGCGGCCAGGCGCGCTGCAGCCGTGCGAACGCCTCCTTGCCGATCCGCTCACGCAGTGCGTAGAGAACGACGGCGGAACCGTTGTAGACGATCGGGCTGAACAGCTCGATCTTCCCGCTCTTCCGGGTGGGGAGGAGGGCTGCGGGAGGCCCGTGACGCTTGCGCCAGGCGTCGGACTGCTCGTACGAGGCGCGCGCCCGCTCGTCGACCGAGAAGCCGCCCCGTTCAGCGCCGTACGCCCACTCGTACCAGCTCGCATGGCCCTCGTTCAGCCACAGATCGGTCCAGCGGCGCGGGGAGACGCTGTCGCCGAACCACTGGTGCGCCAACTCGTGCACCATCAGTGACTCCCTGTACCAGTCCGGGTACTTACGGGAGGACAGCAGTTCGCTCTCGAAGAGGGAGAGAGTCTGTGTCTCCAGTTCGAAGCCGGTGTCCGCCTCGGCGGCCAGCAGCCCGTAGTTCTCGAACGGGTACTCCCCCGCATGCCGCTCCATCCAGGCGATCTGCCGGGACGTCTCGTTCAGCGCGGGCTCCAGCGCCTCGCGCTGCTTGACGGGTACGACGTGGCGCAACGGCAGCCCGTGCGGGCCTGTAGAGCGCACGACAGTGGAGCGGCCGATCGACACCTGGGCCAGCTCGGTGGCCATGGGGTGGCCCATCCGGTACGTCCAGACGGTGTCCTTCCCCGCGCGGGACCGCCCGGCCGGCAGCCCGCCCGCCACGGCTGTCAGCCCGCGCGGCGCCCGTACCCGGAAGGTGAACATGGCCTTGTCCGCAGGGTGGTCGTTGCCGGGGAACACTCGGTGCGCGGCGTCGGCCTGGTTGGCCATCGCCAGACCGTCCTTGGTGCGCACCCAGCCGCCGTTCTTGATGGTGGGGTCGCTGGTGTGCCGGACCTCGATGTGCAGCCAGGAACCCCGCCGCAACTGTGACTGCGGACTGACCACCAGATCCTCGCCCGCGCGGGCGTGCCCGGCGGGCTGCCCGTTGACCTCGACCGAGCGGACGTCACCGCCTGCGAAGTCCAGGTTGAACCGGTCCATGGGCCCGGCGGTGACCCGCGCATCGATGACGGTCCGGGCAGTGAGCGGCTTGCTGTTGTCACCGCTGTAGTCGAAGGAGATGTCGTACGCACGGACGTCGTAGCCGGGGTTGCCGAGGTGCGGGAAGAGGTGGTCGCCGATACCGGCCGCCTGGGGTGCGGGGAGCGCGGCGCCGATCAGGGCGAGGGCCGTGGCGGTGGTCGTACCGGCGATCGCACCGCGCCGTCCGGCGGCTGAGCGGGAGACTGCGCGTGCTGCGGGGGCTGTAAGGGCCATGGATCATCGCTACCAGCGGCCGCAGCCGGTGGTGGCTCCGCCCGGGCTCGTCCACCCGAAAGGGGACGTTCCGCGCCTCCGCCCGAACGGTGCCTGCTACGCCCGCGGAGCGGAAAGCCCGTCGATTCGCGACAGGAGGGACGGCCCGTCAGTTCGCTGCGGCCTGGCGGACGGAGCGGGCGACGTCGTAGACGCCCGGCACCCGCTGCATGGCACGCATCAGTGCGGGAAGCCCCGCAGCGTCAGGGAGTTGCAGGGTGTAGGTGTGCCGCACGCGCTGCTCGCGCGGGGGTTCCACATCGGCCGAGACGACAGCCGCGCCCTGTGCAGCAATGGTCTCGGTGAGGTCGGCCAGCAGGTGCGGCCGACCGAACGCCTCGGCCCGCAGGGTGACCCTGCATCCGGCCTCGCCCTGCTCCCAGCGCACCGGAAGGGTCAGGCGCCCGTCGGAGGCCATCCGGGCCACCGACCGGCAACTGTCACGGTGCACGGTGACGGCACCGCCCCGCACCGGGAACCCGGTGACCGCATCCGTCGGTACGGGTGTGCAGCAGCGGGCGAGCCGAACCGGCGTGCCGGGATGGCCGGGCACCACAGGAATGTTCTCCCCGTACTCCGCGTACTCCCCGTACTCCGCGTGCTGCTCCTCCTGCTCCGGACCGAGGGTGCGTTCGCTCTCGGCGGGAGCGCGATCGCTCCTGGAGTCGTCGGTTTCCCGCCGTCCGTGCGCGGCGAGCCACTCCCGGATGGCCAGCCGCGCGGACGGCGTGCGTACGTGGTCGAGCCACTCCGGGGACGGCCCCGAGGGGTTGCCGTGGCTGCCCTCCAGGAAGAGCTGCAGCGCGTCCCCGTCCCGCAGCACCGTGGTGAGCGCCGCCAGCCGGCCGTTGACTCGGGCCCCGATGCACCGGTGAGCCGCCTCCCCCAGCCTGGCGTATGCGGCGTCCACACATGTCGCACCGCCGGGCAGCGGCAGCGCGCCCCCTGCGGCACCCTCCGCTCCGGGGACGGCGCAGTAGACGGTGATCTCCAGGTCCTGCGCCAGTTCGTCGCGCAGCTCCTGCCAGAAGGTGTTCGAGTCGGGCGCGTGGCTCTGCCACTCCAGCAGGCGCGAGAGCCATCCGGGGCGGGTCGGGTCGGTCCGCTCCCCGGCCCCTTCGGCGGTCGCCGCTGACGCACCCCCTGCGCCTCCCTCGGCCGCGTCGGGGGCCGTCTCCGCCGTTGCGTGCGGGTCGCCGAGGGCGATGACACCGGTCTCGGCCACCTGGTGCATCCGGCGGGTGCGTACGAGCACTTCGGCGACCCTGCCCTCCTCGTCGGCGATCGCGGTGTGCAGCGACTGGTAGAGGTTGAACTTCGGAGCGGCGATCAAGTCCTTGAACTCGGAGACGAGAGGGGCGAAGCAGGTGTGCAACTCCCCCAGCACCGCATAGCAGTCGGCGTCCTCGTCCACGAGGACCAGCAGCCGGGCGAAGTCGCAGTCGCCCAACTGGCCGCGTTTGAGCCGCAGCCGGTGCACGGAAACGGTGTGCCGGGGACGGATGAGCACCTGCGCCGTGATTCCGGCCTCGCGCAGTGTACGGCGTACCTGGGCCGCAAAACCTGTCAGCGGATCGGGGCGCGAGTTGTGCTCACGGATCAACTCACGTGTCCTGGTGTGCTCTTCGGGGTGGAGGATCGCGAACACCAGGTCCTCCAGTTCGCTTTTGAGCGCCTGGATGCCGAGCCGTTCGGCGAGCGGGATCAGCACATCCCGCGTCACCTTGGCGATGCGGACCTGTTTCTCACGCCGCATCACACCGAGAGTGCGCATGTTGTGCAGCCGGTCGGCAAGCTTGATCGACATGACCCGTACGTCGTTGCCCGTGGCGACGAGCATCTTGCGGAACGTCTCCGGCTCGGCGGCCGAACCGTAGTCGACCTTCTCAAGCTTGGTGACCCCGTCGACGAGGTAGCAGACCTGCTCCCCGAACTCGCGGCGTACCTGTTCCAGCGTCACCGCGGTGTCCTCGACGGTGTCGTGCAGCAGCGAGGCGGTCAACGTGGTTGTCTCCGCGCCGAGCTGGGCCAGCAGCAGGGTGACCGCGAGAGGGTGGGTGATGTAGGGCTCGCCGCTCTTGCGCATCTGTCCCCGGTGCGAGGACTCGGCCAGCATGTATGCCTTGCGCAGCGGCCGCAGATCGGCCCCTGGATGGTGCGCCCTGTGCACCTTCGCGACGTGTTCGATGGCGTCCGGCAGTGAGTCCCGTGGCGTGGCGCCCAGCAGTGCCACTCTGCTGAGTTTCCGCAGACTGCGCACCGCGCTCATGGGCACCTCCCGCTTTCGCGCACCCCGGGCCGGGGGTGCGATGGTACCGACCCCATCACGTGCCACCGACCGGCTCCTGTCGAGCGTGAGGCGGATCACCCCATCGTGCGACGCCGGGTCACCGGCCGCTCACAGGAGCAGCACAGGGATCGGTCACGGGAGCGGTGCTGGATCGGCCGACCGGTCGCAGAAGGGATGCCGGATCGGCCGATCGGTCACAGGAGCAACGCCGGATCGCTCATGACAGCAGGGCGGGGTCGATGCTGCCTTCCGCGACGATCTCGGCCGGGCCGGACATCTCGATCTCGCCGTCGGCCCGCTCGGTGATCTCCAGCCGGCCTCCGGGCACGTCCACGGTGTAGGTCACAGCGGTGCCGTCCCTGCGCGGGTCCACGCCGTCCCTGCGCGCTGCCGCGACCATCACGGCGCAGGCGCCGGTACCGCAGGACCGGGTCTCCCCCGCGCCCCGCTCATGCACCCGCAGTGCCACATGCCGGGTCCCCCGTGAGACGACGAACTCGACATTGACGCCGTCCGGGAACGCGGTGGCAGGCCGCACCTCGGGAGCCTCCAGCAGCCGGCCCGCGTCCGCCAGGTCCGAGACGAACGCCACGGCGTGCGGATTGCCCATGCCGACCTTGCGCACCGGCCAGGTGTGCCCTGCGACGCTGACGGTGATCCCGTCCCCGGTCTCTTCCGGCCCCGTCAGCTGGGCCCTGCCCATGGCGGTGGTGATGTCACCACCGTTCTTGGCGATGTGGATCCGGCGTACGCCCGCCCGGGTCGCGATGGCGAGGTCGCCGGGCCCGGCCAGTCCCGCACGCTCCAGATAGCGGGCGAAGACCCGGGTGCCGTTGCCGCACATCTCCGCTACGGAGCCGTCGCCGTTGCGGTAATCCATGAACCACTCCGCCTCGGCGGCCATGGGCTTCGCCTCGGGGTGCGCCGCCGAGCGGACGACGCGGAGCACGCCGTCCCCGCCGATGCCCGCCCTCCGGTCGCACAACCGGGCCACTGCCGTCGGCGACAGGTCGAGCAGCCCGTCCGGGTCCGGAAGGATCACGAAGTCGTTCTCCGTGCCGTGGCCCTTGAGGAACGGCACGCCTGCTGCGCTGGTCACGCTGCCGATCGTACGGGAGATCCCGGCGCACCCCGGCTGCGGGCAAGCCGCGACAGTGGGGCAGCACGCCGGTCAGCGCAGCCGGGCGACCCGCCAGACGGCCAGGACGACGGCGGTGCCGACCACGACGGCGTAGATCAGGACCACGCGCCAGTCGGGACGTCCGCCGGAGCCGCGTGCCGGGAGCCCCGGCCAGGTGTGCCCCACCCGGCGGGCCGCCATCACGCCCCAGCCTGCCGCACAGCCGCACAGCAGGAGCCCGAGCATCGAGACCACCGCGCCGGAGCTGCCACCGGGCTCGAAGGCGAGCGGAAAAGCGAACATCAGCGACCCGAGGGCGCCGAGTATCACGATGGGGGCCAGCTGCCAGAGGCGCAGCTTGCGCTGCGGGCGCAGCTCGTGCGGTTCCACCGGCGGACCCGGCTCCGGCCCGGGCTCCTCCACGGAGGAATCCTCCGGCGGCTCACGGTCCGATGAGGGCTCAGGCCCCGGCAGCGGCTCATGGCCGCGTGGCTGCTCGCGGTCCGACAACGGGTCGTGGCCCGACAAGGGCTCACGGTCCGACAAGGACTCACGGTCCGAAAGCGGCTCGGCATCCGCAGGTGAGGAGTTGTCCCGAGGGCTGGCCTCCATTGCCACGTGCCCTCCCAACTCCGCTTCACGGCACCCAACGATGGTCGATGATGGCACGCCGGGGGTAACGGGACGGTCGCTCAGGGCTTCCCGATGCCATCACGTGATCAGGCTGTAACCGCCCTTGTGAGCAACGCCAGCGCGGCACCCGACAGTGCCCCCCTGTCCGCCGCCGCTCCACTGAGCCAGTTCACCCGCGGATCGCGGCGAAACCAGGAATCCTGACGGCGCGCGAAGCGCTTGGTAGCGCGGACCGTCTCCGTACGCGCCTCCTCAAGGGTGCACTCCCCCGCCAGCGCGGCGAGCACCTGCTGGTAGCCCAGGGCGCGCGAGGCCGTACGCCCCTCCCGCAGCCCTTGCCGCTCCAACTCGCGCACCTCGTCCACCAGCCCGGCCCGCCACATCCGGTCGACCCGGCGGGCGATCCGCTCGTCCAGTTCGGGCCTGGCCACGTCCACACCGATCTGCACGGTGTCGTACACGGCCTCATGACCCGGCAGATTGGCCGTGAAGGGCCGCCCGGTGATCTCGATGACCTCCAGGGCCCGCACGATGCGGCGTCCGTTGCTGGGCAGGATGGCGCGGGCGGCCTCCGGATCGGCCGTGGCCAGTCGCGCGTGCAGGACGCCGGGGCCGTGCTCGGCCACCTCCGTCTCCAGCCGGGCACGTACCTGAGGGTCGGTACCGGGGAACTCCATGGCATCCAGCGCCCCGCGCACGTACAGCCCGGAGCCCCCGACCAGCACGGGCACGCGCCCCTGGGCACGCAACCGGTCGATCTCGGCACGGGCCAGCCGCTGGTACTCCGCGACGCTCGCGGCGGCGGTGACGTCCCAGATGTCGAGAAGGTGGTGCGGCACGCCCTGCCGCTCCTCGACGGTCAGCTTGGCGGTGCCGATGTCCATACCGCGGTAGAGCTGCATCGAGTCGGCGTTGATGACCTCACCGCCCAGCTCGCGGGCGAGAAAGACCCCCAGATCGGATTTGCCGGCCGCTGTGGGGCCCACGACGGCGATGACCGGCGGGGAGGGCGGGGCGTCTGACGAGGCGGGCGAGGGGGCGGCGTCGGCATTCACGGCTCAAGTCTCGCAAACCCGCCTGAGGCTCCTCGAACGAGCGACGTGACGGGACGCTCTCGGGGTCGTTGCCCGTTGCGAGGTTCCGACAGCCGGTTTCCGCACCGGTGCCCCGGGGCGGCGCAAAGGGACGCTCCGCAAGGCGCGGGATTTCGCCCACACGAGTAAGATCTGGAGTAGATATGGGCGTTTTTGCGAAGCTTCTCCGTCGTTCGTCCAGCAAGTCAACACAGGGCAGCCCCGAGGCCACTCCCGCGGAGGAACCCGGACCGGAGGAGCGCGCCTCCGAGCGGGGCGACGGATCCGCACAGGTGGAGCCGGATGCCGGAGCGCCGGGACCGGACGGAGCGCAGAGCCCGGACGGTGATTCCAGGGAGAGCCCGTCGTCGGCCGAGGCCGAAGCCCCGGCAGGCGAGAACGATACGGTCGGTACGGACGACGTCGCCAAGGCGGCGGATGCGTCGGATGCGGCCGATGCGGCGGAGGCTGGTACCGGCACCGGCGAGGCGGGCGTCGGCATCCCCAAGCAGCCGTCCGCCGAACAGGCCGCCGACAGCGAGACAGGCGACAACGCCCGCAAGTAGGCCGCGCGGCCAGGCCCGCGCGGCAAGGGAGAAAGGGGACCGCGATGGGCTTCATGGACAAGGTCAAGGGCTTGCTCGGCCAGCACGGCGACAAGGTTCAGCAGAGCGTGGACAAGGCCGCGAAGCTTGCGGATTCCAAGACCAAGGGCAAATACAGCGACAAGATCAATACCGGCGCCCGGAAGGCCAAGGACGCGACCCGGCGACTCGGCGACGAAGGCCGCGGCGAAGGCGGCTCGGGCAGCGGTCCGACCGGCTCCGGCCCCAGCGGGGGCGGCAGCGGCTCCGGCCCGACCGGCAGCGGAAGCGGCCCGTCCGGGTCCGGCTCCTGAGCTCCTGAATTCTTGGGTCTTAGGCGCGCGGGAACGCGTTTCGTTGACAGAGATCGCCTGCGCTCAGCGGGGGTGTTCGGTGCGCATCGGCACCGAACCCCCCCGCTGCCGTGCTGGTACGCCTGAGAGTGCGGCTGCACGTCTGTGAGTACGCGTCCGATGTACGTACTCCGAGGCGCACGCTCCGTTACGACCAGCTCGCGACCATGTAGCCGACGCCGTAGGGCGCCTCGTCGTACAGCAGCCGTCCGGCCAGATCGCCGCCCTGGGCGGCGCCCGCGAGCGTCTGCCACGAAGAGCGCCCGGCGGCCTTCAGCTCGTACGCCAGCTCCTCGTCCAGGGCGAGCAGCGCGGGGCTGTCGGCGTCGCCCAGCGCACGGGCTGCCTCCGCGTCGAAGGCGGCGGCCCGCTCGTCGAAGTAGCCGGGGGCCTTGAGCGTGCGGCAGTTGCTGCCGTCGCCCATCACCAGCAGCGCGACGCGGTCAGCATGCGCCGCCAGCTCACGGCCCGTCTCCTCGCAGCGGGCCCGCGCGAGCGGTTCTCCGATGCCCAGCCCCTCGACCGGGCAGCAGGTCCAGTCGGTGCGCTCCAGCAGCCATGCGCCGACAGCCAGCGACGGGGGCAGCTCACGCCGGGCAGGCTCCCCCTTGCCGAGGCTCACTTCGAGGGGAACGCCGAATCCGGCGAACGATCCGCGCGCGCCCTGCGGATGCGGTCCGCGGCCGGACGGTTCGGCGGGGCCGAGCACATACAGGTGGTCGGGGCGGGCCGCCGCCAGGACGCCGAGGGCGTCGTAGCAGGCGGCGCGCGCGGCGTCCATCTCGGGAGCGGCACCGCCCGCGACCTCGGGTACGAGCAGCGGGGGGCAGGGACATACGGCTGCGGCGACAAGCATGGCGCGCAGCTTAAGTGCCCTGCGCAGCACTTCCCACCATGCCCGCGCCGTGACTCACCCGAGCGTGCGAGATCGGCTGAAACAGATGACACAGGCGCGTCCGACGGCCTACGCCATGTCGGTCGCGCCGGGCGTCAGCCCAGGCCGCAGCCGCCGGTGGCGGCGGGCAGCGGGTCCGGGGCGCCGACGGTGGGCAGGCCGAGCATGACGCCCTTGCCCTGCTGCGGCTCCTCGGGTGCCATGGTGCGGCGCTCCCAGGCGTCGCCGGCGCGGGTGCGGCGTACGGCCTTGGCGGGGCCCTCGGCGAGCAGATGGTGCGGCGCGGCATAGGTGATGTCGACGGTCACGACGTCGCCGGGGCGCATCGGCTCCTCGGGCCGGGTGAAGTGCACCAGACGGTTGTCGGGGGCGCGGCCGGACAGCCGCCGGGTGGCGTCGTCCTTGCGGCCCTCGCCCTCGGCGACCATCAGCTCCAGCGTGCGGCCGACCTGCTTCTTGTTCTCCTCCCAGGAGATCTCCTCTTGGAGGGCCACCAGGCGCTCGTAGCGCTCCTGGACGACCTCCTTGGGGATCTGGCCGGGCATCTCGGCCGCCGGCGTACCGGGGCGCTTGCTGTACTGGAAGGTGAACGCCTGGGCGAACCGGGCCTCGCGCACCACGTGCAGCGTCTCGGCGAAGTCCTCCTCGGTCTCGCCGGGGAAGCCGACGATGATGTCCGTCGAGAGCGCGGCCTCAGGAATGGCGGCGCGGACCTTCTCGATGATGCCGAGGAAGCGCTCCTGCCGATAGGAGCGGCGCATCGCCTTGAGGATGCGCGAGGAGCCGGACTGGAGCGGCATGTGCAGCTGCGGCATCACGTTCGGTGTCTCGGCCATGGCGGCGATCACGTCGTCGGTGAAGTCGCGGGGGTGCGGCGAGGTGAAGCGGACGCGCTCCAGCCCCTCGATGCGGCCACAGACGCGCAGCAGCTTGCTGAATGCCTCCCGGTCGCCGATGTCGGAGCCGTAGGCGTTCACGTTCTGGCCGAGCAGGGTGATCTCGCTGACGCCTTCGTCGACCAGCGCCTCGATCTCGGCGAGGATGTCGCCGGGGCGGCGGTCCTTCTCCTTGCCGCGCAACTGCGGGACGATGCAGAAGGTACAGGTGTTGTTGCAGCCCACGGAGACCGAGACCCATGCCGCGTAGGCGCTTTCGCGGCGGGTCGGCAGGGTCGAGGGGAACGCTTCCAGCGACTCGGCGATCTCGACCTGCGCCTCGTCCCGGAGGCGGGCGCGCTCCAGCAGCACAGGCAGCTTGCCGACGTTATGGGTGCCGAAGACGACGTCGACCCAGGGCGCCTTCTTGACGATGGTGTCCCGGTCCTTCTGGGCCAGACAGCCGCCGACCGCGATCTGCATGCCGGGGCGTGCGGCCTTCTTGGGGGCGAGTTGGCCGAGGTTGCCGTATAGCCGGTTGTCGGCGTTCTCGCGTACGGCACAGGTGTTGAAGACGACGACGTCAGCGGCGTCGGCACCCTGGGGCGCACGGACGTAGCCGGCGTCCTCCAACAGGCCCGCCATCCGCTCGGAGTCATGGACGTTCATCTGACACCCGAAGGTGCGCACCTCGTACGTCCCCTTGACGTCCACTGTCTGACCCCGGTCGCTACTGCTCATGCGACAAGGGTAGGCGTTCGCGCCGGTGTCCCGGCCCCCGGGCGGGTACCCCGAACCGTTACCGGAGCACTGTGATGCACGTCACTGCGCAGGGAGTTCGCCGGGGAGTTCGCGGGGAAGCCGTAGCGTCGCCCAGACCGCGTTGCCGTCGGTGACGGTGGAGGGCCGTACTCCCCAGTCGGCGGCGAGCGCGGCCACGATGCACAGGCCGCGGCCACTCTCGTCGGCGGCCTCGCTGTCCTTCAACTGCGGCCTGTCGTCGCCTTCCGCGTGGTCGTGCACCTCGATGCGCAGCAGTGCGGCAGCGGGGGTTTCCCGGACGGCCAGGGCGGCGCGGCAGACGAGCTCCGCGTCGGGCAGACAGCGGGTGTGCACGACGGCGTTGGTGGCCAGCTCGGAGAGCAGAAGCACGGCGTCGTCCACCGCCTCGGCGGATATCTCCGGTATCTCCGGATTCTGCCGCTCCTTCAGCCACGAGGTGAAGGCGACGCGTGCCCGCGCGATGTACTGCTCCCGCGCCGGAAAGCGCAGCTGCCAGGTGGGGTCTTCCGCGTGTCCGGACGGCACTGCCGGGTGCGAGGCACCTTCGGACGCCGGAGACGCTGTCGTGGCGGCTGCTGCGGGATCCCTGCGAGCGGGGGCGGCGTACACGTGGAGGCGCCTTCCGTCGAGCTGGTCCCGGCCCCGCGGAGGGCCGTGACGCGCGTGGTCTGACCGTCACTATGGCCCCATGCAGTTCCACTCAGCAAGCGACAGTGTGAAATTTGCAGTTCGCGAATCGGCGCGTTCGCACGGGGGTGGTGCTCCGGATGACGGCCCGGGTGATTCCCACCACTCCCCTCGGGGCCGCGGTGCTGGCAGTATCCCCTTTCATGGCCAGCCTGCGTCCGCGAACGGTGTCCCGTCCGATGCGCCGCCCGGGCGGACTCAGCACCGGTCGGCGACGTGTTCTGTGGGCTGCGGCTGCGGTGCTCGTGGTGTGCGGGTTGCTGGTGTGGTGGCTACGGCCGTCCCCCTCCCCTTCGCCGAGCGGAAAGATCACCTTCGCCACCGGGGTGCGCACCGGTGTGTACGAGCGTTACGGCACCCTGTTCAAGCAGCGGCTGGCCAGGGATCTGCCGCAGGTCGACCTGGGGCTCCAGCGCAGCCAGGGTTCGGTACAGAACGTGTCCCGGATCGTCTCCGGGCAGGCGGACTTCACCATCACCGCCTCCGATGCGCTCGCCGCCTACCAGGAGAAGGGCGGAAAGGGCGCCTCACACATCCGGGCGTGCGCGCGGCTCTACGACGACTACATGCATCTGGTGGTTCCCAGGGACTCGCCGGTCGACAGCGCCAAGGACCTCAAAGGGCTCCGTGTCGGAGTGGGTGAGAGGAGCTCCGGGGTCGCTCTGGTGACCAAGAGGCTGCTGAAGGCCGCCGGGCTGGACATGGACCACGATGTGCGTCCGGTCCGCAAGGGCATCGACACGATGCCCAAGCTGCTGTCCGAAGGGAAGCTGGACGCGTTCTTCTGGTCCGGCGGACTGCCGACCGGTGCGATCGAGCGCCTGGCGGAACGGACGGACATCCGTCTGGTGCAACTCGGCGATCTGCTGCCCCGGCTGCACGAACAGCGCCCGGAAATGCGCTACTACCGCGCCGCCGTGATGGCACCCGACGCCTACCCCACCGTGCAGCGCGGCCGCTCCGTCAAGACCGTGGCCATCGCCAACCTGCTGGTCACCACGGACCGTACGGATGCCGCGCTGACGGAGAGCATCACCCGTTCCGTCATCAAGAGCAGGGACCAGATCGGGCGTGAGGTGCACGCCGCACAGAAGGTGGATCTGCGCACCGCCATCTACACCGATCCCGTGCCGCTGCACGAGGGAGCCCGCCACTACTACCGCTCGTCCAAGCCCTGACGGGAACATCGTCCTGACAGCAACATCGCCCTGACCGGAACGTCGCTGCCGACGCCAGGCCCCGACCCCACCAAGGAGCCGATCGATGCATGACGACCGCCGTACCGTCGAGGACCGGCTGCGCCGCGTGCTGGACGAGCGCGTACGACCCGCACTCCACACCTCCGCGCTGCCGCTGACCGTCGAGCGCTGGGAGGCGCCCGGCGAGCCGGTACCGGTCGCGGAGGGCATCTCGGCGCCCTATGGACCGGCCGCGGTGGGCGAAGCGTGGGGGCCGGCCTGGGGCACCACCTGGTTCCGGGTGAGAGGGCAGGTGCCGCACGAGTGGGCGGGCCGAACCGTGGAGGCCGTGCTGGACCTGGGCTTCGAGCGGAACATGCCGGGCTTCCAGTGCGAGGGGCTGGTCTACCGCGCGGACGGCGAGGCGGTCAAAGGACTGCACCCGCGCAACTCCTGGGTACGGCTGGCGGATGCGGCCGTCGGCGGAGAGGAGATCGAGCTGTACGTCGAGGCGGCCTCCAACCCGGTCGTCAACACACCGCAGACGCCGACCTACCAGGGCGACGTGCTCACCGCCGACAGCACACCCCTGTACCGGCTGGCGCGGATGGATCTGGCGGTCTTCGAGCCGCAGGTGTGGGAGCTGGCGATGGATCTGGAGGTGGCGGGCTCGCTGATGCACGAGCTGCCACTGGAGGACGCCCGCCGCTGGGAGCTGCTGCGCGCCCTGGAACGGGCTTTGGACGCCCTGGACCTGGCCGATGTACCCGGCAGCGCCGACCGCGCCCGGGAGCTGCTCACCGCCGCGCTGACGGCTCCCGCGCGGGCCTCCGCGCACCAGGTCAGCGCCGTGGGGCACGCGCACATCGACTCGGCGTGGCTGTGGCCGCTGCGCGAGACGGTACGGAAGGTGGCGCGTACGGCCTCCAACATGGTGGCGCTGATGGACGACCATCCCGAGTTCGTCTTCGCCATGTCGCAGGCCCAGCAGTTCGCCTGGATCAAGGAGCACCGGCCCGAGGTGTACGCCAGGGTCAAGGAGAAGGTCGCCGAGGGCCGGTTCGTACCTGTGGGCGGCATGTGGGTGGAGTCGGACACCAACATGGTGGGCGGTGAAGCCATGGCGCGGCAGCTCGGTTACGGCAAGAAGTTCTTCCTGGAGGAGTTCGGAATCGAGACGGAGGAGGTGTGGCTGCCCGACTCCTTCGGCTATACCGCAGCCATGCCGCAGCTGGTGAAGCTGTCGGGCTCCAGTTGGTTCCTGACCCAGAAGATCTCCTGGAGCAGCACCAACCCCTTCCCGCACCACACCTTCTGGTGGGAGGGCATCGACGGGACGAGGGTCTTCACACACTTCCCGCCGGTCGACACCTACAACTCGACGCTCAGCGGCAGGGAGCTGGCACACGCGGCACGCAACTTCCGTGAGAAGGGCGCCGCCTCGCGCTCCCTCGTCCCGTTCGGCCACGGCGACGGCGGGGGCGGCGCGACCCGCGAGATGCTGGCCCGCGCGGCCCGCCTGCGGGATCTGGACGGCTCCCCGCGGGTGACCGTGGAGAAGCCCGCAGCGTTCTTCGAGAAGGCGCGGCAGGAGTATCCGAACGCACCTGTGTGGCAGGGCGAGCTGTATCTGGAGCTGCACCGGGGGACGTACACCTCGCAGGCCAAGACCAAGCAGGGCAACCGCCGTTCGGAGTCGCTGCTGCGCGAGGCCGAGCTGTGGGCGGCGACCGCGGCGGTGCGCAGCAGCGGCTACACCTATCCGTACGAGCGGCTGGAGGAGCTGTGGAAGACAGTGCTGCTGCACCAGTTCCACGACATCCTGCCGGGCTCCTCCATCGCCTGGGTGCACCGGGAGGCCCGCGAGACGTACGCGCGCGTGGCCGAGGAACTGACGGAGATCGTCGGCGGGGCGCAGCAGGCCCTCGCCGGGCGTGGGGAGCGGGAGCTCGTCTTCAACGGCTCGCCGCACTCTCGCTGTGGCATCCCGGCAGGCGGCGCCCGACCCGCCGACGAGCGCCCGCAGTACGGGGCTGAGCAGCGCGAAGGGGCCGTCACGGTGGCCGAAAGTGCAAGCGGCGGCTGGACGCTGGACAACGGGCTGTTGCGCGTGGAGGTGGACGGCCGGGGTCTGGTCGTCTCCGCATACGACCAGCGCGCCGGGCACGAGGCGGTCGCACCGGGGCAGGCGGCCAACCTCCTCCAGTTGCATCCCGATCTGCCCAACCACTGGGACGCCTGGGATGTCGACGCCTTCTACCGGCACACGGCCACCGATCTGACGCACGCCGATGAGCTGACCGTCGCCGAGGCCGACGGGAACAGTGCCACTGTCCGGGCTACCCGGTCGTTCGGACGGTCGACCGTGGTGCAGACGGTGACCGTGCAGGCGGGCAGCGCTGTGCTGCTCATGGAGGCCGATGTCGACTGGCACGAGAGCGAGAAGCTGCTCAAGGCGGCGTTCCCGCTGGATGTGAAGGCCGACAGGTCCGCCGCCGAGACACAGTTCGGGCACGTCTTCCGGCCCACCCATACCAACACCTCTTGGGAGGCTGCCAAGTTCGAGATCTGTGCGCATCGCTGGCTGCAGGTGGAGGAGCCGGGCTGGGGCGCCGCGCTGGTCAACGACTCGACGTACGGGCACGACGTCACGCGGGACATCCGCGAGGACGGTGGCCAGACGACCACGGTCCGACTCTCGCTGCTGCGCGCTCCCCGTTATCCGGACCCGGAGACTGACCAGGGGCGGCACCGGATGCGCTACGGACTGGCGCCGGGAGCGACCCTCCAGGACGCGGTGCGCGAGGGCCACCGGATCAACCTGCCCGAGCGGACCGTCCTGGGCGACGGAAGCCCCGTCACACCACTGGTCGCCCTGGAAGGCGAGCAGGGCGACCAGATCGTCGCCGAGACGGTGAAACTGGCGGATGACCGCAGCGGTGATGTCGTCGTACGCCTCTACGAGTCGCTGGGCGGCCGGGCGAGCGCACTGCTGGCACCCGGTTTCCCCGTCACATCGGTGGCCGAGACGGATCTGCTGGAGCGACCGCTGGCCGACCCGCAGGCGCACCACACCGTGGAGGAAACCGGTGTCCGGGTGACGCTGCGGCCGTTCCAGATCCTCACTCTTCGGCTGGGGCGTTCCGGGGAACGGTGATCATCACCCGCAGTCCCTGCGGCTCGTTGTGCGCGAAGGACAGCTTCGCGCCGCCCCCGGCGAGCAGGGCGCGGGTGATGGACAGGCCGAGCCCCGAGCCGGAGACGTTCTGGTGGCGGCCGCTGCGCCAGAAGCGGTCACCCACCCGCTCCAGCTCGTCGTCGGTCAGCCCGGGGCCGCCGTCCGCCGTCTCGACCGTCACGCTGTCGCCCTCCGCGTGCACGGTGACGGTGACGTTGCCGCCGTCCGGGGTGAACTTCACGGCGTTGTCGACAACGGCGTCCAGTGCGCTGGAGAGCGCCACCGGGTCGGCCCACCCGGTCGCGGCCGACTGTCCGGCCGCCGTCAGCCCGACGCCCTTCTGCTCGGCGCTGGGCCGCCAGGCTGCGACGCGTTCGGCGGCGATCTCGGCGACGTCGGTCAGCTGGACGTGCGCGGTGTCGGAGTGTTCGGCCAGCGCCAGGTCGAGGAGGTCGTCCAGCACCCGCGCCAGCCGCTTGCCCTCCGCGCGTACCGAGGCCATCTCCTCGTTGCCCTCGGGCAGCTCCAGTGCGAGCAGTTCGATGCGCAGCAGCAGCGCGGAGAGCGGGTTGCGCAGCTGGTGGGAGGCGTCGGCGACAAAGGCGCGCTGCTGCTCCAGCACGCTCTCCACATTGCCCGCCATCTCGTTGAAGGAGTGCGCCAGTCTGCGCAGCTCCGGAGGGCCCACCGAGTCGACGACGCGGGAGGTGAGCTTGCCGGTGGCGATCTCGTGGGCTGCCCGGTCCAGGGTCCGTACGGGCTTGAGCACCCATCCGGTCAGGCGCAGCGCGGCCCCGAGAGCCAGCAGCATCGCGGCGCCTTCGCCGACGGCGATGGCCAGCCAGCCGCGCAGGATCCGCGACCGCATCGGCCCGGTGGGCGAGTCCGTCAGCACCACGGCGGCCACGTCACCGTCCCGGATCACGGGGGAGGCCACAGCGATCCGGCCGCCGCTCTGCCAGGGCCACACCTGGGGCGGGTCGTGGCTGCGGCGTCCGGCCAGTGCCTCGGCGAAGGCCCGTGCGCCGTCCGGCCGGCCCTTCTGCCCGGCCTCCTGGCTGTCTCCGGGCACTCGCCAGTCGTCGGGAGCGGCGGCCATGGTGCGGCCGTCGCGGTAGAAGACGCCCGCACGGATGCCGTAGAGGTCGTGGTAGCGGTTCAGTTCGTGCTGGAGGGTGTCCCGGCGTTCGTCCGGCTGGCTGGTGGAGGTGACGAACTGGGCGAGCGAGGCGAAGCGTGCGGTGTCGTCGATCCTGTCGACCACCACCTGCTGCTGCTCGGCCTGTGCCTGGCTCACCGCCAGCGGGAATCCCAGGGCGAGCAGGATCCCGGCCAGCAGGATGATCAGGAGGGGGAGGAGGCGGCTGCGCACGTCGTCGTCGTTCCGGTCGGCCCTGGCCGGTCAGTCGCCCTGGGCGGCCATGCGGTAGCCCACCCCGCGCACCGTCTCGATGAGGGCGGGCCGCTGCAGCTTCGAGCGGAGCGAGGCGACGTGCACCTCCAGAGTGCGCCCGGTCCCCTCCCAGCTGGTGCGCCAGACCTCGCTGATGATCTGCTCGCGCCGGAAGACGACGCCGGGACGCTGGGCCAGCAGCGCCAGCAGGTCGAACTCCTTACGGGTCAGCGGCACCGCAGCGCCGTCCACGCTGACCTGCCGGGTGGGCAGCTCGATGGTCACGGCGCCCAGCCGCAGCGTGCCGGCCCCGTCCGAGCCCTGGGGGGTGGCCCCCCCCTCGCCGGCCGCGGGGGCGTCCTCGCCGGCCGTACGGCGGCTGACGGCATGGATGCGGGCGAGCAGCTCACCCATGTCGTAGGGCTTGACGACATAGTCGTCCGCGCCGAGGTTGAGGCCATGTATCCGGGACCGTACGTCGGCGCGCGCGGTCACCATGATCACGGGGGTGGAGCTGGTACGGCGGATACGGCCGCACACCTCGAAGCCGTCCTGGTCGGGCAGGCCCAGATCGAGCAGGACGACGGCGAAGCCGGCCGCCTCCTGGCCGCCGACCAGCAGCTCGTCGAGTGCCTCGGCGCCGCTGCGTACATGGGTGACCTCGAAGCCGTGCCGTGCGAGCACGGCGGAGAGCGCCGCGGCGACGCGGTCGTCGTCCTCGACGAGCAGCAGTCTCACCCGACACTCTCCTGTTCTCCCACTGTTCTCCTACCGCCCCCGGCGAACCATCCAACAGTGCATCCACGCCGATCGACGCAGGTGAGTCAAGGGGTCTTCGGGACCGCGCAGGCATCCGTTATACAGCCGGTACGACGACCGTCATACAGCCGTCCGACGACAGCCGTACATCCAGTGCAACAACCGGTGCAGCAGCCGTCACGCGCCGGTACGGCGACCGTCCTGGCAACAGCGGGCCAGGGGCCTGTGCGGGCCGCCGACCGGCCGGTGGCAGCTGCGTGC
This sequence comes from Streptomyces sp. 3N207, assembly GCF_052246355.1. NCBI lineage: Bacteria > Bacillati > Actinomycetota > Actinomycetes > Kitasatosporales > Streptomycetaceae > Streptomyces > Streptomyces sp. 3N207. Next base: position 41,511 of record NZ_JBQQBV010000004.1, on the reverse strand, counting down.
CGGAGCCTGTGCGGGCCGGAGAGCCGCCTGACAACCCTCCCTTGCCCTCTCTACCCGATGCACCGTGTCGCAGCCGGATCGTTATCCTCAATTTCAGCTCAGATGTAATGACGGTCACGTCGGCGGCTCACTAAGGTCCTCGCAACCGACGAGGACGGAGCTACACGTCGATGAGCGAAGTATCGGTGACCAAGGGCGCAGGCGGTCCCGAGTCCGCGACCGACAAGCTGGTCGTGCTGGACAACATCAACAAGCACTTCGGTGCGCTGCACGTCCTCCAGGACATCGACCTGACCATCGCCCCGGGCGAGGTCGTGGTCGTCATCGGCCCCTCAGGGTCCGGCAAGTCCACGCTGTGCCGCACCATCAACCGGCTGGAGACGGTCGACTCGGGCAGCATCACGATCGACGGCAAGCCGCTGCCCGCGGAGGGCAAGGAACTGGCGAAGCTCCGTGCCGACGTCGGCATGGTCTTCCAGTCCTTCAACCTCTTCGCGCACAAGACGGTGCTGGAGAACGTCACGCTGGGCCAGATAAAGGTCCGCAAGGCGGACAAGCGGGTGGCGGAGGAGAAGGCCCGCACGCTGCTCGACCGGGTCGGCGTCGGCAACCAGGCCGACAAGTACCCCGCACAGCTCTCCGGCGGCCAGCAGCAGCGCGTCGCGATCGCCCGGGCACTGGCGATGGACCCGAAGGTGATGCTCTTCGACGAGCCGACCTCGGCCCTCGACCCCGAGATGATCAACGAGGTTCTGGAGGTCATGCAGCAGCTGGCCCGGGACGGAATGACCATGGTCGTCGTCACGCACGAGATGGGCTTCGCACGGTCGGCCGCGAACCGCGTGGTCTTCATGGCGGACGGCCGGATCGTGGAGGAGGCCACCCCCGAGCAGTTCTTCAGCAACCCGCGCAGCGACCGTGCCAAGGACTTCCTCTCGAAGATCCTGCACCACTGAGCCTTCACCACCTGAGCCCGCACTCACGGCCCCGCTCCCGAGCAGGGACGGCGCGCCGAGCGGGCGGCGCACCAGCGCACTGGGCCAACGACTGTTCAAGCAAGGGATGTTCACTATGAAGTTCCACAAGACCGCCGCGGCGGCAGCCGCTGTCCTGGCTCTCGCCGCCACCGCGGCCTGCGGGGGCAAGGAAGGTTCGGCCGGCGACAAGCCGAAGGACCAGACGGACGAGAAGGCGCTGCCGAAGTACTCGGTCGCCAAGGACGTCAAGGTCGACTCCGCCGTCCTGAAGAAGGCCCAGAAGCGCGGGAAGATCATCATCGGCGCCAAGGCCGACCAGCCCTACCTCGGCTTCCAGGACCAGTCGACCAAGAAGTACTCCGGCTTCGACATCGAGATCGCCAAGATGATCGCGGCCGACCTGGGCTTCTCCCCCAAGCAGATCGAGTGGAAGACGGTCGACTCCGGAGCCCGTGAGACCACCGTCTCCAAGGGCGACGTCGACCTGATGATCGGTACGTACACGATCAACCCCGAGCGCAAGAAGCAGATCGACTTCGCCGGTCCGTACTTCCACGCCGGCGCCTCGCTGCTCGTCCGCAAGGACGAGAAGTCCGTCACCGGGCCGGACAGCGTCAAGGGCAAGAAGGTCTGCTCCATCGTCGGCTCGACGCCGCTGCAGACCATCAAGGAGCCCAAGTACGGCGCCAAGGTCACCGAGCTGAGCAAGTACTCGGAGTGTGTCTCGCAGCTCCTGGACGGCCAGGTGGACGCGGTCACCACGGACGACGCGATCCTCATGGGTTACGCCGCGCAGAACCCCGGCAAGCTGAAGGTCGTCGGCAAGCCCTTCTCCGACGAGCCGTACGGCGTCGGGCTGAAGAAGGGCGACAAGGCCCTCCAGAAGGCCGTCGCCGACGCCATCAAGAAGCACGAGGAAAACGGCAACTACAAGAAGGCGTACGACGCCACGCTGGGCAAGTCCGGCTCCAAGTTCAAGACGCCGCCCCAGATCACCGAGAAGTGATGTCCCACGCCCCGCTCCCCGGCGTCAGCGCCGCGCGGGGCGGGGCGTGCTGTTGCGGGCACACAGTTCGCTCCTGCGGGCACACCGTTCGCTCCGGCGTCGCCCCCCACCCGGCGGGTGACAGTCCCGTGCCCGGTCCGGCCCTTTCCGCCGCCCCTACGCGACTCCTCGCGGAGAATTCATGAACGTACTTCTCGACAACCTGGCGCTGTTCCGCGAGGGATTCCTCGGCACCTTGTGGCTGACGGTCGTCAGCGCGGTGCTCGCCGTCGTGCTCGGTCTGGTGATCGCGGGCTGCCGCGTCTCGCCCGTGCCCCCGCTGCGCATATTCGGCACGCTGTGGGTGACGGTGCTGCGGAACACCCCGCTGACGCTGCTCTTCCTGGTGGCGTTCTTCGTGGTGCCCAAGGTGCTCTTCCCGGGCATCAACTCCTTCATCCTGGCCGTCTGCGCCTGCGGCTTCTACACCTCGTCCTTCGTCGCCGAGGCCGTCCGCTCCGGCATCAACACCGTGCCGATGGGCCAGGCCGAGGCCGCCCGCGCCATCGGTATGACGTTCACCCAGACCATGCGGATCGTGGTGCTCCCCCAGGCCACGCGCTCGGTAGTACCGCCGCTGAGCAGCATCTTCATCGCCCTGACGAAGAACACCGCGATTGCCGGCGCCTTCGACAACGTCGATCTGTTCAACATCCAGAAGACGCTGAGCAACGACGGTTACGACATCGCCATGATCTTCATCTGGATCACCATCGGCTACCTGATCATCACCTACGCAATCAACGGCCTCTTCCGGCTGCTGGAGAACCGTCTGGAGGTCGCCCGATGAGCGCGAGCGTCCTGTTCGACGCGCCCGGCCCGAAGGCTCGCGTCCGCAACCTGATCTACTCCGTCGTCGGCAGTCTCGCCGTCCTCGGCCTGATCGCCTGGGTCTGCTACCGGCTGTACGACAAGGGGCAGTTCGCGGGCGAGCTGTGGGACATCTTCAACTACTCGGGCATCCGGGAGAACATCCTCGACGCCCTGCTGTCCACACTGAAGGTGTTCGCCCTGGCGGGTGTCTTCTCGCTGGTCTTCGCCGTGGTGCTGTGTGTGGCACGGCTGTCGGACCACAAGCCGGTGCGCTGGGTGGCCGTCGTCTTCATCGACCTGTTCCGGTCGATCCCGCTGCTCATCACCATCTTCGCCCTGTGGGTCGGCATTCTCGGCGACATGACGCCCATGTGGGCGCTCGTGCTGGGCCTGACCATCTACAACGGCTGCGTCCAGGCGGAGGTGCTGCGCGCCGGTGTGAACGCGGTGCCCAAGGGCCAGGTGGAGGCGGCATACGCGCTCGGACTGCGCAAGACCCAGGTGACCGCCTCGGTCCTCTTCCCGCAGGCCGTGCGCTCCATGCTGCCCTCGATCATCAGCCAGCTGGTGGTGACCCTGAAGGACACCTCGCTGGGCTTCATGATCCTCTACCCGGAGCTGCTGTACTCGGCCCGGCTCATCGCCAACAACACCCCGGTGGGCGGCGTCTACCCGACCGTCCAGACGGTCATCGTCTTCGGCGCCATCTACATCGCGCTGTGTCTCGTCCTGGCCTGGCTGGCGAAGTTCGTCGAGCAGCGCGGACGCCGGTCCAAGGCGGGCATCGTGCCCGCGGAGGCGAAGGAGCCCAAGGAAGTGGTGCCGTCCGGCAGCACGGACCTGACGCCGGTGCCCGAACCCAAGGACGCCGAGCCCAAGGACGCCCGGCCCAAGGACTGAGCCCCAAGGCTGTGTCCAGCTGCTGAGCCGAACACCACCCCCGGGACACCAGTGCCCCGGACCGCACATCCGCCGCGGCCCATGGCGCGGGCCACCCGCCCGCGCCATGGGCCGCGTTGGCATCTTATGGCGTCACTTGACGCGTGCTCAGGCAGTGGGTTGCATACCAGCGTGATCGCGCACCAGGCTCCACCACCAGAGAAACCCCGCCCCCGTCAGCACCACCAGGGCTGTGAGGTTTCCACACTGTGGATCCGGTGATCGTCGTCGGGGCAGGTCCGGCCGGACTCGCCCTCTCCCTCGCTCTCGCCCGGCACGCCGTCCCCTCCGTCGTCCTGGACTCCACCGACGGCAACCCGCCGCCCCGCGCGGCGCGCACCTGCGTACTGCGCCCGGACACCGCCGCCGTCCTGCCCGCACTGCCCGGACTGCGCTGGCGCTCCTGGCGCACCCAGCGGCGTGCGCAGCCGGTCGACCAGGTCGATCTCGCCCCGGAGCAGGCACCGGTGCACATCGAACAGCACGCCCTGGAGCGCACGTTGCGCAGCGCGCTGGCGGACGAGAAGCTCGCCCGGATCGTCACCGGTAGCCACGTCGACCTGCTGGAACAGGACGCGAGCGGCGTCACGGTGCACACCCGCGGCGCTTCCGGCACCTGGTGGCGCGGCAGTTACGCCGTCGGCTGCGACGGCGCGCGTTCCATGGTCCGCAAACTGCTCGGGGTGCGCTTCCCCGGTCGTACGGCGGTCGAGCGGCACGCGGTCGCCGCGCTGCGGGTGCGGCTGCCGTGGGAGGAAGGGCAGGACGACGAGGAGGGCACATGGCAGCCCGGAGACGCGGGCGGCGCACTGCTGCACCGCGACCCGGGCGGCACGCCGGGCGAGGTCACGGCCCGGCCGCTCGCCGGAGGCCGATGGCGGCTGGACTGGCTGCTGCCCCCGCGCGGCGATCTGGTGACCCCGGAGGAGATGCTGGAACGGGTGGCGGACACCCTCGCCGTCTGGTCCGAGGAGTCGCTGAAGTCCGCCGCAAGCACCGCGCCTGCCCGCCGCAGGCCCGTGGGAGCCGGCGGACGTGGGACCGGCACCGAGGACGGAGGCCCGAGCAACGGCATCGGCCCGTACGAACTCGTGGACACCGGTGTCCACACCGCGCATCAGCGGCTGGCCCGGCACTGGCGTGTGAACCGGGTCTTCCTCGCCGGGGACGCCGCACATCTGACCGGTGCGCTGGGGGTGCAGTCCGTCGACGAGGGGCTGCGGGACACCGCCAACCTCGCCTGGAAGCTCGCGCTGGCCTGGCACCACGGGCACGGCCCGGCAGCGGACACCTTGCTGGACAGCTACGAGACGGAGCGGCGCGGCGCCATGGTCGCCCGGCTGCGCGCCGTCGACCAGGCCCTGCCCGTCGTACGGCGCGGCGGCGGGCTGCGCGCGCTGCTCCCCGGCGGCGGCGCACGCTCCCATCTGGGCCTGCTCACCGACGGTCACCTGGGGCGGGGCCTGCTGGGCGCACCCCCCGCGTACTCCCGCACGCCGTTGACGCCGCCGCGCGGGAGTATCGGTGAGGTGTCCGTCGGTACGGCACCCGGCGCCCCCGTGTGCGATGTCCCGGTCACCGCCGCCGACGGTTCGCGCGGCAATCTGCACGACTGGCTGGGCGGCCCGGGCGGGGAACTACTGGTGCTGCTGGTGGCGCCGGGAACCGGAGTGTGGGACAGCCGCCACTGGTTGACGGCGGGAATGATGCCCGAACTGGTGGCCACCGTTGACGCACTGCCGCTGCGCGCCAAACTGCTGGTCGCCGAGAGCTATCCGGGGGCAGCGGCGCACACCGTGCTGGCCGTCCGCGCCGACGGCCACCTCGCGGCCGCCTTCCCCGCGGGACGCTCCAACGCGCTGCGCACCTGCGCGGAGGTCGTACGCGGAGGAGCGCATGGGTGAGGGAAGGCGCGGGGGAAGCACCTGGCGAGGGCGCGGGGGGCGCGCCTGAGGGAGGGCGCGGAGGGGGCGCGTCCCTGCGCCCGCAGGTGCGTATGAGCGTGCTTCTCGCGGATGTACTCGCTTTCGGACTCGGCCATGCCGACGAAGAGGATCTCGCAGAACGAGTCATTTCTGCGAACCACACGAGCTACATCCGCGTCCGCGCGTACGCCTGCAGTGCGTCGCGGACGAACGTCGCCCCCGCGGCGTCGTCGTACATGCCGGCAAAGCGGGGGTCGTCGACGTACATGTCCCCCAGTCCCTTCACCATGTCGATCGAGCGCTCCCGGTCGCCCTCGGCCGTGGGCGTACCCGGGATCTGGCTCAGCCACTGGACGTGCCGGGCAGCCAGTGACTGAGCGTGTTCCGATGTCGGAGAAACTCCGGCCTTCACTGCGGCGACCCATGCAGCGACGAGGTCTTCGGTGTCCTGCTTCCAGGCCCGCTGCTGGTCAAGGGACTTGCCGTGCCACCAGTCGTTGCTCACTCGGTACGCGCGCTCGCCCCAGCGTGAGATCACTTCGTCCTTGTAGAGGTCGTTGAACCCCGCCAGCATCACATCCATCCGGGGTTCCGCCCCCGCCTCCAGGGCCTCCAGCGTGTGGCGCACGGACCCGATCTGCCGTTCGATGCGGTCCCGTTCCTCTTCCAGCGCGGCGATATGGGCGCGGAGCCCGTCGCAGGTGTCCACCTCGTCGGCCAGGACCTCGGCGATGGCCGGCAGACCCATGCCGAGCCGGCGCATGAGCAGGATCCGCTGGAGCCGGGCGACCGCGCTCGCGTCGTAGTAGCGGTACCCGTTCGCACCGACCCGGGACGGGGCCAAGAGCCCGACGCGGTCGTAGTGACGCAGGGTGCGGCTGGTGATGCCGGCCCTCGCCGCGAGTTCCTGGATCGTCCACTCCATCGCTCCAGTGTTACCCGTGGCCGAGCGTGGCGGCGATGATCTTTGAGCTGTCGGCGTGCAGGGCCTGTGCCGCCGTCTGCCCGGTCGCCGCCAGATAGGTGTCGACCAGCCTGTTGCCCGCGGCGTACCCGGCGCCCATCGGCAGCCCCACCGGGGTGAGGCCGAGGCGCTCGGCGCCGGGGTCGCCGTGCACCCAGGCGGTGAAGTTCTCCATGCCCGTCACGTCGAGCCCGGTGAGCACCTTGGCGAAGACCTCGTCGTCGTGCAGGTGCGGCACGCCGATGCGGGCAGGGCCGAGCTCGTCGCCGTAGAGCTGGCGGGCGAAGGCGTCGGCCAGGCCCTCGCCGACGATGTGTTCGCCGACCGTGACGGTCATCGGGTCCCACACCACCCCGCCCGGGGCCCATCGCAGGTTGTGGTGGAGTTCGTGCACGGCGGTGGCCTCCAGCCGCTCCACGTTCTCGGGGAAGGGCCAGAACGTGATGGCGATGTGGCCCGCGATACCGCCGAACCCGGTCAACCCTTTGCAGGGACCCATGAAGTGCTCGTCACTCGGATCGCCGAGCACGAACAGCACGGTGATGTCCGGGGCCTCCAGTCCCGGCGTCGCCTCCAGCAGCACGGCGAGAGCGTCGTCGAGCGCACGTTGCATCCGCTCCCAGGCCCCGGCCGCCGCCAGGGTTTCGAGCGCGTCGAGGCAACGTTCCTCGTCGCGGTCGATGGGGAATCCGGACGATTGGTGGTGCACGGCCACCAGGTCGACCTCGCCGGGGTGGTAGCGGTACATGCCCCTGTTGGCCTCCAGCATCGAACGCAACAGGTCAACGCGGTCCGCGACCGGAGCCAGCAGGATCCGGCGCATGGCGGAGTAGGTGTCAAGAACAGTTATCGACATGGCCCAGATGCTAGAAGTTGACGCAGCGTCAAGGTCAAACCATCGGCGCTCCCGTCGAGGTACGGACGGCCTGCACGCCGGCCCCCGCACCGCCCTGGCCTGGCTTGGCTTGGCTTGGCTACTCAAGAACGCGCACACCGCCAGTGACCGAACTCGGGGTTGAGGGCCCACGGCTGAACGACCGGACCGACCTCCCCCTCAAAGGCCGGGGAAGTGCTCTTCCAGCACTTCAGGATCTTCACCCTCCTCTTCCAGCGCTCGCCGGACCACCCGCAGGGCGAGGCCCTCGGAGTAGCCCTTACGGGCCAGCATTCCGGCGAGCCGGCGGAGGCGCTTGTCTCTGTCGAGCCCCCTGGTGGAACGCAGCTTGCGGGCCACCAGGGCGCGTGCCGTCTCCTCCTCGCGCTCGGAATCGAGCTGGCCGACGGCCTCGTCGATCACGGTGGAGTCCACGCCTTTGGTCCGCAGTTCGCGGGCGAGCGCCCTGCGGGCCAGCCCTCGGCTGTGATGACGGGACTCCACCCAGGCGGCGGCGAACGCGGTGTCGTCGATGAGGCCGACGTCTTCGAATCTGGCCAGCACTTCCTCGGCGGCTTCCTCCGGCACCTCGCGTTTGCGGAGCGCGTCGGCGAGTTGCTGACGCGTCCTGGGCGTACCGGTGAGCAGCCGCAGGCAGATGGCTCTGGCCCGCTCGACCGGATCCGCTGGCTCCGCGTCCCCCTCCGGGCCCCGCCCCCCGGCCCGGCGTCGGCCCGGTTTCCGGGCCGACGCACGCGATGGTCCCACTTCGGCCCTCGACGAAGCGGGACCATCGCTGTCCTGAATGTCCGCCACCGGGCCGTCATCAGCCCAAGGGGCGGAGGCCGGGACCGGTTCCGGGGACGGGGTGTACTCCGGCCAGTCGCTGCGCCGTGTCACGGGCTAGCTCTTGGCCGCTGCGGCCTTGGACGTCTTGCTCGTCTTCGCCGTCTTGGCCGCCGGGGCCGGGACGGTCTTGGCCGCTGCGGCGTCCGTGCCGTCCGGCGTGGCCGCCGCTGTTGGAGCTGCCGAGGTGCTGTCCGCGGCGTCCGCGCCGGGCTCGCCCGCCGGGTCCTGCGGCTGTACGCCGATGCCCAGCTTCTCCTTGATCTTCTTCTCGATCTCGTTGGCGAGGTCGGGGTTGTCCCGCAGGAAGTTGCGGGCGTTCTCCTTGCCCTGGCCGAGCTGGTCGCCCTCGTAGGTGTACCAGGCGCCGGACTTGCGGATGAAGCCGTTCTCCACGCCCATGTCGATCAGGCCGCCCTCGCGGCTGATGCCCATGCCGTAGAGGATGTCGAACTCGGCCTGCTTGAAGGGCGGCGCAACCTTGTTCTTGACGACCTTGACGCGGGTGCGGTTGCCGACGGCGTCCGTGCCGTCCTTCAGGGTCTCGATCCGACGGATGTCGAGCCGCACCGAGGCGTAGAACTTCAGTGCACGGCCACCGGTGGTGGTCTCCGGAGAGCCGAACATCACGCCGACCTTCTCACGAAGCTGGTTGATGAAGATCGCGGTGGTCTTGGACTGGTTGAGCGCGCCGGCGATCTTCCGCAGCGCCTGGCTCATCAGCCGGGCCTGGAGGCCGACGTGGGAGTCGCCCATCTCGCCCTCGATCTCCGCCCGGGGCACCAGCGCCGCGACCGAGTCGATGATGATCAGGTCGAGCGCGCCGGAGCGGATCAGCATGTCGGTGATCTCGAGGGCCTGCTCGCCGTTGTCCGGCTGGGAGAGGATCAGCGCGTCGGTGTCGACACCGAGGCGCTTGGCGTACTCGGGGTCGAGCGCGTGCTCGGCGTCCACGAAGGCGACCGTGCCGCCCGCCTTCTGGGCGTTGGCCACCGCGTGCAGAGTCAGGGTCGTCTTACCGGAGGACTCCGGTCCGTAGACCTCGACCACACGGCCGCGGGGGAGACCGCCGACGCCGAGGGCCACGTCAAGGGCGGTCGACCCGGTGGGGATGACCTCGACCGGCTCGTTCGGCCGCTCGCCCATGCGCATCACGGCGCCCTTGCCGAATTGCCGTTCAATCTGCGCGAGCGCGGCGTCGAGCGCCTTCTCGCGGTCGGTTCCTGCCATGGGTGCCACCCGGTTGTTTGCTTGAGTCGATCGCTTCACGTCTCAAGACGCTAGCGCCTGCCACTGACAATCGGTCCGGACCCGCGCTCACTGGGCCATGGCCTGAGCGGGCGTGCTCGCCGGAGCCTCTATAAGAATCGATGTTCGATTTTTGCGTCAAGTCGCCCCGCTTTCCTGTGGATAACTCAGAAAACCCCAGGTGAAAGGTGCTGCTGAGGCGGTCTCGCGGAGGCGCTTCAGGCCGTGCGCAGGCGGAAAAACACCCCGTTCATCGGCTGCGCCGCCACCGCCACCGTCCACGTCCCCTACCGCCTCGGCGCCCCCATGTCCTTCTCCCGGGCCTCTCGTCCGACACGTCGTAGCGCTTCACATACGCGCCGAGGAACCCCTGGAGTGTCGCCATGGCGGGGATCGCGACCAGCGCGCCGACGACCCCCATCAGCGAGGTCCCGGCGATCACCGAGCCGAAGGCGACGGCCGGATGGATGTTCACGGTCCTCGCGATGATGCGCGGCTGGAGGATGTAGTTCTCGAGCTGCTGGTAGACGACGATGAACACCAGCACCCACAAGGCCGACCAGGGATCGACGGTGAACGCGATCAGCAGCGGCAGCGCACCGGCGATGTAGGTACCGACCGTGGGCACGAACTGCGAGACCACCCCGACCCAGACGGCCAGCGCGGCGGCGTAGGGCACCCCGAGCAGTTCCAGGAAGACGTAGTGCGCACCCGCGGAGATCAGCGCCATCAGCGCACGCGAGTAGATGTAGCCCCCGGTCTTGGCCACCGCGATCTCCCAGGCACGCAGCACCTCCGCCTGCCGCGCGGGCGGCAGTACGGAGCACAGCGCCACCCGCAGCCGGGGCCCGTCGGCGGCGAAGTAGAAGGTGAACAGGGCGACCGTCAGGAGTTGGAAGACCCCGCCCAGCACAGTCGCGGAGATGCCCCACACGTTCTGCGCTCCGCTGCGCAGAAAGCTCTGTGCCCAGTCGGAGTGGATGACCTTGGAGCGGAGCTTGTCGACGTCCAGATCGGTGTGGAAGTGGTCGTTGCTCCAGCGCAGCACCTCGGAGACGTATCGGGGCAGGCTCTCCACGATGCGGCTGACCTGCTCGGCGAAGAGTGAGCCCAGCGCCGCGAAGAATCCGGCCGCGGCGGCCAGGAGCACCACGGAGACCAGCGCGGTGGCCGGCCCGCGCCGCATACCGCGCCGGGCCAGACCCGCGATGGCAGGCTCCATGGCCAACGCCAGGAAGAACGCGATCAGAACGTTCAGCAGCAGTCCGAGAGTGCGCAGGAATGCCCAGCTGAGGATCTGGTAGGCACCGAAGAGCCCCAGGGCGAGCACGAAGGCACGCGGCAACCAGCGCGGCATGCGTGCGGACCGCAACTCCCGATCCGGCCCCTGAGCAGTCTCCGGCGATCCCCCACTCCCGCCCTGCGGTCCCGCATCCCGGCTTGGTGGCCCTCCACTCCCGCCTTGCGGTCCCCCACTCCCGCTCGGTGGCCCCGCGCTCCTGTCCGGAGGGCCGACCGCACCGCTCCTGTCGGCGTGGTTCTCTGCACCACCGTCCCGCTCCCCGTCGCCGTCCCTCTCGTCCCGGTCCCGGTCGCCGTCGTCTGGTGCACCCACCGGGCAAGTTTCGCGCCCTGGGACACGGCGCCCGGCAAACGACTCACCTCTTGTGCGCCGGTACCTCCATGACGTCACACACCACGCGCCAGACGTCCTTCGCGTCCCAGCCCGCGGCGAGAGCCTCGTGCACCGTACGGCCGCCGAGACCGGACATCACGTGGTCGTGCGCGAAGGAGTCGGCGTATGTCTCGCCGAAGTGCTCCGCCATTCGCTGCCAGAAGTCCGTCAACCGCATGACTCCAGTATCCCGCCCTGAAGGGTTGGCTCCGGCCGACAGCCGTGACCCGGCGACCGCGCGGGCCTACCGTCGGAGAATGGCTCCCTGTGGATCGGTTCTCTCCCGCGCGGAGAATTTCATCTGGCTGACAGCGCGCGTGCTGGAACAGCGGCGTTTCGAGCACGACTTCCTGGACGGCGACCCGAGCACTGTCGAGACCGCCCTCGACGCCTATCGCAATGCCGACGGCGGCTACGGCCACGCGCTGGAGCCCGACCTGCGCGGTCCCGTGAGCCAGCCGCTGCACACGGCCACCGCTGTGCAGGTACTGGACAGCATCGGGCGCTGTGCAGGGCAGCGGGTCGAACGCATCGGCCGCTATCTGACGGCGGTCTCCACACCGGAGGGCGCACTGCCCGCTGTGCACCCCTCGCTGCGCGGCTACCCCGCCGCGCCCTGGATCCCGGTGCAGGACTCGCCGCCCAGCGACCTGCTGGCGACCGGCCCGGTGGTCGGCACCCTGCACCGCAACAGCGTCTGGCACGCCTGGCTGTTCCGCGCCACGGACTACTGCTGGAGCACCATCGAGTCCATGGGCAAGACGCATCCGTACGAGGTGCGGGCAGCGCTCGCCTTCCTCGACGGCGTCCCGGACCGGCCGCGCGCCGAGGCCGCGGCAAGTCGGCTGGGCACTCTTGTACGCGAGCAGCGGCTCGCCGTGACGGACCCGGACCGCACGGCCGACTTCCCCCTCCCCGACGGCTACGCGCCCGGTGAGTACCACTATGTGACCGACTTCGCGCACCGGCCCGATTCCCTGGCCCGCCGCTGGTTCTCCGACGCGGAGCTGCAACGCGGACTCGACCACCTGATCAGTCGCCAACAGGACGACGGCGGATGGGACATCAACTGGCGCAGATGGGCCCCCGGAACGGCCCTGGAGGGGCGCCCTCTGGTCACCTTGGAGGCCCTGCACACGCTGCGCGCGTACGGACAGCTCTGACGTACGCCCCGGGCAGGCGGCGACGGACGACTTACGCTGTTGCGCGAAAGCTGGCGCTTGTCCGGCGGAGATCTGTCCAACGCTCGATTAATTTCCCCCGCAGCGTTTTCCCGGTGCGCCGCCGACTTCCGTCCACCTCGGCTAACCCAGCGCCCGCACCCCGGCCGTCACCAGCACGGCGGCGGCAACGACCACGAGGAACGGCGCCCGCAGGACCAGTGCGAGCCCGGCTGCGGCGAGCCCGGCTGTGCGGGCGTCGAGTACGAGCGTCGTTCCCTCGGCGAACGTCTGCTGAGCGACCAGTGCCGCCAACAGCGCCACCGGCAGCAGCGCTGCCAGCCGCTGGACCAACGGCCGCTCCAGCACGCCCGCGGGCACCGAGAGACCGAGCAGCTTCACCAGATAGCAGCCGAGGGCCGTGGCCCCGATGGCGATCCACACATTCACCGCGACTCCTCCTTCGCCGTCCGCTTTCCGGCTCGCTCCGCCGACTTTGCATCTCCCTCCGCCCGCTTGCCTGGCAGCGCTCTGCTGTGCACCAGCAGGACGAGCGGTGCCGCCAGGGCTGCCACCAGGACCGGCACACCGGCGGGCAGCACGGGCAGCAGGCCCAGGCCCAGGACGACGGCGAGTCCGGCTGTCGCCCGCTCGACGCCACTGCGGACCATGGGAGCCAGCAGGGCGAGGAAGGCCGCAGGTCCGGCCACGTCCAGGCCCCAGGCGTTCGTGTCGCCCAGTGCTTCCGCGCCCAGCGCGCCGAGCAGGGTGGTGAGGTTCCAGAGGACGAACAGTGTCGCCCCAGTCACGGTGAAGCCGAGCCGGACGGCGTGCTGTCCGCGCTGCGCGAGAGCGACGGCCGAAGTCTCGTCGATCACCCAGTGCGCGGCTGCGAGCCGCGCACCACCGCGCAGCCCCAGAAGACGGGACAGCCGTAGTCCGTAGAAGGCGTTCCGGAAGCCCAGGAAGAACGCACCGGCGGCGGCTGTCAGCGGAGCGCCACCGGCGGCCAGCGCGCTGACGAGGGCGAGCTGCGAGGCCCCGGTGAACACGAACAGACTCAGCGCACACGTCTGGGCCAGGGAGATGCCGGCACCGGCGGCCGTCACACCGAAGGCGAAGCCGGACAGCCCGACGGCTATCCCGACGCCCAGCGCGTCCCGTACGACAGCACGGTCGTCCCGTGCGACAGCGCTGCCGTCCCGTCCGCCCTGTGGGCTTTCCGAGCTTTCCGATGCGCCCTCATCAAGGGCGTCGGGTATGACGGAGGTTTCGGGCGCCGGACCGCTGTCCGACGCCTTCGGTTGGTCGAAGGTTTCTCTCTGCTGTGGCACGCGGCCACGCTAGGAGACCGGGGGCCACCCGTTCTTGTACGTTCTTGCACGCCCGCGGCGGTAGGCGCCGGGCGGGACGCCCATGATCCGCCCGAAGTGCCGCGTCAGATGGGCCTGGTCCGTGAAGCCGACGGCGGTGGCGGTCTCGGCGAGCGGCAGTCCCGCGTCCAGCAGGGCGCGTGCCCGGTGCACGCGCGCGTCCGTCAGCCAGGTGTGCGGCGGCATCCCGTACACCTGCCGGAAGGCGCGCAGCAGCGCGAAAGGGCTGGTACCCAGCTCGGTGGCGAGGCTCTCCAGGGACGGCGGGTCCGCCATCCGCTCCTCCAGCACCGCGCGGGCCCGCAGCGCATACCGGGCGCCCGCCGTACGAACGGACCGCTCGGGCAGCGGGCCGCCGTGCAGCCGCAGGAGCCGGGCGACCACCGCGTGCATGAGAGTGTCGGCGGCCAGCGCGTTGCCCTCCTCAAGGGCTCGGTGTATCGCCTGCACATGGCGGGCCGAGACGGAGTCGTCGGCCGTGGGGGCGGTGAATCCCGGGGTGCCCCGGATGGTGGTGGTCTCGGCCGCGATCCGGGCCACCAGGGAGGGGTCCGGGTAGAGCACCTCGTACGACCAGCCCTCGGGTGTCCCGGCGTGCCCGGTGTGCGTCGTGTCGGGGTTGATCAGAGCCAGTCCGCCGGGGCCGACCCGGTGCACGCTGCCGCCGTGGTGGAACGCCTCCACGCCTTCCGTTATCGCGGCGATCACATAGGTCTCGTGGGTGTGCCGCGCGAAGATCTTGCGTATGTAGCGTGCACGCAGCAGGTCGACACCGGGCAGCTTCGGCGACTGCCAGTAGTGCGCGCTCTCCCTCTGCGTCATGCCCCCATTCTCCGCCCCGGCAGCACAACCACCGGGCCGGTCCCCGTCCGCACCGCCGCGCCCCGGCTCCCGGCGCTGCCTTCGGCGCCGGTCTCAGGCCGCTGTCAGTGGCGTGCTGCACGATGGGGAGCATGGGTCGGACATCGGCGCTGGACGCCTTCTCACCTGCGACCCGTGCATGGTTCACGGGCGCCTTCAGCGAGCCCACTGCGGCGCAGGAGGGGGCTTGGCGTGCGCTTGCCGAGGATTCGGACGCGCTGGTGGTGGCGCCGACCGGGTCCGGCAAGACACTGGCCGCCTTCCTCGCCTCGCTGGACGCCCTCGCCGCCACGCCGCCCCCCGCCGACCCGCTCAAGCGCTGCCGCGTGCTGTACGTGTCGCCGCTGAAGGCGCTGGCCGTCGATGTGGAGCGCAACCTGCGCAGCCCGCTCACCGGCATCCGGCAGGAGTCGCTGCGGCTGGGCCTGCCCGAGCCGGAGATCAAGGTCGGGATCCGCTCCGGTGACACCCCCGCCGCCGAGCGCAGGTCGATCGCCCGCCGTCCGCCGGACATCCTGATCACCACGCCGGAGTCGCTGTTCCTGATGCTGACCTCCAGCGCCAGGGACGCGCTCGGTGGTGTCGAGACGGTCATCCTCGACGAGGTGCACGCGGTTGCGGGCACCAAGCGCGGCGCTCATCTGGCGCTCTCCCTGGAGCGGCTGGACCATCTGCTGGAGCGGCCCGCGCGCCGTATCGGACTGTCGGCGACCGTGCGCCCGGTGGACGAGGTGGCCCGCTTCCTCTCGCCCCGCCGGAACGCCGCGATCGTGCAGCCGCCCTCGGGCAAGCGGTTCGAGCTGTCGGTCGTTGTGCCCGTCGAGGACATGGGCGAGCTGGGCAGTTCCCCGGCGCAGGACGCGGCGGGAACCGACGGCCCGGGCCCGGGTGGCGGCGGCAAGCCGTCGATCTGGCCCTCGGTGGAGGAGCGGATCGCCGATCTCATCCAGGAGCACCGCTCCACCATCGTCTTCGCCAACTCGCGCCGCCTGGCCGAACGGCTGTGCAACAGGCTGAACGAGATCGCCTACGAACGCGCCACGGGCGAGCCCATGCCCGAGGACCACTCACCGGCCGAACTGATGGGCAACGCGGGCGCGGTCACCGGCGCCCCGGCGCTCATCGCCCGGGCACACCACGGCTCCGTCTCGAAGGAACAGCGCTCCCAGGTCGAGGAGGATCTCAAGGCAGGCAGGCTGCCCGCCGTGGTGGCCACCTCCAGCCTGGAGCTGGGGATCGACATGGGTGCGGTCGATCTGGTGATCCAGGTCGAGTCGCCGCCCTCGGTCGCCTCGGGGCTGCAACGCGTGGGGCGGGCGGGTCACCAGGTGGGTGCCGTCTCGGCAGGCGTGGTCTTCCCGAAGTACCGGGGCGACCTCGTGCAGTCCGCCGTGGTCACCGAGCGGATGCGCGAGGGGGCCATCGAGGCGCTGCGCGTCCCCGCCAACCCGCTGGACGTCCTCGCCCAGCAGATCGTCGCCATGACGGCTGTCGACACCTGGGACGTGGACGAGCTGCTGGCGCTGGTGCGGCGGGCAGCGCCCTTCGCCGCGCTCCCGGAGTCCGCGTACACCTCGGTGCTGGACATGCTCGCCGGGCGGTATCCGTCCGACGCGTTCGCCGAGCTGCGTCCGCGCCTGGTGTGGGACCGGGTGGCGAACACGGTTGCCGGCCGGCCGGGTGCTCAGCGGCTGGCCGTCACCTCCGGCGGCACCATCCCGGACCGCGGACTGTTCGGGGTCTTCCTGGCTGGCGCCGACCCCAAGAAGGGCGGCGGCCGTGTCGGGGAGCTGGACGAGGAGATGGTCTACGAGTCCCGGGTGGGCGATGTCTTCACCCTGGGGACGACGACGTGGCGGATCGAGGACATCACCCGGGACCGCGTGCTGGTCACTCCCGCGCCCGGAGTGCCGGGCAGGCTGCCGTTCTGGCGGGGCGATCAGCTGGGCAGGCCGCTGGAGCTGGGCCGGGCCCTGGGCGCATTCCTGCGCGAGATCGGCTCACTGAGCCGCGAGCAGGCCGAGGAGCGGCTGACGGCCTCCGGCATGGACGCGCTGGCGATCAGCAATCTGCTGGCCTACCTGGGGGAACAGCGCGAGGCGGCAGGACATGTGCCGGACGACAGGACGATCGTCGTGGAGCGTTTCCGCGACGAGCTGGGCGACTGGCGCATCGTGGTGCACTCCCCGTTCGGTGCGCAGGTGCACGCCCCCTGGGCGCTGGCCATCGGCGCCCGGCTGTCGGAGCGGTATGGCATGGACGCCCAGGTCATGCACGCCGACGACGGACTGGTGCTGCGGCTGCCGGACGTCGAGCTGATGGAGCTCGACCTGTTCGACCCGAAGTTCGACACCGACCTCGACGTGGGGCCCCGCTCCCCCCGCACACCGGAACAGGACCTCCCGGCGGACCCGGACCAGCCGCCGCTCGGCGTGAGCGACGTGCTCTTCGACAAGGGCGAGATCGAGCAGACCGTCACGGACCAGGTGGGCAGCTCGGCGCTGTTCGCGGCCCGCTTCCGGGAGTGCGCCTCGCGTGCACTGCTGCTGCCGCGCCGCAGCCCGGGCAAGCGCACCCCGCTGTGGCAGCAACGGCAGCGAGCCTCCCAGCTGCTCCAGGTCGCCAGCGAGTTCGGCTCCTTCCCGATCATCCTGGAGGCGGTCCGCGAGTGCCTCCAGGACGTGTTCGACCTGCCGGGCCTGACAGAGCTGATGGGCGACATCGAGTCCCGCCGGGTGCGGGTTGTCGAGGTCACCACTCCGGAGCCGTCCCCGTTCGCCCGCTCCCTGCTGTTCGGCTATGTGGCGCAGTACTTGTACGAGGGCGACTCCCCGCTGGCCGAACGCCGGGCCGCCGCGCTCTCCCTGGACTCGCGGCTGCTGTCCGAACTGCTGGGCCAGGCAGAGCTGCGGGAACTGCTGGACGCCGACGTACTCCACGAGTTGGAGCGCGAGCTCCAGTGGCGCACCGAGGATCGTCGCCTCAAGGACGTCGAAGGCGTGGCGGACCTGCTGCGGCTGCTGGGCCCGCTCACCTCCGAGGAGCTGGCCGAGCGCGGCGCCGAGCCGGGCTGGGCACCAGAGTTGGAGGCGACCCGCCGGGCCATCCGGGTCCGGGTCGCGGGCCGGGAGCACTGGGCGGCGGTGGAGGACGCGGGACGGCTGCGGGACGCACTGGGTGCCGCACTGCCGGTCGGCGTGCCGGAAGCGTTCACCGAGCCCGTCGCCGATCCGCTGGGCGACCTTCTCGCGCGCTACGCCCGTACGCACGGCCCGTTCACCTCCGCCGACGCCGCGGCCCGCTTCGGTCTCGGCACCGCCGTCGCGGACGGCGCACTGCACCGGCTGGCGGCGAGCGGGCGACTGGTGCAGGGCGAGTTCCACCCGTCCGGGATCGGCCAGGAGTGGTGCGACGCAGGAGTGCTGCGCAGGCTGCGCCGCCGTTCACTGGCGGCGCTGCGCCAGGAGCTGGAGCCGGTCGCACCACAGGCACTGGCCGCTTTTCTGCCGCAGTGGCAGCACGTGGGCACCAACAGCCTGCGCGGTGTGGAGGGACTGCTGCGCACCGTGGAGCAGTTGCAGGGCGCGCCCGTTCCCGCGTCCGCGCTGGAAAAGCTGGTGCTGCCCGGCCGGGTAGCGGACTACGCCCCGCCTATGCTGGACGAGCTGACCGCCTCCGGGGAGGTCGTCTGGGCGGGTGCAGGGGCGCTGCCCGGCAAGGACGGCTGGATCTCCCTCCACCTGGCCGACACCGCCCCACTGTTGCTGCCTCCCCCGCACCCCTTGGAGCTGACACCTGTGCACCAGGCGGTGCTTGCCGCGCTGGAGGGCGGATACGGGCTGTTCTTCCGGCAGGTCGCCGAACGGGCACGCGCCGAGCACCCGGAAGCGACCGATCCACAACTCACCGAGGCGCTGTGGGACCTGGTGTGGTCGGGCAGGGTCACCGGCGACACGCTCGCACCGCTGCGGGCGCTGCTGGGCTCGGGCCGTACGGCGGGATCGACAGCACACCGCGCCAAGCGCCCCACTCCGCGCGGGCGTTACGGCTCGTTCACCGCAGCAGCGGTGGCCGCGGGCAGCGGTGTCGGGCGCCGGGGGCCGGGCCGCGCACCGGCCTCCGCACCACCGACCGTCGCCGGGCGCTGGTCGCTGCTGCCCACTCCGGAGAGCGAACCCACCCACCGGGCACACGCGTTGGCCCGGACGCTGCTGGACCGGCACGGTGTGGTGACGCGTGGCGCCGTGGCCGCCGAAGGGGTGCAGGGCGGTTTCTCCGCGGCGTACCGCGTGCTGTCGGCCTTCGAGGAGAGCGGGCAGGCGCGGCGCGGTTATGTGGTCGAGGGCCTGGGCGCCGCACAGTTCGCGATGGACGGCGCCGTGGACAGGCTCCGCGCGGTCAGTACGGCCCGCGAACGGGAGGGCGAAGCGCCGGGTGCGTATGCGGGTGCGTACGACGGGTCGGGGGCGTACGGCGGGTCGCGCCGGGGCGGCGCCCGCACCGGGCCGCGCGCGTTGGTGCTGGCCGCCGCCGATCCCGCGAACGCCTACGGCGCGGCCCTTCCCTGGCCGTCACCCCCACCGGGCGCCACACACAAGCCGGGCCGCAAGGCGGGCGCCCTGGTGGTGCTGGTCGACGGAGTGCTGACGCTGTACGTCGAACGCGGCGGCAAGACACTGCTGGCCTGGACACACGACCCCGAGTCAACGGAGGGTCCCGCCGGGGAATCCCAGCCGGCCCTGTCGGCCGACGGCGAGGCAAGCACCGCCCGGCTGGCCGCCGCCGTCGAGGCGCTGGCCCAGGCAGCACGCGAGGGAGCGCTGGGTACCGTCACGGTGGAGCGTGTCAACGGCACTGCGGCCCTCTCCGCCCCGCTGGGCACGGCGCTGGAGGCCGCAGGCTTCCACCCGACCCCGCGCGGTCTGCGGCTGCGGGCGGGCTAACCCACCGACGGCGGCGCCCTACCGGCTGCCGCCCCCGCTGCCACAGCCACCGGCACAAGGCCGGTCCGCGCCAGCTCCCCGTCAGCCCCCGTCGTTCGTCTCGTCGTACGGCCCGGCCGTCTCGTCGTACGACGTCTCGGTCGCCAGCATGATCTGGCGGAGGAGGCCGGAAAGCAGGCGCTGTTCATGCCAGTCGAGCGTGCCGAACAGGCGGCGTTCTTCCTCGCCTGCCGCCTCGATGGCGGCCAGCCAGGTGGCGTGCCCCTCGTCGGTCAGTTCGAGCTGCTCGCCCCCCTCGCCCTCGCCCTCGGCCGAAGACCGGCGGCCGGCGGACTTACGGGCCACGAAGCCGCGCTTCTCCAGCACGTCCAGCCGCTCGGACAAGGCGTTGGGGGCCGCCCCCAGGTCGATGGCGAGCTGGGTGAGACCTCTGCGCCCGCCGTGTCCGGCGAGCATGTGCAGCGCCTCGTGCTCCTCCCGGCGCAGTCCGAACTCCGCCAGGGCCCGCTCACCCGCCCGTCGCAGATGGTCGGCGAGAAACTGCATACGGGTGACGGCGCCCTCGATATGGGGGTTGAGCTCGGGCAGCACCGGCTGCCAGCGGTCCACATGGTCGTCGACCCAGTCCCGCGCCCCCTCCAGAGCGTCCCTCTGCTCGGCCTCGGCCTCTCCGTCCACGTCGAGCGCGTCGTGCTGTCGTTCGTATCCCCACTGCCCCATGGCCCCGGATCGTATCCCGTGATCGTCTCCCACTTCTCGCCGCTGTCCCCTGTTCGGTCAGTGGTACCTGCGACCATGGGCATATGTCCTTATGGAGCCGGTGATGACGGACGATGCCGCCAGCATGCCGGAAGATCACTGAAGGGGTGACGGTCGGATGCCCGAGGGAGACACCGTCTGGCGTACGGCGCACACCCTGCACTCCGCGCTGACCGGGCAGGTGCTGGCCCGTACGGACTTCCGGGTGCCCCGGCTGGCGACCGTCGATCTTTCCGGCCGCATGCTGCTGAACGTGACCCCGCGGGGCAAACACCTGCTGATGCGCGTCGAGGGTGGGCTGACGGTGCACTCGCACCTGGGCATGGAGGGCGCCTGGCGCGTGAAGGCCAACCCGCCCGGCGGGACCAGCTCTCCCGGTGGCTTCGGACCGGCCCACCAGATCCGCGCCCTGCTGGCCACCGGCTCGCACACCGCGGCCGGAATCCGGCTTCCCGTACTGGAACTGCTACGCACGGCAGAGGAGTTCACGGCTGTCGGCCATCTGGGGCCGGATCTGCTCGGTCCCGACTGGGACGCGGCCGAAGCGGAGCGGCGGCTGCTCCAGGACCCGGCACGGCCGCTGGTCGAGGCGCTGCTGGATCAGCGCAACCTCGCCGGCATCGGGAACGTCTACGCGGCCGAACTGTGCTTCCTCGCCCGCACCTCCCCCTGGGCCCCGGTGGGTTCGCTGTCGGCTCCGCTGCCTGCCCGCCTGCTCACGGCGGCCAAGCGCCTGCTGGAGGCGAACAAGGACCGCGTCCGCCGCCGTACGACCAACAGCTCGCGCCCCGACCGCAATCTGGCCGTCTACGGCCGCGAGAACCGCCCCTGCTACCGCTGCGGCGCCCCCGTCCGCACAGGCTCCCACGGCCCGCCGGGCCGTCCGCGCACCGTCTGGTACTGCCCGCACTGCCAGCCGCCGCACAACGGGGAATCCCGCGTCGACCGCAGCAACGACTCATAGATGGCCAACTAATTGACGCCCCGTCAGGTTCTCCGTAGCGTCGTTCACCATGGGCCTCCCGGCGCACAACAGCCTTCCGGCGTACGACCTGACCGGCCGGACCGCCTTGGTGACCGGCGCCGCCGGTGGCATCGGCCGCGCGACCGCCGTACTGCTCGCCCAGGCGGGCGCAGCCGTGCACTGCGCGGACCGGAACGAAAAGGCCCTGGCAGACACCACGGAGCTGATCAACCAGGCGGGAGGCGACGCCTGGGCGCACCCGCTGGATGTGACCGACCGTGCGGCGCTCGGCGGCGCTGTCGCCGCGGCGGCGCGCACCACCGGCCGGCTCGACATCGCCGCCGCAATAGCCGGAGTCATGCACCGCAGCACCGTGCTGGAGACCGAGGACGCCGACCTGGACCGGGTACTGGCCGTCAACTTCAAGGGCGTCCTGTACACCTGCCAGGAGGCCGCCCGCAGCATGATCGGAACCGGCACCCGGGGCGCCCTCGTGACCATGGCCTCCGGCGCTGTGGACACCGGTTCCCCAGGGCTGCTGTGCTACGGCGTCGCCAAGGCCGCCGTCGTCCAGCTCACCAAAACCCTCGCCACCGAGCTCGGCGGGCACGGCATCCGGGTCAACGCGGTGGCACCCGGCTGGGTGCGTACGCCCATGACGGAACGGGAGGACGCGGCCGGCCGGCAGCGTACGGAGGAGGCGATGGCCAGGATGTCGCCGTTGGGGCGGGTCGGCGAGGCCGAGGAGGTCGCCCACTCGGTGCTGCATCTGGTCTCGGACGCCTCATCCTTCACGACGGGGCAGATCCTGCGGCCCAACGGCGGCGTCGCGATGCCGTGGTAGCCCGCCGGGGGCGCCGCCCTCTCTTCGCCGCGCCCCCTCTCGCGCGCTGCTCTGCGCCACATGCACGGGCAGCACGCTCAACCCCCATCCCCCCGCGGTCACCGAGGCTTCCACCGGGCCGCCCTCCCCCACGGCCAGCCGCCATATCGCACACAGCCAACCGACCGCACAGGCGCTGCCGAGCGCCCAGCGGCACAGCAGCAAGGGCCTCACACCCGGCACGCCGCCACCTCCCGCGACGGTGCCCGTCCAGACCGGGCGGCAACGCCACGCGCGGCAGGGACGCGAGACCGTCGACGAAGTCGAGAACACCGCCATCGTCCCGCACTACGGGCGACCCCGCGACCACGGACCGTAGGTCACACAGTGCGACGAACAGCCCGCACGCACCCGGCCTGCAACAACGCCCCTGCGCAGCCGAAAGTGCGCCTCAGGAAACTCCGGCCTTCCGGACGCACGAAGGCCCCGCCGGGTCCGGCGGGGCCTGTCGTTCACGTCTCATGCGCTCGTTCCTGCTTCAAGCACTCATTCGTGTCTCAAGCGCTCGTTCACGTCTCACTCGCCTTCCGCGGCCCGGATGTCACAGGACCCAAGCGGTACGCGGCACGGCGCAGGCACGGCCTGGGGCGATCGCACGGCGGTCAGGCCGCGACCACGTCCACGGCCTCCGTCGGCGCCTTGATCGTGACACGCTCCTCGGGCACTCCGGTGACCGAGGTGACGGACAGCGGGTTGAGCACCGGCCGCATGGGTGCGGGCACGGCATCGCTCTGCGCGGACGCGGCCAGCTCCGCAAGCGCCAGCTCATCGCTGACCTCTCGCATCAGCTCGGACATCCGCACATCGAGCGCATCACAGATCGACGAGAGCAGTTCGGACGAGGCTTCCTTCTGGCCACGCTCGACCTCGGAGAGGTATCCGAGCGAGACCCTGGCGGACGAAG
The DNA here is from genome assembly GCF_052246355.1 of Streptomyces sp. 3N207. Lineage (NCBI taxonomy): Bacteria > Bacillati > Actinomycetota > Actinomycetes > Kitasatosporales > Streptomycetaceae > Streptomyces > Streptomyces sp. 3N207. The sequence continues at coordinate 18,358 of NZ_JBQQBV010000004.1, read as the reverse complement.
AGACTTCGCGCAGGGTACGACCCTGACGTTGGCGCTGCCGACGCAGCACGTCACCCAACAGGCGACGGAGCAGAATCATCGGTGCTCCTCCCTCTCAACGCGCGGCGTCTTCCACAGCCTGTATCGGGACGGCCAGTTGGCCCCGACTCCTTCAGGCTCCACCGTACCGCCTTGGCACGCAGCCGTGCGGGGAGCGATGTCGTGTTCACTCAGGGCTGCAAACATCCATTCCCCCCGGTCTGTTCCCTATCCTGCCCTCCAGCATTTTCGATCAGTTCCTTGTAGAGCAGCTCCAGCGCTCCTCGAACACTCTCCGTACGAATACCGGCACGCACACGTTCCCCGGCTTCCTCACCGGTTTCGCCAGCTCGATCGCCGCTCCGGCCGCTCTCGAGCTGCAGTTTCTCCACCACCGCCGCGGCCGTGGGGCCGACGACAGCGACGTAGACCGTTCCGACCGGCTGCCCGTCCTGGGGCTCGGGACCGGCCACACCCGTCGTCGCGAGGCCCCAGTCGGCACTGAGCGCGGTACGAACACCTCGCGCCATCTGGAGCGCGACCTCGGCGTCGACAGCGCCCCGCTCCTCAAGGAGTGCCCCGTCCACGTCGAGTACATCCCTCTTGAGCGCGGTCGCATATGCCGTCACAGAACCGCGGAAGGCTCGTGAGGCGCCGGGGACGGCAGTGATCTCAGCTGCGAGCAGCCCTCCGGTCAGCGACTCCGCGACGGCGAGCGTCTGGCTCCGCCCGGTGAGCAGCGCCAGCACACCGCCGGCCCGCGAATCCACGTCTGTCAGGATCGTTCACCCCCCGCATTCCCCTCGCCTTCTGGGTCTACTTCGTTCCCCACGCTTCCGGCGCTACTGCGGTTCCCCGCCTCACTGCCGTTCCCCGCGTTGCTGCCGTTCGGCTCGTCGGCGCCGTCGGCCGCTGCTGCGCCGTTGCGAGCGTCCACTTCGCTCGCGGAGGCGGAGGGAGCGGCTCCGGGAGCCTCGGCCGCCAGCCCGGCCCGGCGCAGCACCACGGCCTGCCGTACGTAGTCGAGGCCGGTGACGACCGTCAGGGCGACGGCCACCGCCATCACCCACCACCGCGCGGTCGCCAGCGGGCCGGTCATCACCAGGATGTACATGCCGACGGCGACGCCCTGGGCGAGCGTCTTCATCTTGCCGCCGCGGCTGGCCGGAATCACTCCGTGTCTGATCACCCAGAACCGCAGCAGCGTGATGCCCAGCTCCCGGAAGAGGATCACGCCGGTGACCCACCAGGGCAGGTCGGAGAGGGCGGAGAGGCAGATCAGCGCGGCACCCATGATCGCCTTGTCCGCGATGGGGTCGGCGATCTTTCCGAAATCCGTGACGAGGTTGTACCGACGGGCCAGCTCCCCGTCGAACAGGTCGGTGATCATGGCGATGATGAAGGCCGCCCAGGCGAACGAGCGCCAGGCCGGATCGTGCCCGCCGTCCGCCAGCATGAGCAGCACGAATCCCGGCACCAGCAGCAGTCGCATCATGGTCAGGATGTTCGCGATGTTCCACAGGCTCACAGGGCGTACGGTGCTCACCGCCTTCGGCTTGGGGACGGTGCCACGCCGTGCCGCGGAGGCCGGGACTCCGGTCATCTGCCCGCCTCCTCGCGGACCTGGCGAGCCCCGTCGGCAACACCGGCATCGGCAACGCCGGCGCGAGCGGCCGGGGCAGCACCCTGCCCCGCAACGGCCGCCACGAGCGGCTCCGCGACCAGGTCGACGCCCTCGGCTGCGACCACCCGCGCCTCGACCATACGGCCGACCGCCAGGTCCTGCCCCGCCCCCGCCGGACCGGACGTCCCCGACAGCTCCAGCCGCACCTGACCGTCGGTCTCCGGGGCCTGGTGCGCACCGCGCCCGAGGGGGCCCTCGTCCTCGTCAACAGCCTCGACCAGAACCCGCACGGTCTCCCCCACACGCTCCTCGGCGCGCTGGGCTGTCAGCTCCTCGGCGAGCCGCGAGATATGTGCGAGCCGCTCGGCGACCTCCTCGGCGGGCACCTTCTCCGCGTATCCGGCGGCCTCGGTGCCCTCCTCATCCGAGTACCCGAACACACCGATCGCGTCGAGGCGGGCCTCGGTCAGGAAGCGCTCAAGTTCGGCCAGGTCCTGCTCGGTCTCGCCGGGGAAGCCGACGATGAAGTTCGAGCGCGCACCCGCCTGGGGCGCCCGCTTACGGATCTCCTCCAGCAGACCGAGGAAGCGGTCGGTGTCGCCGAAGCGCCGCATTGCGCGCAGCACGCCCGGCGCCGAGTGCTGGAAGGACAGGTCGAAGTACGGCGCCACCTTCTCCGTGCCGGTCAGGACATCGATCAGACCCGGCCGCATCTCGGCGGGCTGCAGGTAGCTCACCCGTACCCGCTCGATGCCGTCGACGGCCGCCAGCTCGGGCAGCAGCGTCTCCAGCAGCCGGATGTCGCCCAGGTCCTTGCCGTAGGAGGTGTTGTTCTCCGAGACGAGCATGATCTCCCGCACGCCCTGCTCGGCCAGCCACCGGGTCTCGGTGAGCACGTCCGCGGGGCGGCGGGAGATGAAGGAGCCGCGGAAGGAGGGGATGGCGCAGAAGGAGCAGCGCCGGTCGCAGCCGGAGGCAAGCTTGACGGAGGCGACGGGGCTGCTGCCCAGCCGCCGCCGCAGCGGTGCACGCGGCCCCGACGCAGGCGCGACCCCTTCGGGCAGGTCCGCGGGCGCTGACTCGACCGCCTCGACCGCCTCGGCCGCAGCAGCAGCCCCGGTCGGCTGGGATGCGCCGTGCCCCGGCAGCGCGACAGCGGCTCTCTGACGCTCGGCGGGGCTCACAGGCAGCAGCTTGCGCCGGTCGCGCGGGACGTGCGGCGCGTGCACACCGCCGCTCAGGATGGTCTGGAGCCGGTCGGAGATATCCGCGTAGTCGTCGAACCCGAGGACTCCGTCCGCCTCCGGCAGCGCGTCGGCGAGCTCCTTGCCGTACCGCTCGGCCATGCAGCCGACGGCCACCACAGCCTGGGTTCTGCCCTCGCCCTGACGGGCCGCACTCTTGAGGTCGTTCGCCTCCAGGAGCGCGTCGACGGAGTCCTTCTTGGCGGCCTCGACGAAACCGCAGGTGTTGACGACGGCGACATCGGCTTCGGCGGCGTCCTCGACGAGATCCCAGCCATCCGCCGCCAGGCGGCCTGCGAGCTCCTCCGAGTCCACCTCGTTACGTGCGCAGCCGAGAGTGACAAGGGCGACGGTACGGCGATCGGGCATGGGCTCAGCCTACTTCGTCCCGTAAGCACCACCCGCCGCCAGGTTGCGACCGCGCAGCTCACCGGCCCCGGCGAGCTGCGTCACCGTGGGCCGGTCGGTCAGGGGCGGCCGACAGGGCGGTCAGCCGGCCTCCGGGTCGCCGCGGGTGTAGCTGAGGCGCTGCACCTGGCCGACCTCGCCCGCGTGCTTGACCTGCTTGCCGTTGACGTACAGCTTCACGCCGCCCGCGTTGCCCAGCACGAGGTCGAGCCGCTTGTCGTCGGTGAGGGTCTTGGAGCGGCCCTCCTTGAGCACTCCTTCGTGGACCAGCCGCCCGTTGTGGTCCTTGGCGGACACCCAGCTGTTGCCCTTCTCCGCGGTCATCCGCACGGTGACCTTGTCGGCGGGTGCCCCTGCGATTGCGCTCTCGGAGGGCTTGGGGTCGTTCGTCTTGGAGGGGGACGGCTTGTCGGAGGCTCCCTTGGACGGAGCCGGGGACGGTGCCTCCTCGGCGGCCTGCTTGCCGGAGTCCTCGCCGCCACCGCTGACGAGAGTGAAGCCGACGAAACCGATCACCACGACGATGGCAGCGACCATGGCAGCGGTCCAGTTGGGCCTGCGCGGCTCGGCACGGATGCGCTCCGCGTCGAACAGCGTGGCGGGCGGGGTCGGCTCGGGACGGCCGCCGTGCTCCTCGTCGTACTGCGCGACCAGGGCGTCACCGTCGAGCCCGACAGCGCGCGCCAGTGTGCGGATATGGCCGCGCGCGTACACGTCCCCACCGCACCGGGAGTAGTCGTCCTGCTCGATCGCCTGCACGATCGGGGCTCGCACCCGCGTGGAGGTACTGATCTCTTCCACGGTCAACCGTGCGTCGATACGGGCCTGCTGGAGGGCTCGACCGACCGGAGGCCGGTCCTCTTCGGGGGAGTTGCCGATGGACACGGGGGCGCCTTTCGAGCGTGTAGCCACCTGCTGGAGGTTCAGTCTAGGGGCCAGGCAAAAGGGTGGGGCAAGCGGGCGGAGCAACTTTGTACGCCATATGTATGGCGTACGTATGACCGAGCTGCGCCGGGTGGGCGCCCGCGCGAGCCGGGTGCGCCGACGCCTTGAGCCGTCCCTTCCCTCAACTTGACGTATAGACCACGGAAACGGTTGCCTCGCTCGCCCTTTCGAGTGAGCGTGCCGCCCGCGCAGCCGGTCTCACCAGCGCTGCGCGGTCTGCTCAGTGCCGCGGGGGCCGCTCAGTGCCGCTGGGGCTACTCGCCGCCTCTGATGGCCGCGAGCACCCCGTCCAGCTCGTCGGGCTTGACCAGTACGTCGCGCGCCTTGGAGCCCTCGCTCGGGCCCACCACACCCCGCGACTCCATCAGGTCCATCAGCCGCCCGGCCTTGGCGAAGCCCACCCGCAGCTTGCGCTGGAGCATCGAGGTGGAGCCGAACTGGGTGGAGACGACCAGCTCCGCCGCCTGGCAGAGCAGATCCATGTCGTCGCCGATCTCCTCGTCGATCTCCTTCTTCTTGCCCTGACCACTGGTGACGTCCTCCCGGAAGACGGGCGTCATCTGCGCCTTGCAGTGCTCGACGACCACCTGGATCTCGCGCTCGTTGACGTAGGCGCCCTGCATCCGGATCGGCTTGCTGGCGCCCATCGGCAGGAACAGCCCGTCGCCCTTGCCGATGAGCTTCTCGGCGCCGCCCTGGTCGAGGATGACGCGACTGTCGGCCAGGGAGGAGGTGGAGAAACCGAGCCGGGAGGGGACGTTGGCCTTGATGAGACCGGTGACGACGTCGACCGAGGGCCGCTGGGTGGCCAGCACCAGATGGATGCCCGCGGCCCGCGCCAGCTGGGTGATCCGCACGATCGCGTCCTCCACGTCGCGCGGGGCCACCATCATCAGGTCCGCCAGCTCGTCCACGATCACCAGCAGATAGGGGTACGGCGTCAGCTCCCGCTCGCTGCCCTCCGGCGCCTGGACCCGGCCGGCGCGCACCGCATCGTTGAAGTCGTCGATATGGCGGAATCCGAACGCCGCCAGGTCGTCGTAGCGCAGGTCCATCTCGCGGACGACCCACTGCAGCGCCTCGGCGGCCTTCTTGGGGTTGGTGATGATCGGCGTGATCAGGTGCGGGATGCCCTCGTAGGCGGTCAACTCGACCCGCTTGGGGTCCACGAGCACCATCCGGACATCCTCCGGCGTGGCCCGGGCCATCACCGAAGTGATGAGGCAGTTGATGCAGGAGGACTTACCCGAGCCGGTGGAGCCCGCGACCAGGATGTGCGGCATCTTCGCCAGGTTGGCCGAAACATAACCGCCCTCGACGTCCTTGCCGAGCCCGACCAGCAGCGGATGCTCCTCGCCCGCGGACTCGGCGGAGCGCAGCACATCGCCGAGATTGACCATCTCCCGGTCGCTGTTGGGGATCTCGATGCCCACCGCGGACTTGCCGGGGATCGGGTTGATGATGCGCACATCGGGGCTGGCGACCGCGTAGGCGATGTTCTTGGCCAGCGCCGTGATCTTCTCGACCTTCACGCCGGGGCCCAACTCGACCTCGTAGCGGGTGACGGTGGGGCCGCGGGTGAAGCCGGTTACCGCGGCGTCGACCTTGAACTCGGTGAAGACGGTGGTCAGTGACCGCACCACCTGGTCGTTGGCGGCGCTGCGGGAGCGCCCCGGCCCGCCGCGCTCCAGCAGGTCCAGCGAGGGCAGCGCGTAGGTGATGTCCCCGGCCAGCTGGAGCTGTTCGGCACGCGGGGGGAGGTCGGCGGGTTCCGGCAGCGCCGGCGCCCTGGTCAGGTCCGGCACCGGGGTCTGCTCGGTGAGCTCGTTGCCCGCCGGGGCCGCGTACTGGGCGTGGCCGGCCTGGGCGCCGTGCCGGCCGCCCTCGCCCCGGGCCCCCGGCGCGGAGGGCTCCGCATCACCGCTCCGGCGCTTCCTGCCACGGGACTTGGCGACCGAACTGGTCAGATCGGCCACCACCGGCGAGGGCTGGATGCCGTTGACCACGGCACCGTCCAGCGAGGCGGCGGCAGCGGCGGCCACATCGACGGCGTCCAGCGTCCGCTCGGTCTCGCCCGCGCTCGCGCTGACCACCACGCCTTCCTCGGGCAGCGGCTCCTGCGTTTCGGCACCCCGCCTGCCCTGGCGGCCGGAGCGCCGACGGCGGTCGAGCGCTTCCTTCTCGGCGAGCGCGGGTGCGATCTGTTCCTTGCGCATGTTGTGCGCACGCCGCGCGGAAGCCGGTTCGCCCTCGTCGTCCGGCTCGGTGCCGTAGTCGTAGCCGGCCACCGGCTGGACGATGCCGAGCCGGACCCCGGCGGCCCGCAGCCGCTGCGGGATGGCGTTGACCGGCGTGGCCGTCACGACCAGCAGCCCGAAGACGGTGACGAGCGCCAGCAGCGCCACAGCCAGCATCTCGCCCATGGTGACGATCAGCGGCCGGGAGACCCCCCAGCCGATCAGACCGCCCGCGTCCCGCAGCGCGTCGTCGCCCTCGCCCCTGCCGGGTGCACCGCAGCCGATGTGGACGAGCCCCAGCACACCGAGGAGGAGTGCCGAAAGCCCGATCACGATACGGCCGTTGGCCTCGGGCTTCTCCGGATGGCGGATCAGCCGCACGGAGATGACGGCGAGCAGTATCGGCACCAGCAGGTCGAGCCTGCCGAACGCGCCGGTCACCAGCATCTCCACCAGATCGCCGACCGGGCCTTGGAGGTTGGACCAGGTGCCCGCCGCGACGATCAGCGCGATCCCGAGCAGCAGCAGCGCCAGGCCGTCCTTGCGATGCGCCGGGTCCAGCGCCTTGCCGCTGCGTCCTATACCGCGGAAGAGAGCACCGACGGCGTGGGCGAGACCGAGCCAGCATGCCTTCAGCACCTTGAGGACGCCACTGGTGGGCGACGGCGCCGCCTTGCCCTTGCCGTTGCCCTTGCCGCCCTTGGCCGCGGTCTTCTTGGCGGGTGCCTTCTTGGGCGGCGCCTTCTTCGCCGGGGCCGCCTTCGCGGCTTTCGGGGCAGCCTTTTTCGCGGGTGCTTTCTTGGCAGCCTTTCCTGTTCCCGACGCGCGTGAGGCCATAGGTGTGAGGTTACCTGTGCCGGGCACCCGAGGCACGGATGCCCGGGGCGACCGCACAGGCACCGGGCCCGGTTCCGGAGCAGGAGTCAGTTCGGGCCGAACCCGGCGTCAGTTCCGTGAGGTGCTTGTGAGTTCCGGGACGAACTGTCGGCCACGGAGGAAGCGGCCCGTCGACTGCGGAAGGAACCGGTCAGTTCTGGGAGGGAACCTGGGGCGAGGGGTCGCCGTCGGTGCCCGGCCCCAGTGCGTCAAGTGCGCTGCGCAGCCCGGCCAGTTTGCGCTCCAGATGTGCGGCGGTCGCGGATGTCGCGGCGTCAGCCGAGTCGCCCAGTTGCTTGGTGAGCGCCTCGGCCTGCTCCTCGACGGCCGCCAGCCGCGCTGAGAGCTCGACCAGCAGGCCCTGAGCCTCGTCGTCGCCGTCCTCGGCACCGGAACGCCGCTCGCCGCCGTTGCCCTCCAACTGGAGCCGCAGCAGCGACGCCTGCTCGCGCAGCTGAACGTTCTTCATGTACAGGTCGACGAAGACCGAGACCTTCGCCCGCAGCACCCAGGGGTCGAACGGCTTGGAGATGTAGTCGACCGCACCGGCCGCGTAGCCGCGGAAGGTGTGGTGCGGACCGTGGTTGATGGCCGTGAGGAAGATGATCGGGATGTCGCGGGTGCGCTCGCGGCGCTTGATATGGGCAGCCGTCTCGAAACCGTCCATCCCCGGCATCTGGACATCCAGCAGAATGACCGCGAAGTCGTCGGTCAGCAGCGCTTTGAGCGCTTCCTCCCCTGACGATGCCCGTACCAGCGTCTGATCGAGCGCGGAGAGAATGGCCTCCAGCGCCAGCAGATTCTCCGGCCGGTCATCGACCAGGAGGATCTTGGCCTTCTGCACCATGGCCCGTCCTCCTCGCCCCGGCAGCCTTTCGGACGCCGCCCCTGGGAGCGGCTTCCTGTCGCCGCCGCCCGTCCTTGTGCCGGTCATGGTAGCCGCACCCTGCGGTCCGCCACACCCTGTCACCGAGATGTCACTGTGCACGTAGCAGAAACGCCCCAGGGGACCAAAAGGTTCCCGCTTTACCGTGTTTCCACACGCACTTGACCACACTGAGTCAACATGTGGCCCTCATCGACACGGTGTCATATTCACCCGCCATCCATCCACCGCCTCATGACATCCAGCAGATGATCAGTGTCCACCGGCTTGGTGACGTAGTCGGAAGCACCGGCCTCGATGCTCTTCTCCCGGTCGCCCTTCATCGCCTTGGCGGTCAGCGCGATGATCGGCAGCCCGGCGAACTGCGGCATCTTACGGATGGCCGCCGTCGTCGCGTAACCGTCCATCTCCGGCATCATGATGTCCATCAGGACCACGGCAGCGTCGTCGTGCTGTTCGAGCACCTCAATGCCTTCACGGCCGTTCTCGGCGTAGAGCACCTGCAGTCCGTGCTGCTCCAGCACGCTGGTGAGCGCGAAGACATTGCGGATGTCGTCGTCGACGATGAGCACCTTCCGGCCGGCCAGCTCGCCGGTACCTCCCGCTGCAGGGGACGGCGCCTGGTCACTCTGGGTGGCCGCTCCCTGTCCGGGCGCCCCGGCGGTCCCGCCTGTGGTGTCGGCCGCGACGCCTCCCTGCTGCCCATCGGGCGCGGCAGCTCGCGGCGCCGCCCCGTTGCCCCATGGCCCTGCCCCGTTGACGGTCCCGTTGACCGCCCCTGCGCCGTTCTCGGCACTCGGGGACGACGGGCGGGCCTCCGGGGGCAGTTCGGGCTGCGCCTGTCCGCTGGCGTCCCGCAGCCGCCGCCGGTCGGCCAGTGAGTGCGCCGCCTCCTCCGCGGTCTGCTCGACGGCCTCCGGGGGCGTCTCGCCGCTCTCGCCGCGTGCTGCCTGCGCCGCCTCGTCGTGCTCGGCGGCCCGGGCCGCCGCTGCGGCCGTCCGCGCCTCCGGGAGGGCCAGCGGGCCGCTGCCGGAGGCGAGCTGTCCGTAGCCCTGCGGCGGCAGCTCCGTGGGGTGCAGCGGCAGATAGAGGGTGAAGGTCGAGCCGCGGCCCGGCTCGCTGACCGCGTAGATCTCACCACCCAGCAGCCGGGCGATCTCCCGGCTGATGGACAGCCCCAGGCCCGTGCCGCCGTACTTGCGCGAGGTGGTGCCGTCGGCCTGCTTGAACGCCTCGAAGATGACGCGCATCTTGCTCTGCGCGATACCGATACCGGTGTCCGTCACCGAGAACGCGATCAGGTCGGCGTCCGGGTCCCGCAGCGAGCCGTGCTCCAGCATCTGCTCGCGGATCGCGTCGGGCACATCCGAACGGGCCGAGCGGATCACCAGCTCGACGGCGCCGCTGTCGGTGAACTTGACCGCGTTGGACAGCAGGTTGCGCAGCACCTGCAGCAGCCGCTGCTCGTCGGTGTGCAGCGTGGCCGGCAGCTCCGGCGAGACACTCACCGAGAAATCCAGCCCCTTCTCCACCGTCAGCGGACGGAAAGTGGCCTCCACATAGTCGACCAGTTGCACCAGTGCGATCCGCGTCGGGCTGACGTCCATCTTGCCCGCCTCGACCTTCGACAGATCGAGGATGTCGTTGATCAGCTGCAGCAGGTCGGAGCCCGCTCCATGGATCGTCTCGGCGAACTCGACCTGCTTGGGCGACAGGTTGTTCTCCGCGTTGTCCGCCAGCAGCTTGGCCAGGATCAGCAGCGAGTTGAGCGGCGTACGCAACTCGTGCGACATGTTGGCCAGGAACTCGGACTTGTAGCGCATCGAGACGGACAGCTGCTCGGCACGCTCCTCCAGCACCTGCCGCGCCTCCTCGATCTCCCGGTTCTTGATCTCGATGTCGCTGTTGGTCTGGGCGAGCTGTTCGGCCTTCTCCTCCAGCGCCGCGTTGGACTCCTGAAGTGCCTTCTGCCGGCTCTCCAGCTCCCCCGAGCGCTCCTTCAACTGCGCCGTCAGCTCCTGCGACTGTTCCAGCAGCCGTTCCGTACGCATATTGACGCTGATGGTGTTGACGCTCGTCGCGATCATCTCGGCGATCTGGTTGAGGAAGTCCCGCTGGATCTGCCCGAACGGCTGGAAGGACGCCAGCTCGATCACGCCGAGCACCGTGCCCTCGAAGATGACGGGGAGCACCACCAGATGCGCGGGCGGCGCCTCACCCAGCCCCGAGGCGATCTTCAGGTAGCCGGGCGGCACATTGCCCATCTCGATGGTGCGCTTCTCCTTCGCGGCCGTCCCGACCAGGGACTCGCCGGGCAGGAAGGAGGTGGGCATGCTGTCGGTGCAGTAGCCGTAACTGCCCAGCATCCGCAGCTCGTACGAGCCGTCCTCGCCGGGCCCCGCGCCGACGCCCACCGCGCCCTCGGGGGTGCCCTCCGGCAGCGAGATGAAGAACGCGCCATGCTGTGCGGAGACCACCGGCGTCAGCTCACTCATGATGAGCCCGGCCACGTCCCGCAGGTCGCGGCGGCCCTGCATCAGTCCGGAGATCCGTGCCAGGTTGCCCTTGAGCCAGTCCTGCTCCTGGTTGGCCTGGGTGGTGTCGCGCAGGTTCGCGATCATCGTGTTGATGTAGCCCTGAAGCTCCAGGATCTCCCCGGCCGCCTCCACGTCGATGTGGACGTTGTGGTCGCCGCGGGTCACCGCGGTGGCGACCTCGGCGATCGCCCGCACCTGACGGGTGAGGTTGCCCGCCATCTCGTTGACGGAGTCGGTCAGGTCCTTCCATGTACCGGCGACGCCCGGGACGCGCGCCTGACCGCCCAACTGGCCCTCGGTGCCCACTTCGCGGGCCACTCGGGTCACCTGCTCGGCGAACGACGACAGTTGGTCGACCATCGTGTTGATGGTCGTCTTCAGCTGGAGGATCTCGCCGTTGGCCTCGATGTCGATCTTCTTGGTCAGATCACCCTTGGCGATTGCGGTGGTGACCATGGCGATCTGCCGCACCTGGCCGGTCAGATTGGACGCCATGGAGTTCACGGACTCCGTCAGGTCCTTCCACGTACCCGCGACGCCCTGCACGCGCGCCTGGCCGCCCAGCACGCCGTCTGTGCCCACCTCACGGGCCACCCGCGTCACCTGCTCGGCGAACGACGAGAGCGTCGTGACCATCGTGTTGACGGTGTCCGCGAGCTGCGCCACTTCGCCGCTGGCCTCGACGGTGACCTTCTTGGTCAGGTCACCGCCCGCGACCGCAGTGGCGACCTGCGAAATGTTCCGCACCTGGCTGGTCAGATTGTTGGCCATGATGTTGACGTTGTCGGTCAGGTCCTTCCAGATACCCGACACATCACGCACCCGCGCCTGGCCGCCGAGGATGCCCTCGGTGCCCACCTCACGGGCCACCCGGGTCACCTGCTCGGCGAACGACGAGAGCGTGTCCACCATGGTGTTGACGGTCGTCACAAGAGCGAGCACCTCGCCCTTGGCGTCGACGGTGATCTTCTTGGACAGATCGCCCTGTGCGACAGCCGTGGTGACCTCGGCGATGTTGCGGACCTGCGAGGTCAGGTTGTTCGCCATGAAGTTCACGGACTGGGTGAGGTCCTTCCAGGTGCCCGAGACGCCCTTGACCTCTGCCTGACCGCCCAGCATGCCCTCGGTGCCGACCTCGCGGGCGACCCGCGTCACCTCCTCGGCGAACGACGACAGCTGGTCGACCATCGTGTTCAGCGTGGTCTTCAGCTCCAGGATCTCGCCCCGGGCGTCCACGTCGATCTTCTGCGACAGATCACCACGCGCGACCGCGGTCGCCACCTGCGAGATGTTGCGCACCTGGCTGGTCAGGTTGCCCGCCATACCGTTCACGGAATCGGTCAGATCTCGCCACACACCCGCAACGCCCGGCACCTGGGCCTGACCGCCCAGCCGGCCCTCCGTACCGACCTCCCGGGCCACTCGCGTGACCTGGTCGGCAAAGGCGGAGAGCTGGTCGACCATCGTGTTGATGGTGTTCTTCAGCTCCAGGATCTCGCCCCGGGCATCGACCTCGATCTTCTGCGACAGATCACCACGCGCGACCGCCGTCGTCACCTGAGCGATCTGCCGGACCTGAGAAGTCAGGTTGTTGGCCATGAAGTTGACGGAGTTCGTCAGGTCCTTCCAGGTGCCCGAGACACCGTCCACCCGAGCCTGACCGCCCAGTCGGCCTTCTGTGCCCACGTCCCGGGCCATCCGGGTCACCTGCTCGGCGAAGGACGACAGCTGGTCCACCATCGTGTTGACGGTGTTCTTCAGCTGAAGCATCTCGCCGGAGACGTCCACGGTGACCTTCTGCGACAGATCACCGTTCGCCACCGCCGTCGTCACCTGAGCGATGTTGCGCACCTGGCCCGTCAGGTTGCGGAAAGCGGTGTTGACCGAATCGGTCAGATCCTTCCAGGTGCCGGCCGCGCCCGGCACTGCCGCCTGGCCGCCCAGCTCACCCTCGACGCCGATCTCCCGGGCGACGCGGGTCACCTCCGCGCCGAAGGCGGAGAGCTGGTCGACCATCGTGTTGACGGTGTTCTTCAACTCCTGCATTTCGCCGGAGACATCGACGGTGACCTTCTGCGACAGATCACCGTTCGCCACCGCCGTCGTCACCTGAGCGATGTCCCGCACCTGAGCGGTCAGATTACGGAAAGCGGAGTTGACCGAATCGGTCAGATCCTTCCAGATCCCGGCAGCACCCGGGACGACCGCCTGGCCGCCCAGCACACCGTCCGTACCGACCTCGCTGGCGGCCCGTGTGACCTCGTCCGCGAGCGTGCGCAGCGTGTCCGTCATCGCATTGATCGTCTCGGCGAGCTGCGCCACCTCGCCCCGCGCGTTCACGGTGATCTTCTGCGACAGGTCGCCGTTCGCGACCGCCGTGGTCACCTGGGCGATCTCGCGCACCTGGGAGGTCAGATTTCCCGCCATCAGGTTGACGGAGTCCGTCAGGTCCTTCCACACGCCCGCGACGCCCTGCACCCGCGCCTGGCCGCCCAGCTCGCCCTCGGTGCCGACCTCGCGGGCGACCCGGGTGACCTCGGACTGGAAGGAGGAAAGCTGGTCGACCATCGTGTTGACGGTGTTCTTCAGCTCCAGCATTTCACCGGCGACATGAACGGTCACCTTGCGTGACAGGTCGCCCTTGGCAACCGCCGTCGTCACCAGCGCGATGTCCCGCACCTGGGCCGTCAGCCGCGACGCCATGGTGTTGACCGAATCGGTCAGATCCTTCCAGGAACCGGACATTCCGCGCACCCGGGCCTGGCCGCCCAGCTTGCCCTCGGTGCCGACCTCGCTGGCGACTCTCGTCACCTCGTCCGTGAACGCCGACAGCTGGTCCACCAGCCCGTTGACCGTACGGCCGACCTTCAGGAACTCCCCGCGCAGCGGATGCCCGCCGCCCTCGGCCCCGCGCGAGCGCAGATCCATGCGCTGCTCCAGATCACCGTCGGCGACGGCCGACAGCACCCTCCCCACCTCGGAGACGGGCCACACCAGGTCGTCCACCAACGCGTTCGCCGCATCGATCGCTGACGCCCACGAGCCCTCACAGGTACCGGTCTGCAACCGCTCTGTGAGTTTTCCCTCACGGCCAACCACCCGCCGCACCCGGGACAGCTCGCCCGTCAGATGCAGATTCTGGTCCGCGACCTCGTTGAAGACCGCGGCGATCTCGGCCATCGGGCCCTCACCGGTCACGGTGAGCCGCTTGCGGAAGTTGCCGTCCCGCATCGCCGTCAGCCCTGCCAGGAGCTTGTTGACGGCGGCGGCGTCCACCTCGATCGTCCCGCTCTTCCGGGACCGTCCGCCCTTCACGCGCGTGTTGGCGCTACGCGCGGTTGTGCCAGACTCCACTGCCCCTCCTGCGGGTCGACCTTCCTGCCCGGGCCCTGTACTCCGAGCCTTCCCAGTGTTTCACCCTGCCCGAACCCGGCGATAACAGTTCGGCAGCATGGCATACCGCACTGCGTTTGCGGGCCCGGAGGGAAATCACCCGCATCCGGCAGCCACTCGCCGTGGATACGTAAGTAACCTGGCACCCGGCTGTCCGTTCACCCCCATGTCGGCGGGGTGCCCGACCGGGTCCGATTGGGTAGGGGCTTCGCAGGGGGCAGCGGTGTGAGTACGAAGGGCGACGGAGGGGCGCTGCGGTGACGCAAGAGCAGAGCGCCGAGCGCGGGGGGCTCCCCACCGGGGTCCCCCCGAGCGCCGTGGGCTCACAACAAGGCCCGAACGACGAGGCGGGGACCGTTACGGCCCTGACCGCACAGCGCACAGGAGTGCGCCTGGCCGACAGGACATCCATGGGGAGACAAGTGATCACCGCACGAGCCGCCGCCACCTTCGAGCCGGTGGGCCGGTCCGTCGCCACCGCGCGCGGCTTCGTACGCGACACCCTCCAGGGCTGGGGCCTGTCCGACATCGTCGACGACGCCGTCGTCCTCACCAGCGAGCTGGTCACCAACGCCGTGGTGCACGCCGGCACGGCCGCCGAGGTGCTGTGCCTGCGTGACGAGGACGGCGTCCGCATCGAGGTAATCGACCGCTACCCCGAGCGCGAGCTACCCCTCCAGGAAGTCAACCCGCAGCCCGCCAGCCCCGACCGCGAAGGGGGCCGCGGGCTGCTGCTCGCCTCGGCACTGGCCACCCGCTGGGGCGTCGACTACACGGCGGCCGACAAGCGCGTCTGGTTCCGTCTCGACCTCCCCGAGCGCCCTGTCGGCACCCGTACGGCAGGCCCGGCGCTCCCGGACACCGCGCTGCCGGTCACCGACACCCGCGTCCGGGTAGCCGTCATCCAGGTGGACCGCAGCGGCTCGATCAGCGCCTGGAACGAGGACGCCACGGAGCTGTTCGACTACCCGGCGGAACAGGTCGTCGGCAAACCCCTCACCGACTTCGCCGCCTGGCCGCACACCCCCGGCACCGGCACCGGCGTCGCCGAGGCGCTGCGCCTCTCCCGCTGGGAGGGCTCCTACGGCATGCGCGGCTCGGACGGCCGCACCATCCCCGTCTACGCCTCCCACCTGCGGGTACGTGACAGCGACGGCGAGCCCTCCACGGTCTGCCTGCTGGTACGGGAGCACGAGCGCGCCGTGCTCCAGTCGCCGCCCCGCGTGCTCTCCCACGACAACACCGGCACCGCAGGCGACTCCCAGGAGCAGTCCGCCGCCGACCCCTTCGAGGTCTTCATCGGCTCCCCGGCCCCCGACGACCTCGACGGCCTGCTCCAGCGCACCGTCGAACGTGCCAGGGACATGCTGGACGGCGACTCCGCCTATCTGCTGCTGGCCACCGACGACGAAACCGAACTGGAGGTCCGCGCCTCCACAGGTCTCCCCTCGGCCCGCCAACGGTTCGCCCGC
Organism: Streptomyces sp. 3N207; assembly: GCF_052246355.1. Lineage (NCBI taxonomy): Bacteria > Bacillati > Actinomycetota > Actinomycetes > Kitasatosporales > Streptomycetaceae > Streptomyces > Streptomyces sp. 3N207. Next base: position 2,718 of record NZ_JBQQBV010000004.1, on the reverse strand, counting down.
GTCCCCGTCGAGACCGGCAGCGGCCGGTACGGCTCGGCCCGGATGCCCTCCGTGCACGAGGACCTCACCGTCGTACCCGGCGCCGTGCCGCTCCTGGACGGCACGGGCATGCGCTCCGTGGTCACCGTGCCGCTCAAGGTCGAGGGCCGACTCACCGGCTCCCTCGGCGTCGCCACTGAGGCGCCCGGCCGCTACACGAACGAGGAGGCCCTGCGCCTCCAGTTCGCCGCCGACCGCATCGCCCTCGCCGTGGAGCGCGCACGCCTCACCGAGCTGGAACGTCTGCGACGCGGCTCGCTCTCCTTCCTCGTCGAAGCCTCCGACCTGCTCGCCGGCACCCTCGACCGCGACCAGACGCTCGCCCTGATGGCCCAGATGACGGTCCCCACGCTGGCCACCTGGTGCGCTGTCTACACCGTCGCCGACCAGGGCTCGGACCCCAAGCTCTCGTACGTACTGCACGAGGACGAGGACCGCATCGACAACCTCAAGGCGCTGCTCGCCAAGGTCGACCCGCCCGAGCCCGTCCCCACGCCCGGAGCACGCGTCTGGACGGCGCCCACCGAAGCCGCGCACTCGGCCGCGTTGCGCACCTCGCTGCGCAACGTCTCGCTGGACGGCGAGGACCACCAACTCTCCCCCGGCACAAGCCTGGCCACCGCGGCGGCCGTCGGCGGCGAGACCGTCGTACTGCCTCTGGTGGCGCGCAACCGCGTCATCGGCATGCTGACCCTGGGCAAGCCCACCGACGAGCGCTTCCGGCAGGAGATCCTGGAACTGGCCGAGGACCTCTCCCGCCGCGCCGCGCTCGCCCTGGACAACGCGCGCCTCTATTCCGAGCGCACCGCCATCAGCCAGTCCCTCCAGCGCAGCCTCCTGCCGCCCGAACTGCCCGACATCACAGGCGGGATCGAGCGTGAGGTCATCTACCGCGCCGCGGGCGAAGGCAACGAGGTCGGCGGCGACTTCTACGACCTCTTCGAGATCCGCGAAGGTGTCTACGGCTTCGCCATCGGCGACGTCTGCGGTACGGGCCCCGAAGCAGCAGCCGTCACCGGTCTGGCCCGGCACGCGCTGCGCCTGCTCGCCCGCGAGGGCCTCGGCGGACCGGCCGTACTGGAACGCCTCAACACGGCCATCCTGGACGAGGGGGCACGCAGCCGCTTCCTCACCCTCCTCTACGGCGAGATGCGTCCCCAGGGGGACGGCAGCGCCGAGCTGAAGGTCGTCTGCGCGGGCCACCCCCTGCCGCTGCGCCTCCGCCAGGACGGCAGCGTGGAACCCGCCGCCGACCCCCAGCCCCTGCTCGGCGTCATGGAGGACCTGGAACTGTACGAGCAGACCGTCTCCCTCGACCCCGGCGACGTACTGCTGTGCGTGACGGACGGCGTGACAGAACGCCGTGAGGGCACCCGCATGCTCGGCGACGACGGCCTGGCCGACGTCCTCGGCACCTGCACGGGCCTCAACGCCGGCGCGGTGGCAGCCCGCATCATGCGCGCCGTCGAACGCTTCGCCACCGACGCCCCCTCCGACGACATGGCCATCCTGGCGATGCGGGTCCCGGAGTAGGGCACTCGGGACAACGCATACAGCGAAAGACATACGAAGAAGGCCCCCGCCATACGGCGGGGGCCTTCAACTCGCTTGTATGGAGCCCCAAAACGGAATCGAACCGTTGACCTTCTCCTTACCATGGAGACGCTCTGCCGACTGAGCTATTGGGGCGCGGTCAGCGAAAGCGATCTTACCCGATCCACGGCACTGGATCGAACTGACGCTGGGGCCCCCACCACACTCAGCTGGCGCGCTCCCGCAGCAGCCCCCCGAGCCCGTTGCAGGCCGACACCACACGGTGCAGGTCCTTCTTCGTCATGGCAGCACTCAGTGGAAGCGACAAGCATTCGTCAGCAGCCCGCTCGGCTTCCGGCAACGGCACAGTCGGCGCGTATTCCGTGTACTCCGGCAGCCGGTGAGCCGGCACTCGCACCGGAACCTCACATTCGAGGCCCCTCATTCGCAGCGCCCTCCGAAAGGCATCGCGATCGGGCCGCCCGTTCCCGAGCACCCGCACGACGTACGCCGTGAAGGCGTGCTCCTCTCCGTCCCCGGCCGTCGGCACGACGACACCCCTGAGACGGCGCCCCAGGTACGTGGCGTACTGGCGCCGCCGGACCGCATCGATCGCGTCCGTACGAGGCAGTGGCTCCCACTCGACGACAGGTACGTCATGCTCCGCGCCCAGCCCGCGCAGGCCGTCCACATCCGCGGCGTGACCGAAGAGGTGAACGGGAACGATGGCTGCGGTCCGCGAAGTCACCGCATGTGCCACAGACGCGGGATCAAGGCAGTAGGTGTCGGCGTCGATGTCGGCAAAGACAGGCCGCGCTCCGAGCTCTCGTACGGCCTGCGCGACGTCGGCCCCGCCGAACGACGGCACCACGACCTCGTCACCTGCACCGACGCCCGCTGCGGTCAACTGTGTTGTCCCCATGCTCGGATCATGTCCACGCAATGTGAACTGCCGGTGTCCACATACAAAAAAGTCGTGGTCCCTGAACTGACGTCCAGGGACCACGACTTGCACAGTTAGTTCGGCGGTGTCCTACTCTCCCACACGCTCCCGCATGCAGTACCATCGGCGCTGAAAGGCTTAGCTTCCGGGTTCGGAATGTAACCGGGCGTTTCCCTCACGCTATGACCACCGAAACACAGCGA